>JACSRF010000297.1 GCA_014879875.1 Anaerolinea sp.
CCCTAGACGGCCCGCTCACTGTCATTCTCAACAAGGAACTGAACCCACAAAGCGTCCTCAGCGCTCTGGTCGTGGAGCCGCCCGTCAGCGGCGACTGGCAGGTAACGGCCGCCGACGGCCGTACCACCCTCACCCTGCACAACAGCCCCGTCCTGCCTCCCGCAACCACCTACATGGTCAACTTTGCCAACGCCCTGGTGGACGCCGACAACCAACTGCTGGCTGCGCCCACCCCGGCCACCTTCACCACGCCGGCCGTGGTGGCGGCCGTTTCCCCACAGCCAAACTATTGGTGGTGGTATCATGGGACCAATCCCCACACTGACATTTCCATCACCTTCACACGGGAGATGGACGAAGCCTCCGTCAACGCCGCCTTCACCATCACCCCACCCATCGCCGGAGAGCTAACCTGGTTGGGCAACCGGCTCACCTTCCACCCCGCAGCGGGACACTTGGACGGGTACACGGCTTACACCGTCGCCATCCAGCCCGACGCCCGCGACGCCGCCGGGGACGCCGTCTTTCCCCAACCCTACACCTGGTCATTTGCCACCAGCGACCTGTACACGGCCGCCGATTTCGGCATTGGCGACGACGTGCAGGTGGTAGACGCCGACGGCCGTCGCGCCATCCAATACCGCAGCTATGAAACCGACCCCATCACCGTCACCTTCAGCCTGTACGACTTGACCATGACGCAGGCGGTGCAAATGTTGCAACATAATGGGCCAACCATTGCCGACTTGCCGCCGGTCATCACCTGGACGGCCGTCACCACCCCCCAGCCCTTCTCCAGCGACAACATGGGCGGCTACCTCAATCCCCAGGAAACCATCATCCCCACCAGCGCGCCGCCCGGCCCCTACATCCTGACCCTCGACGCCGACGGCCGTATCCCCTACCACGACGAACTGCTGCTCTTCCTCACGCAGCACACCCTCGTCGTCAAACGCGCCGACGCGCAGTTGACGGCCTGGGCCACAGACATCAACGGCGCGGCCGCCGGCGCCCTGGAGATGAGCGTCTGGGATGACCAGGGTCGTGCAGTGGCAAACGGCCGTGCCGCTGCCGACGGCATTTTCCAAACCATCCTGCCTCCCGGCGTCACCCCCGCCTTTGTGCTGGCGCGGCGCGGGGATGACCTCACCGTCACCGGGCTGGACGGCCGTTGGGGGCCAAACAGCCGCTATTTCCGCGCGCCGCCCACCACGCTCATCCACGTCAGCACCGACCGCCCCCTCTACCGCCCCGGTCACACCGTCTACTTCAAAGCGATTTTACGCCACAACGACGACGCTCGCCTCAGCCCATTGGCCGCAGGCACGGCCGTCATCGCCCAACTGCGCGACAGCCGCGGCAACCTGGTACAGAGCCTCCCCCTCAGCGCCAACCACTTTGGCACGGTGCAGGGAGAGTTCCAACTGGGCGAGGGGGCGATGCTCGGCCAGTACCAGGTCATCATCACCGCGCCCGACGGCAATGAGGTCGCGCAGCGTTTCAAGGTGGAAGAGTACCGCAAGCCAGATTACACCGTGCAGGTAACGACCGGCGCCGACCATTACCTGGCCGGCGAAGGTGTGCTGGTGACGGTAGACAGCGCCTACTTTTTCGGCGAACCGGTGGTCAATGCCGCCGTGCAGGTCTATCTCTTCTCCAGCGGCAGCTATTATGACGATGAATGGGTCACTTTTGACGAACCACAGCAGGGGCAGACGGACAGCAACGGCCGTTTCACCCTCGCTCTCACCCCCCGCGCCGGGCAGTACACGCTGGAAGCGGCCGTAGATGATGGCAGCCACCAGAGCGTCAGCGGCTTTCACCAGATTACGGTGCATGACCGCGCCGAAAGCATCGCCCTGGACAGCGGCAGCTTCGTGAAAGAGCCGGGCGCGCCCGCGCCCATCCAGGTGACGGTCACAGACATTTGGGGCGCGGCCGTTGCCAATCGCGCCGTGCGCCTGCAACTGCGCCATTACAACCCGGACAACTACGACATGGACCTGGTCGAGACATTCACCGGGCAGACAGACAGCAGCGGCCGTTTCACTCTGCCCATCACCCCCGCCGACCCCGGCTACTACACCCTCTCCGCCAGCGCCACCGACCGTCTGGGCCACGACATCTTCGCCGAACGTTATTTTTTCGCCTATGACTCAACCAACCGCGCCAGCCGTTGGTACGGCCGCAGCGACGCCCTCACCATCCGCAGCGGTCAGCCCAGCTACGCCCCCGGCGACACGGCCCAGGTGTTCATCCAATCCACCTTTGGCGGCCCGGCGCTGCTCACCTTTGAACGAGCGGCCGTCCATCGCCAGCAGCTTGTTACCCTCACCCCGCCGCTCACCGTCGTAGACGTGACCATCCTGGAAAGCGACACACCCAACATCTTCGTCAACGTCATGGCCTGGCAGCCGTTAGCAGCGGTCGAGTTGGGGCGTTACAGCCAGGCAGACAGCCGACTGCTCTTTGCCGAAATGCAGCTCCCCATTTCCCTGGAGCACAAAACGTTGGCAATCGCCATCACCCCGGACAAAACGCAGTATCAGCCCGGCGATACAGTCAGCGTCACCCTGCGCGTGACCAACAGCCAGGGGCATCCCGTCTCCGCCGAGGTGGCGCTGGCGGTGGTGGACGAGGCGCTCTTCAGCCTCAGCCCCGATTTAACCCCCGCCATGTTGGGCGCGTTTTACTTCCCCCGCCCCAACCAGGTGAATTATTATGACGCCCTGCGCCCCAACCGCCGTCTCTGGTACGAGGGGGAACCGGGCGGCATGGGCGGCGGCGGTGGCGACGGCGAGGGCGAACTGCCCCTCACCGGCAAACCGCGCCGCGATTTTCAGGACACGGCCGCCTGGTTCCCCGCGCTGCACACCGACTACAACGGCGAAGTGACCATCTCCTTCACTCTGCCGGACAACCTCACCAGTTGGCGCTTCACGGCCAGAGCCATTACCACCGACACGCAGGCCGGCGAGGCCACGCACAACGTCACCACCTGGAAGCCGGTCATTGCCCGCCCCATCCTGCCGCGCGCGCTCACCGCCGGCGACGATTTCACCCTGACCGCCCTCATCCACAACAACAGCAGCGCCGTGCAGACCCTCACCGTCAATCTCTCAACGAGCGATCCGCAATTAGCCATTCACAATTTCCCCACGCAAACCATCACCATCGCGGCGGGAACTTCCCAGGTGGTGGGCTGGCCGGTGACGGCCGTCGCTGCCGCAACCATCACCCTCACCCTGCAAGCCAGCAATGAGGATGGGCCGCTGGACGTGGTGGAACTGCCGCTGACGATACGGCCGTTTGCCATCCCCCACGTCACCACCCAGGTCGGCCAGTTCAACGGCCGCTTCACCACGGAAATCCTCTGGCCGGAAACGGCCTTAGACAGCGGCGGCGTACAGCTTGACCTCAACCGCTCGCTGGCGGGCAGTATGGTGCAGGGGCTGGAATACCTCACCGGCTACCCCTACGGCTGCGTGGAGCAAACGATGAGCCGCGCCCTGCCCAACGCCGTCGTCGCCCGCGCCTTTCAAGAGTTAGGCGTGAGCGACCCGCTGCTGCGGCAAAACCTGGAGCCATTGGTACGGGCCAGCGTGCAGCGTTTGTACAGTTTCCAACACGCCGATGGCGGCTGGGGCTGGTGGACCGACGACGCCAGCGATGATTACCAGACGGCCTGGGTGGTTTTTGGCCTGGTGACGACGGACGCAGCGGGTTACGCAGTTGACCCGGCAGTTATTGAACGGGGCGCGGCCTGGCTGCATGACCGCCTGCTGGTCATGGACACGCGCACCCGCGCCTTTGCCCTCTACAGCCTGGCGCTGGCCGGGTATGGCGATTCAGCCATCACGTTGGCCACGGCGGCGCAAACGGCCGTGCCGCTGGATACGTTCAGCCGGGCAGCGTTGGCGCTGGCGCTGCATGAACTGGGGGAAACGGCCGCTGCCCGGCAAATGGTAGAAGGTTTGGCGGCCGACGCCGTGAACGTCAGCGGTCTGGTCTATTGGGCAGGCGACGCGCAAGACGGCCATTACCAGCAAAAGACAATGGCCTCCACCACGCGCAGCACGGCGCTGGCCCTCAGCGCCTTTGTGCAAATCTGGCCGGGGCACGACCTGGAAGCGGGCATGGTACGCTACCTGATGAGCCAGCGCCGCAGCACAGGCTGGGGCAGCACCAACGAAACCGCCTTCACCATCCTGGCCCTCACCGACCACCTGCTGCGGATACAGGAAGTAGGCGGGGATGCGGCAACGGTGTACACCATCAGCCTGAACGGGCAGATCGTCGTCAGCGGCACGTTGGCCGTCAATGCGTTGTCGGCGCGGGTGGAACTGCCCGCCGCCAGCCTACGACCGGGCAGCAATGAGTTAACCATCACCCACGAGGGACTGCTGTACTACGCCCTCCATAACCGCGTTTATCTGGCGCAGGAGGCTATCGAAGCGGCCGGGGTTGTCAGCGTCAACCGGCTGTATCGGGATGGGCTGACGGGAGAGACGGTGACGGCCGTTGCCCCCAACCAACTGGTACAGGTACAGGTGACGGTGATCCTGCCCGCCGCTGCCGCTTACGTCATTGTGGCCGACAGCCTGCCCGGCGGCCTGGAGGCGCTCAATGACAACCTGGAGACGACGGCGCTGCTGGCGGGAGATGGGGGACGGCCGTATTGGGAACGGCGGGGCTACAATTACAAAGAAATACGTGGCGGGCAGGTCAGCTTTTTCATCACCGAGATGGCTGCCGGCAGCCACACCTTCACCTATTACGCGCGCGCCACGCACAGCGGGACGTTCAGCGCGCTGCCGGTTGAAGTCTATGCCATGTATGATTTAACTGTGTGGGGACGGTCGGCGTCGCAGCGTTTGCTGGTGCTGCCTTGACCATTTGTAGCAGAAATGAGTTGCAACCAGATGGGTTTCGGGGATGGGCATCGGGGATGGGCAGGGAGAGCAGCGCGCCGGTGAGCAGGATGGGCTTCGACGTGAGCTCAGCCGAACGGGCTGGGGCAACGGCCGTTGGCCCTCCCATTTGCCCACAATCGGGCACGCAGCGCGCCAGCCTGTTTACCACAACGCGACGTGGTCTTCCGCCCAGCCTACCAGGTCATGGACAACTACTATTTCACCCGCGTCGGTGGTGATGCGCCCACTGTATTGGCCGAACAGTTGATGCACCTCCGAGCGCACCAGCTAGACGTTGCTGGCAGCCACCCGTTCCAGGAAGGGGTGAAGGTCCGCGTCAGACGGCCGTCCGCGCCGCTGATGCGCCAGGGCTGCATGAAGTCCACCTTGTCGTACTGCCAGGTCAGGTCGGTCGAGAGCTTGTGCAAACGGCCGTCCACGCACACCCCATTCTCCGTGCTGCCGGCGCCATCCGTCCACTGCCCGCCCAGATTGAGACCAACGAGACGGCCGTTTTGCCATCCGGAGGCGCTGCCCCAATTCCAGCGGCAGTGGCGCGGCCAGATACCGCGACCGAAGTCCAGGCCGGCGAAGCTCTGGTCACCGCTGAACAAAGTCTCCTGCTCGCCAATGATGACGACGCCCACCGCGGGCAGGCAGTTCTGCGCGTGGCAGGCACGCGCCGCTTGCTGGTGAACTGGAAGGTGCGTTCATTCCAGGGGATGACCACACTCAAGGTCTCGTGCTGCGGCGGGATGGTGATAGCGAATTGGGCGGACAACGGCCGTCCCTGGAAATCCGCTATCGCCATCACCAGCCTGACGCCATCCCCAGTCTGGCGCATGGCGACGGACAGGTCGCGGCTGTCGTAGATGGCGTCAGCGGCCACCACGTCGGCCATCTGGCAGCCGCGGCCCAGGGGCAGCAGCCGCGTCGTCTCCACAAATTCGCCGCTGGCAAAGTCGGCGTAGTAGACGAAGACCACGGCGTAATCCAGGTGGCTGATGGTGGCGGAGGAGAGGTGGGTTTCCGTGGTGACAGCCCAGTAGTTTCAGCGCTTTTTGCCCGGCCAACGGCCGTGCAGGTTACAGCGGTGCAGGGGCGCGCGTGACCAGCCGACGGCGGCGGGGTTGAGACGGCCGTTGGGCAGGCAGAGGTCAACAAGGGCAGTCAGTTCGCGTTCTGGGGTCATTGCTTATCTCGCATTTCCCACCGCACTCCTAAATGGGCGGGTCAGGGTGAGACTAAACCCGGGAACGCTACTCGGAATCCGGTGGTATAAGAGTTCGCATCGTTGTATTGATCCATGCGGCGAAAGACTATGCGCACCCACTCTCGATCATCATTCCAAGAACCACCGCGCTGCACTTTGTAGTTGTTGCTTGAGGTGGGGCCGGGCGGGCCGGGTGGATTGTGGTATGGCGAGACAGCATAGTAATCCCTATCGTACCAATCATTGACCCATTCCATTACGTTACCGGACATATCGTGTGCGCCCACCCAACTGACACTGAGCGGATAGCTACCTCCTGGAACAGTATCTCCCGCACAGTAAGTGAAGACCTGGTACCTAAAATTGATATAGGAACAATCGGGACGCTCATCGCCCCACGGAAAGGGATATACCGAGCCAGCGGGTTTGGCGGCGTACTCCCATTCTGCTTCTGTGGGAAGCCGCCCCCCAATCCACCTCGCATAAGCGTTCGCCTGCTCCCATGAGACATAGATTACGGGATAATTGGCATAGTCTGGATTGTCGTAGTAAGAAGTGCGTGTCCAGGAGGAGTTTCTATAAGGAAGTGTGCAGGCGCCTGCAGCTACACATTGCGCGTATTGCGCATTAGTGACCTCGTATTTGCCAATGTAGAATGCGTCCAAGTACACGGTGTGCAGCGGTAATTCGTTACTGTTACAGAAATACAACCCGCCAGTGTGATCCTGATGGCAACCCATCTGCAACTCTCCCGCCGGCGCCGCCACAACCTCAACCTGAATTGCATTGAAGTTCAAGTTCACCGCATTGGGCGGTACACTAACCAACTGCGACGTTGGTCTGAACAGATTCCCATCTTTGTAATGCGCGATAACAATGTATGTGCCAGCGGGTAGCCCAGTAATCGTGTAAGGGTGTGTAATCCATATTTAGCGATTATGCCACCAGAGGCAAAGAATCATATTCTCTGGCAGAGTTGAT
>JACSRF010000380.1 GCA_014879875.1 Anaerolinea sp.
TAAATAACTTATCCATTGGAGTCGAGGCTTTAGCCGGTCAAATGTTCAAGTTACTTAATTCTCGTTCCTAAATCACTATCTTTGCAGTTTTTAAACTTACCAGAGGTCGTGTCATACCCACACTTACGTGGGGCGGGTCTCCGTCTGTCTCGCCAGAGTGGATTTCCGCCCTCGCGGGAATGACGAGCAAAAGTGCAAGCATAGTGTAAATATTGACCGGCATAAGTACCACATATAGCCGTTCCCCAAAACCTTCCAGTTTGCCATAGACAACAACCATCCTCCCTTCTGGGTTCAGTGAATCAATGCACAAACACACATCACGAGCCTCGTTGATGGATCGCGCGCCCGGTCGGCAAAGAAATATTAAAATTTGATGCAACAGAAGGTGTTAATTAACGATACGGGAGAAGGAGTAATTAATTTAAAAATAATTCCAAAGAAAAATAGTGGCTATGGTGCTATGATGAGTGCTTGATTGTGGGTACGAACAACTTCAAACACCTTCGCGCACACATCTTATCAAAGTCTCATTTTTTGACAAGGCATTTCGCCGTATCAATTCTAAAAAAGAGAAAAAAGGCAGTACCGCAAAATCTACTACGTGAGTTGACAAGAGGGGATTTCATGGCACATTAACTTTTGGGCTGACCCTGCGCAGTGGTTGGTTGAGTCAGCAAGACCACGAAACCTTTGTCAGCTTTCTGCGGCCGATTGCCGCTTTGGGGCTGCGGGTAGTGGCTCTGCTCAGCGATAAGCAGCGCGGCTTGGCGCCGACGGCGCCGCTCGTGTGTGCCGAAGCCAAACACGCTTTCTGCCAGGCCCATTACCTCAACAACGTGGCTGAACCGGTGGCCGAAGCCGACCAATCGCTGAAAGTGAGCTTGCGCCAGGAGGTGCGGCGTGAGACTGGATACCTTGCCGGCGCATCGTCAGGATGCGGACTTGATTGAATTGCGCGACGGCTTACACCACGCACTGCTTTCCGTGCAGCCAGACTACATGGAATTGCGTCAAGCAACCGACTGGTTGGTTCCTATTGCGCGCCTGTCGGACCCTGATGGGAAACCCGACCGCTCCGGAACTCAGGTGCAGCAAGAGCTGACCGCCTTTCTGTCAGACATCGACCAGCAGAGCCAAAGCTCGTCACGCCTTGGCACACGTTTCCCCAGGTGAGTTCACTCAAGAGCGGCAACGATTTCGCCAATACCGTGCCCGTTTTAGACTACACACCCGTTCGGCCAAACAATCTCAGATACAACGTAACCATTCACCCCCGCCGGTTGAGCTTGTCGAAACCGGCGCCCCCTGCGACAGGACTTCGGCGTGAGCTCAGTCGAACGCTCAGGGGGCGGGAGTGAATGATCGCGTTGCCGCCTACATCACCGCTGCCATACCGTCGTCCCATAACAGCCATACACATTGTTTGCTTCGTCAGCCTCGCTGCCGCCGGTCGGCACGTGGGCATCCGTGTCCACCTGCGCCCAAAGGCGGTATGAGCCGGTGGCGCTGAAGGTGTAATTGGCCGTCAGCGTCAGGCTGGCCCCGGCAGCCATCTCCCCACCCTGCACCGGCCACGTCAGCGCCCCTGCCTGGAAAGGCAGCGGCGGCTCCTGCGCCGGATTGACGTAGAAGTCCACGAAGAAATTGTTGCCAACCGCCACCGCTTGCTGCCCCTGATTCTTGATCGTCACCTGGACAACGGCCGTTGCCCCCGCCTGCACCGTCGCCGGCGTCAGGCGCAAATCGGTGATCACCAGGTCAACGCCCGGCGGGTTGCCCGGTATGTAAGGGATGAGGTTGCAGGCTGGCGACGGTGTGTCGTCTGGTTGTTTGACCACGACCGGCAGGTAAAGGGCGGCGTTTTCCAGCACAATTTGATGGGTGGCGACGGCCGTTCCGCCATCATTGGCCACTGTCACCGTCACCGTTTTGCTCCCTACCTGGTTCCAACGGAATGATTGGCTGTGCTCATGCCCGCCCAACGTCACCACCGGCGGCAAATCGTCCGCCTGCCAGGTGAAGGTGAAGGGCGCGGTCGCCGTCAGCGGCTGCACGGCGGCGATGAAGGTGTAATGCTGCCCAATTTGCCCCACCGTTGGCCCGCTCAGCGTGACGCTTTGCGGCGGCTTGTCCGGCTCCAGGGCGACCAATAGCGCGCTCACCGCGTCAGTTCCACCGCCAATCGCCGCTTCCAGCAGCAGCGTGTAGGTCAGCGATTGCGTCATGGTCATGGGGATGGTGATCGTTAACGGCCGTTGCCCCATCTCCCCCGCCGCCAGATTCACCACCGGTTGATAAACGGCCCACGCCGCCGGAACGCCATACAGCGTCAGGGTGAAGGTTTGCGGCGCGCTGAATGGGTTGCTCAGGTGGATGGTGTAATGGGCTGCCGCCGGGGGCGTCACCGTGATGGCTGGCGGCGTCAGGTCCACAATATGCGGCGCGACGGCGTAGAAGGGTGGCAATGTCAATTGGTTGGTTTCGCCACCGATGGTATAGGTAACGGCCGTGCCCACCGACAACGCCCGCGCCTCACCCGGCGCCAACGCCGGGGTAAGCTGCTGCCCAAGCTGCCCTACCTTCAACTCCACCCGCTCCTGCTGCGCGTAGAGCCAGTGGATGTACGTCTCATCATAGGACAGCGGCGGCGGCAACAGCGTATCGGGCAGCAGCAGCGTGCCGGTGGGCGACAGGTAATGGATCAATTCCACAAAGTAGGCGTCCCCCTGCTCCGGCGTGGGGGCCTGGCTGCGGAAGGTGTTGTGCAGCAGCCAGACCGGCGTCGGGTGGCTGACAATTTGCAGGTCGTCGTTGACGCTGGTGACGTCATAGGCGTGTTGATGCCACACCTGGCGCGTGTTCACCCAGCTATCATCGTCCGCCTCAAAGACGCGCACGCCGGTGAAGGCGCCGAAGAAGGCGTTGTTGTCCACCAGCACGATCTCCGCCGCACCGTCAGCGTCCACGTCGGCGATCACCGGCAGTTCGTAGCCTGTGATGGAGGAGTGGGGTGTGCTGAACAATACCGCGCCATCCGCCCCGTTGTACACGCGCAAGGCGGTTTCATCGGCGTAAACCACTTCCGCCCGGCCATCACCCTGGAAATCGAAGACCGACGAGCCGGTGAAGCCAGAGGACAAATCTTGCGTTGGCTGCTGCCAGAGGATACTGCCATCGCCGTTGAAGACGACGTAGTTTCTATTCCCGGCGACGCCGATCTCCGGCCAGCCGTCGCCATCGAAGTCGGCGATGGTCGGCGGACCGCCGTTGGTAGGGGAACCATTGCTGGTGGGAATGGCGACCGGCCCCCAAATCAGGTTCATCTGGTGGTCGAGTAGGAAGAGACGGCCGTTATTAAACGGGTCCACCAGCACGATCTCCGGGAAGGGGTCGGCGTCGAAATTGCCTACGCCCACGCTGCCCACGCCGGGAACGGCCGTGTTCTGGTGCAAAATCCCGCCCGTCGCCGCGTAGATGGTGTTGGCGACGATCACTTCCGGCGCGCCATCCAGGTTGACGTCGGCGACAATGCCGCCTACCAGGTCTGTTTCTGAGCCGCTGGCCGGGCCAAGCACGGTCAACTCGCTCAGGGTGTGGTTCAGCACATAGCGCCCGACGACGATTTCCGGCCGGCCATCTTGGTCCAAATCGGCGGCGACGGGCATCATGCCCTGCTGCGGGGCCAGTGTGAAGGTGGGCACGCTGCTGTACTTCAGCTGCCCACTGCCGCTGAAGGCGGCCAATCCACCACCGGAAAGCATGGCGACGATCTCCGCCAGGCCGTCATTGTCCAGGTCTACCAGCACGGGGCTGCTGAGGGGGTTGACGCGCAAGCTGGGGTCGGTGACGCTGGCGATGGGCGCGCCGGTGTCGCCACGATAGATGCGCAAAATGCCGTTGCTGGCATAATTTTCCCCGGTGTAGCTGCTGAACACAATGTCCGGCAGGCCGTCGCCGGTCACGTCGCCGACGGCGGGCATCATCGCCACCTGGTTGAAGGTTGGCTCCTGGGGAAAAACGGCCGTCCACTTCACCACCGGGTCAAACGAGACGGTATTGGTAAGGATGGTACGAGTGGTGGTAAAGAGAGTGGTCACGCTGGCCGCCGCGCCGGCCGGGACGGTTTGCGCCAGGGGGGAATGGCTGAGGCGCAGCCCCTGTCCTACTGTCAGCGGCGCGTGGCTGCCGGCGATGGGGCCTTGCGCGTCCTGGAGGGTGACGACGGCCGTATACGTCCCGGCGGGCAATCCATTCAGGTTCAATTCGCCGATGGTGGTTGGTGTGGGGCGGGGGGCAACGGTCAGCGGCGCGTCAAACTGCCGCTGTACCTGCCCGGCGCTGTCTAGCAGGCGGACGACGGCCGTCGTCGCCAGAGGCAGGCCGCTGTGGTTCACCATATGCAGCCCCACGCTGCTGACGCCGCTGCCCACGTCTACAAAATCTGGCGTTAATTCGACTTCGGTCAGGGTGAGGAGCGATTGGACAACGCGGATGGCAACAGGTTGGGCGACGGCCGTTTCCGGCATCCCAACTAACTGTGCGGTCAGGGTGAGAACGGCCGTGCCGGGCGCGTTGGCGGTGATGGACAAGGTGATGGGCTGCGCCACGCCGGGCAGCAATGGCAGGTCGGCCGGCGGGGATGCGCTCCACCCGGTTGGAACGCCGTCAAGGGTAAACTGGACGGTAGCGGCGCTGTCGGCCATTACCGTGAAGGTGGCGCTGACCGGGCGCAGGGGCGTTGTCGCCAGAGCGGTGGCCTGGGTTGTCAGGATCAGGGGCGGCTGTGGCTCCGTCACGGGCAGGGTATAACCACGCAGCGCCACAACCAGAAGGAGGACAGCGGCCATCGAGAGGGCAAAAGGCAACAGAATACGAGTTTTCATCAAAACCTCCTGAGTGGGTGTTGGTCCCGCGCCTAATTATACACAGTCCCGCTTGCGCTGCTATTCGTAACCCGCTACTATAAACAAATGAAAATCCGCAGCGTGAACCGTTTACGAAAGTTTCTGCCGCTCAATTTAGGCGCACGCCTCACCCTGAGCATTGGCAGCGGCATCATCCTCGCCAGTCTGGCGCTCTTCACCTGGCTCTACCATCTACAAGAAGACCTGGCGCTGCGCCAGGTGGAAACCCAGGCCGAAGCGCTGCTGACTGAAATGCTGATCGTGCGCGATTGGGTCGCCGAGTATGGCGATGTCTGGACGACGCAGCCGGGAGATTATTACGTCGAAGGGCAGGGGCCGTTTTATCGCAAATCACCGGGCATGGTGACAAAGGAGATTTCCGTCCTCTCCAACGCCCGCGAAAATTTCCGCTTCCACATCACCAGCCTGGAGTTAAAAAACCTTGAAAACGCGCCTGACGCCTTTGAACTGGAGGCGCTGCACAAATTTGAGCAAACGCCAGCCACGTTTAGCCAGATTGAGGTGATTGGCGGCGAACGATATTACCGGCAAATGGCTCCCTTGTTCACTCAGGCCACCTGCCTGGAATGCCACCCTGGCGTGCAAATTGGCGACGTGCGCGGCGGCATCAGCGTGCTCGTCCCCATGGCCGAGGTGGACCAATCGTTGGCAAATGGACGACAGGCGTTGACGCTCACGGCCGTTCTCATCACCACCCTGATGACCGGCCTGCTTTACTGGTTGGTGCGGCGCATGGTCATCAGCCCGCTGCGCCAACTGCGCGGCGCGGCCGTGGCCATGGGGCAAGGAGATTACCAGGCGCACTGCACCCTGCAAACCGGCGATGAACTGCAAGACCTGGGCGAAACGTTCAACCAGATGGCCGGTAATTTGCGCCGTTACCAGGATTCCCTGCACCAACAAATCAACCAGCGCACCCGCGAATTGAACGCCCTGGCAGAAATGTCCCTGACGATCAGCCGTTCGCCCAACTTGAAAAGTGTGCTCAATGAAGCGTTGGCCCTGGCCCTGCAAGCCACCGACATGGATGGGGGTGTCATCCACCTGCTTGGCCCTTCCGGCAGGGTGGCGGTGACGGTACATCAGGACGTGCCTCCGGCCGTCGTCCACTGCATGAGCCGCGCCGCCGATCAGGAAGGGTGCCCGTTTTGGGGATTGAACCGTGACTTGCAGGCGATTGACTTGCTGGCGAATACGCACCACGACTGCATGCAAAACAACTGCCAGGCCATCGCCCACAATTATCGTGGCCTCATCGTTGTGCCCCTGCGCTCTGGTCGGCAAGATTTAGGCATGTTAACGCTGCTGCAACGGAGAGAAACGGCCGTTTCCCCCGAACAACGCCAATTCATCACCTGCCTGGGCAACCAACTAGGCGTCGCCGTCGCCAATGCCCATTTCCAGGAAGAGATCGAACGATTGGCGATCCTCGAAGAACGCGGTCGGATTGCCCGCGAACTGCACGACAGCCTGGCGCAAACCCTGAGCTGGCTGCACCTGAAAATGGATATGCTGACGCAAACGTTGGAGGCGGGCAATCTCTCCGAAACGCGGCAAGAGGCGCAAGATGTGCAGCAAGTGGTAGACCAGGCGTGCTTCGAGGTGCGCGAATCCATAGACGGCCTGCGCATCCAGCCTGCCGCCGGCCTGCACAGCGCCGTCTCCGGCTACGTCAACGAATTCAGCCGCCGCAGCCGCCTGCCGGTCAGCCTGAGTATGGGCGAGGCATGCCGCCTTAGCCCGGTGGTGGAAATCGAGGCGCTGCGCATTTTGCAAGAGGCGCTGACCAACGCTTACAAACATGCCCAGGCCACCCGCCTGGCGGTTCATTTCCAGCGGCACAATGGCTATGTGGAGCTGGCTATCCGTGACGACGGGCAGGGGTTTGACCCGCAGGCGCAGGCGCCAATGGGGCATTATGGTTTGCGCATCATGCAAGAGCGCGCCGAGCGGGTGGGCGGGAGTTTCTACCTGGAAACGGCGCCCGGCGTGGGCACGCAAATCATCGCCCGCCTGCCGGCCGAACAGAGCGCGCCCCTCATTTACCCCAAGGAACCGCGTTCCTTGAAGGAACGCGGTTCCTACCCCCTTTACCAGGAAGCCACGCCATGAGCGCCATCCGCGTCTTGTTAGCCGACGATCATCAACTGTTCCGCGCCGGCATCGCCAGCCTGCTGGCACGGGAACGGGACATCGAAGTGGTCGGCCAGGCGCGCAATGGACAAGAAGCGGTGACTCTGGCGCAGCAGCTTCAGCCAGACGTCGCCTTGCTAGACATCCAGATGCCTCTTTGCACCGGCCTGGAAGCGGCGCGGCAATTGTTGGCGCAGCAGGCGAGTTTGAAAATCATCATGCTCACCATTTCGGAGAAGGATGAGGATTTGTTCACGGCCGTTAAAGCGGGCGCCCAGGGGTATTTGCTGAAAGGGAGTACCAGCGCGCAAGAATTGGTAACGGCCGTGCGCCAGGTAGCCGCCGGGGAAGCGATCATCGCCTCCAGCCTTGTCCCCCAACTGCTGGCAGAGTTTGCGGCGTTGAGCAAAGAGCCAGAGCCAGAGCTAGAGGAAGAGGAGAAAGAGGCGCGGCCGGTGTTGAGCGAGCGGGAACTGGAGGTGCTGCACCTGGTCAGCCAGGGGCTAAAAAACCGCGAGATTGCCGCGCAGTTGTTCATCTCTGAAAATACCGTGCGCACCCACCTGCGCAACATCCTGGACAAGCTGCACGTGCAGAACCGCGTCCAGGCGGCAGCGCTGTTACGGCAAGGGGTGGATGACGGCCGTTTCCCCAAATTCGTCCACTGAATCATCCAACTGGATGATACCCACCTGAAATCTCATCTCCTAAAATCAGAGTGGTTTAATTGCCCCAATTGAACCGGTTTTGATACCCTATCTAAGGAGAAAGAGATGAAAAGAAAACCTTTTTATGTTGTCTTATCACTGCTGCTGCTGCTGCTGTTAGCCGCCTGTGGTCAGTCGGCGCCAGAAGCGACGGCCGTGCCGCCCACCCTGGCCCCCGACGCCTACACCCGCGACGCTCTCATCGCCTTCAAGGCGCTGCCAGAGGTAGCCGCGCCAACTGAGTATGAACTAAGCGAAGAACTGATCGCGTTGGGGCGGATGTTGTACTACGAACCCCGCATCTCGATCAGCCAGGAAATAAGCTGCAACTCCTGCCACCTGCTCGACAACTACGGCGTAGACAGTTTGCAATTCTCGCTGGGGCATGATGGCAAACCGGTCGGACGCAACTCCCCCACCGTCTACAATGCCGCCCTGCACATCACGCAGTTCTGGGACGGCCGTGCCGCCGACGTAGAAGAGCAGGCGCAAGGTCCCATCCTGGCCTCTGGTGAAATGGGCATGCCCGATCCCGATTACGTCCTCTACGTCCTCAACACCATCCCCGGCTACCTGCCCCTGTTCGAGGCCGCCTTCCCCAACGACGCCGACCCCATCAACTACGACAACGTGGGCCGCGCCATCGGCGCCTTTGAACGGTATCTGATCACCCCCGGCCCGTTCGACGCCTTGCTGAATGGGGATGATAGCGCCCTCAACGAGCAAGAAAAGCGTGGGTTGGCCTTGTTCGTCTCCACCGGCTGCACCACCTGCCACTACAGCGACGCCATCGGCGGCAAACGGTATGCCGTCTTGGGGCAAGTCACGCCATATCCCGACGTAACCGACGAAGGGCGCTTTGTCATCACCGGCAAAGAAGAAGATATGCACTCCTTCAAAGTGCCCAGCCTGATCAATATCGCCAAAACCGGCCCTTACCTGCACAATGGCAGCATTACCACCCTGGAAGAGATGGTCAAAATCATGACGACCTACCAGCTTGGCAAAGAGCTGACCGACGCGCAAATCACCGATGTCGTCGCCTTCTTGAACGCGCTGACCGGCGAACTACCGCTGGATTACATCGTTGTGCCCGAATTCCCGCCCAACGGCCCAGACACCCCTGGCCCGTATGAATACGAGGGCACAAGCTCGAATTAAACTGTACACGCAGCCCAGGCTAGTAACCCAGGCTAGTAGCCTGGGCTGCGCATTTTCATGAGCACACAAAAACGGTTTTGCAGCAACATTCCCGCAGCACAGATCACGCCGGAAGCGGTTTACCGCAGCCGGCGTCAATTCATGCAAGGTGCGTCTGCCCTGGCAACGGCCGTGTTGCTGACCGCCTGTGGCGCACCTCAAACTTCCACGCCGCCGCCAAATGACATCTCTGGGACGAGCCAATCCCCATCTCCTGTGCCCACCTTCACCCCCGCCCCCGATGACCTGACCGGCGAGCAGGAGATTCTCAACTATAACAACTTCTTTGAATTCACTGTGGAGAAAGAGGGCGTTGCGGCAAAGGCGCAAGGGTTGATCGCCTCACCCTGGGAAGTGGCGGTGGGCGGGTTGGTGCGCAACCCTGGCGCCTATGACGTAGATGACCTGAAGCGGCAGTTTGACCAGGAGGAGCGCGTCTACCGCCTGCGCTGCGTGGAAACATGGTCTATGGTCATCCCCTGGTTGGGCTTCCCGCTGCACAAGCTGTTGCAATTGGTGGAGCCGCTGCCGGAAGCGCAGTACGTCCGCTTTGAAACGTTGTATGACCCAGAGCAAATGCCCGGCCAAAAGAGCGACTGGTATGAATGGCCTTACGTAGAAGGGCTGCGCCTGGATGAGGCGCTGCACGATCTGACGCTGCTGGCGACGGGGCTGTATGGCAAGGATTTGCAGCCACAAAATGGCGCGCCGATCCGCCTGGTTGTGCCCTGGAAATATGGCTTTAAGAGCATCAAATCTATTGTCAAAATTGACCTGGTGGCGGAACAGCCCACATCGTTGTGGATGAAGGCATCGTCGCGCGAGTATGGCTTTTATGCCAATGTGAACCCAGACGCGCCCCACCCACGTTGGTCGCAAGCGACGGAACGGCGGTTGGGCGAGGCGCGCCGGCGCAAAACGCTGCTCTTCAATGGGTACGAAGCTGAAGTGGCGTATTTGTACGCGGGGATGGACTTAAAACAGAATTTTTGACGACGCGCGTGGGCAGTCACCAGGGTTGCCCGTACATTCGATAAGGAAAGCTGTGCAAGAGAAACGGCCGTTCCCCCCCTCCCAACTCCTCATCCACCTGCTGGCCTGGCTGCCGCTGCTCTGGCTGCTGTGGGCCTATTGGCAAAACCAGTTAGGTTTCAACCCGGTGCGCGCCATGACGCTGCGCACCGGCAAGACGGCGCTTATATTGCTGCTGCTCTCGCTGACCTGCACGCCATTGAACCTGATTTTTGGTTGGAAGTGGGTGTATCGGCTGCGACGGCCGTCAGGCGTCTACGCCTTCTTCTACGCTGCCCTGCACTTCCTCACCTTTGTCGGGCTGGATTATGGCTTCGACCTGGCGCTGGTCGGTGATGCCCTGCGCAGCAACCGCTTTACCCTGGTGGGGCTGGCCTCTTTCCTCATTTTGCTGCCGCTGGCGGCTACCTCCACCCGCCGCGCCATGCTCTGGATGGGCGAAAAGCGGTGGCGGTGGCTGCACCGCCTCAGTTATCTGGCGGCCGCCTTAGCCGTTCTGCATTACGCGCTGCTGGTGCGGCAATACTACACGCAGCCCATTATTTTTGGGGCGGTATTGGCTCTGTTGTTAGGGGTGCGACTGGTGGTAAGAAAGTCAGCGTCTTCTAAGGATCCATAAAAGAATAAGTTCCCGCACCCTGGTCATAGAAAGTTGTGCAAATGCGGGAAGTAATAAATTTACGAACCCTAAGGAACGAAAATTCAATATCTGAAGGTCTATCGCGCTTACCCCGACATCCGACTCACGGCTCCCCATCCACCCGCACCAACGGAATATCTTCCCAGGAGGACGGGTCTTCAATTGGTTCAATGTGGATGAGAATGGAAATAGGCGTCAACACCTGGCGCAGTTCTTGCTCCAGCTCCTCCGCCAGATTATGGCCGCGCTGCACACTCCACGCGCCGGGAACCTGCACATGCACTGCCAAAAAGCGCTGCGCGCCGGCGCGCCGGGTACGCAAGGCATGGTAATCAATCTGGTTGTCGCGCCGGTACTGGTCGAAAACGGCCGTCACCTGTTCCAGCTCTTCCGCCGACAGCGCCGTATCCATCAGTCCCAACACCGACTCGCGCACCAACCGCCCCCCGGCAAAGACAATTTGCACGGCCACCAGCAGGGCGATGATCGGGTCTAGCCAAAGCCAGCCGGTGAGGGCGACGGCCGTTACCCCTATTACCACCCCGACAGACGTCCACACGTCCGTCAGCAAATGTTTGGCGTCGGCGATCAACGTCACCGAGTCATATTTGCGACCGGCGCGCAGCAGCACCCGCGCCACCACGCCGTTCAAAATGGCGGCGATGACGGAGACAACCAACCCAACGCCCACCTGCTCCAATGGCTGTAAGTTGAGCAGGCGCTGCACGGCCGTCACCGCAATGGTCACGGCGGCAATGACAATCAACACGCCCTCCACGCCGCTGGAAAAATATTCTGCTTTGTCATGGCCGTAAGCGTGTTCGTCGTCTGGCGGCCGTCCGGCCACCGTCAGCGCCACCAGCGCAATGATCGCCGCCACCAGGTTCACCCCCGATTCTAGCGCGTCGGACAACAACCCGACCGACCCGGTGAGCAGGTAGGCGGTAAATTTGAGGCCGATGGTGAGAACGGCCGTACCAATAGATAACCAGGCAAATTGCGTTAATCCTTGTCGTGTTGTCATATTCCCCCATTGTGCCCACTATCGGCAAAACCACAAGTGACGAAAATCATGGAATCGGGTATGCTTGCCACCTGATTTGTAAAATAGTGAAATAGTGCGCTAGTGAGATAGTAAACGCACTACCGCACTACCGCACTACCGCGCTACCCGACTACCGCACTAACCTTATGAACAACTCCCATTCACCCGAATTTGATCCCAAACAAGTCATCCATCACTCCCAATTACGCGGATTGTGGATGATGCTCACCGGCTATCACTGGCTGTATGTGGCGGCGGTCGCCGCCGTTGGCCTGGCATCGGTGGCGCGCACAGCCTTTTATTACCTGCTGCGCTACTTCACCGACGATGTGCTGGGCAGCGGGACGCTGGGCAGCGGGGCGCTGGGCAGCGGGACGCTGGGCAGCGGGGCGCTGGGCAGTACAACGGCCGTCTCCCGCCTGCCCTGGGTCGCCCTCGGATTCATTGGCCTGGCCCTGTTTCAGGGCGGTTTCAGCTTCTTCAGCGGGCGCTGGGCGGCGGAAACGGCCGAAGGCTCCACGCGCCGCCTGCGCGACTATCTCTACGACCACATTCAGCGCCTCTCTTTTGCCTATCACGACAAAACCCCCACCGGCGAACTGATCCAGCGCGCCACCTCCGACGTAGACGCCCTGCGCCGCTTCTACGCCGACCAGGCCATCGGCGCCGGCCGCATCAGCCTGCTCTTCCTGGTCAACTTCACCGCGCTGCTCACCCTCAACACGCGCCTGGCGCTCATCTCCGTCGTTCTCATCCCCTTCGTGCTGGCAACGTCAGTGTGGTTCTTCCGCAAAGTATCGCAGTTGTACGAGGAGTTCCAAGAGCAAGAGGCCAAACTCTCCACCACGCTGCAAGAAAACCTCAGCGGCATTCGCGTTGTCAAAGCGTTTGCGCGGCAGGCGTATGAAAAAGACAAATTCGAGCGCGATAATTTTGAACGATACCGGCGCGGCAAGCGGCTGCTGATCATGCACGCCGTCTACTGGCCCAGCACCGACATCCTCGTCTTCGCGCAGCTCATTCTCGGCTACTTCGTCGGCGCGGTAATGGCGATCAACGGCACAATCACCGTCGGCACATTCCTGGCCTACCTGGGCATGGTGAGCATGATCGCCTGGCCGCTGCGCCAGCTTGGGCGGCTGATTGTGGACATGTCTACGGGCATCGTCTCCTTTGGGCGGGTGGTTGCCATTATTCGTGAAGACCGGGAACCGCTGGATGTGGGGCAGCACCAGCCAACCGACCCACTACGTGGCGAGGTACGGTTCGAGCAGGTTTGTTTTGGCTATGAGGGGGAAGGGGAAACGGCCGTTATCCTTCACGACATCTCCTTCCACTGCCAACCCGGCCAGGTCGTCGCCCTCATCGGCTCCACCGGCGCGGGTAAGACATCGCTGGTCAACCTGCTGCCCCGCTTCTACGATTACAGCAGCGGCAGCATCACCCTCGATGGCGTCGAACTGCGCGACTACTCACGCCGTTATCTGCGCCAGCAAATGGGCATTGTCCAGCAAGAGCCATTCCTCTTTTCGCGCACCATCCGCGACAATATTTTGTATGGCGTGGGGCGCAGCGTCAGCGACGCCGAGGTAGAGGATGCGGCGCGCGCCGCCGCCATTCACGACGTCATCCTCACCTTCCCCAACGGATATAACACCCTGGTCGGCGAAAAGGGCGTCACCCTCTCCGGCGGGCAAAAACAGCGCGTCACCCTGGCGCGTACGCTGCTGCAAAACCCGCGCATCCTCATTTTAGACGACGCCACTTCTTCTGTTGACATGGAAACAGAAGCGGTGATCCGCGAGGCGCTGGAGACGCTGCTGCCGGGGCGTACCACCTTCATCATTGCCCATCGTATCCAGACGGTGATGGCCGCCGATCTGATTTTGGTGATGGACAAGGGGCGCATTGTGCAAAGCGGCGCGCATGAAGAACTCATGGCGACGCAGGGCACGTACCGGCGCATTTTTAACTTGCAATCGCAGATTGAGGATGAGTTGGAGCAGGATTTGGCGCGGGTAAGCGGGTGAAGCGTGAAACTTCGCTGGATCGTCATGTTGAACCCTTCGCGGCACTCAGGGCAGGCTGTCTTCGGTTTCGACAGGCTCAACCGGCGGGGGGTGAATGGTTACACCGTAGGGATTCTTCGCTCCGAAGACTACGCTCAGAATGACGCTCTTCATTTGTAAAGGGAACCATGCCCACGTTTCGTAACAGAGAGCATAACGATGACCGACACCTATTTTGAAGAAGAAGATTTCCAGACGCAGTTTAACGGCCGTACCGTCGTCCGCATTTTGCAACAAGCCCTGCCTTATTGGCCGATGCTGCTTGGTTTTTTGACTTTCATCACCCTGGTCAGCTTTCAGGATTCTGTTTTCACCTACATCACCAAGCACATTGTAGACGACGCCATTTTGGCGCAAAACAGGGCTGAGCTGCGGCGGCTGCTCATTTTCTTTGGGGGGTTGGCGTTACTGCAATCAGTGTGGGTGTTTGGTTTCATTTATCTGGCCGGCGTGCTGGGCGAGCGCATCCGCTACGATTTGCGTAAGAAGATGTTCAACCACCTGCAAACGCTCTCCTTCTCCTACTTCGACCGCACGCCCATCGGCTGGATCATGTCGCGCGTTACGTCAGACTCTGAGCGCATTGCCGAACTGGTGACGTGGGGCTTGCTGGACATCACCTGGGGCATCACCAACATCGGCATTGCCGTCATTTTCATGTTCATCATCAACTGGAAAATGGCGCTCATCGTCGTCATCATTGTGCCTGTTTTGGTGATTGTGGCCGCGCAGTTCAAAGTGCGTATCCTGGACGAGTTCCGCCTGGTGCGCAAAATCAACTCCAAAATCACCGGCGCGTACAACGAGAACATCATGGGGGTGCGCGTGACGAAGGCGCTGACCCGCGAGGAACAAGACCTGGGCGAGTTCCAGGTCTTGACGCAAGACATGTACCGCGCCGCCTATCGCGCGGCGTGGCTCAGCGCCCTCTTTTTGCCGGTGGTGCAGTTACTGGTCGCTTTTGGCGTAGCGGCCGTTGTCTGGTATGGCGGTTTACAGGTGGAAATGGGGGGCATGAGCATTGGCGACATCCAGGCGTTTGTCAGTTACATCACCTTCATGATGTGGCCGGTGCAGGAAATGGCGCGGGTGTATGCGCAAATGCAGCAGTCCATCGCCTCCGCCGAACGCGCCTTCTCGCTCATTGACAGCGTGCCGGACGTGCAGGATAAACCGGGCGCGCTGGAGCCGGAAACGCTGCGTGGGGACATTGTGTATGACCATGTGGATTTCTACTATGAAGCGGATAAGCCGGTGCTGACTGATTTTTCCTTGCACGTGCGGCGCGGCGAGACGATTGCCCTGGTGGGGCCAACGGGTGGCGGTAAATCTACCATTGTCAATTTGCTCTGCCGCTTTTATGAGCCGAAGCGGGGGACGATCACCATTGCCGGGCACGATTACACCGACCTGACGCTGCACGCCATTCATTCGCAGTTGGGGATGGTGCTGCAAACGCCGCACCTGTTTTCGGGGAGCGCGCGCGAGAATATTCGTTACGGCCGTCTCCAGGCCAGCGACGACGACGTGACCGCCGCTGCGCGCCTGGCGGGGGCGCACGATTTTATCGTTACCCTGGAAAAGGGATATGACACCAACGTCGGCGAAGGGGGGAATCTGCTCTCGGTGGGGCAAAAACAGCTCATCAGCCTGGCGCGGGCCATTTTGGCGCAGCCGGAGATCTTCATCATGGACGAGGCGACCAGTTCTGTAGACACGCTGACCGAGGCGCTGATTCAGCGGGGGATGGAGGCGGTGATGGACGGCCGTACCAGTTTCGTCATCGCGCACCGGCTGAGCACCATCAAGCGGGCGGACCGGATATTGGTGATTGAAAACGGCCGTGTCGCCGAAATGGGCAGCCACGCGGAACTGATTCGCCAACACGGCCATTACTATCGCCTTTATACGCAACAATTCCGCCGCGAACGCGCCGTCAGCTATGACCTGGAGATGTTGGCTCTTACGGAATTCCCGTGACAACCACGACGTGAAACGTGAAGCGTGAAACGTGACCGGAGGCGCATCACGTTTCACGTTTCACGCTTCACGGGCTGTCAACCCCCTGAGTTCCTAAAGAGCCGCAATCTTGTAATCCCCGCTTATACTCGTTCGACGCAAGGCCCGCCTTGAATGGCGGCCTCATAGACGCGCAACATGCGCGCGACGATGTGCCGCCAATCATAGGCCAGAGCATATTCGCGCGCCTGCCGGCCGAGCCGGGCGCGGTACTCTTCGTCGGTGAGCAGTTCGTAGATGCACTCGGCTAAGGCTTCCGGGTCGCGGGAGGGGACGTGCAAGCCATTGACGCCATCTTGCACCAGGAAGGCCAGCCCACCTACTTCGGAGGCGACAACGGGCGTGCCCATGGCCATCGCTTCCAGTGCGACCATGCCGAAGCTTTCGTAGTGACTGGGCATGACGACCATTTCCGCGGCCGCGTAATAGTTGGGTAGCACGTTTTGGTCTTTGGCGCCGAGGAAGGTGACAAATTCGTGGATGCCGAGATTGCAGTGCAGCTCTATGAGGTGCGTCATTTCTTCGTCGGGGTCATCACTCCAGGGGTCGCCGCCGATGATGGCAACGCAAACGCCTTGCATGATGCCGGGGTGGCGTTGGTAAATGAGGGCCATGGCCAGCAGCAAGGTGTCAATGCCTTTGAGCGGTTCGATACGGCCGGCGAAGACGATGTTTTTGTCTTGCAAGGGGATGCCGACCCACTCTTTGGCCGTCTCTTTGGGGATGGGGGTGAAGCGTTCCAGGTCAACGCCAGGGGGGATGATGGCGACCTTGTCCATGTCGGCGTCGTAGAGCCAGTTGAGTTGGGCCTGCTCGGCAGGGGTGGCGGCGATGATACGGTCGGCGCAGCGGATGACGTGGGCTTCGCCGTCAATACGGCTTTGGGGTGCGCGTTCGCCCTCGCCGAGGGCGACGCGGTTTTTCATATGGCCGAGGGTGTGGAACATTTGCACGATGGGGACGTAACGGCCGTCTTGTAACCATGCTTCTCGTAACCGTTTGGCAACCAGGCCGGATAACCAATAGTGACTGTGGATGATGTCGTACTGGATGCCTTCGCTGGCCGCAAATTGGAGTACGCCGCTGGTGAATTCGTCCAGGTAATAGATGATGTCGGCGACGGGCACGGGGCGTTCAGGACCGGCGGGGATGTGGATGACGCGCCCACCATAGCCTAAATCATGAACGACGCGGGGCACACAATCATCTTGTGAACGGGTAAAAACGTCCACGAGAATGCCTTGCCGCCCCAATTCGCGGCTGAAATCGCGCACGTAGACGTTCATGCCGCCGGTCTTTTTGCCGCCGAGCATGGCGAGGGGGCAGGTGTGGACGCTGAGCATGGCGATGCGGTGGATGGGGTGGGAGCCGTTGGTATTGGACACAAGGGGTCTCTTTTGTATTGCGTATGACGTATTGCGTATTCGTACCGGCCAATACGCAATACGTCATACGTCATACGTCAATGATTTTTTGCCAGATGAAGCTTGTAGATCATCGTGTCTTGTGCGCCGAAGCGGTATTTGTACGCTTCGTCGCCGCGGAGGAAGTCGAAGGCGGTACGGCCGTTGTCAATGGCCCATTCGATAGCTTTGGCTGTCAGCACTTCGCCCAGGCTGAGCTGGCCGAAGGCGGCAGGGTCAAGGCCGGAGTTATAGACGAGAACGGCGTTGTTGTAATCAAAGTTAAAGAGAGTGGAGGCTTTACGGCCGTTTACTTCCATAAACAGCAGCAGCAGCGAGCCATCCGCCTGGGCGGCCTGGGCGGTGGCATGAAAAACGGCGCGACGGCCGTCGTGCAGCCAGTCCCGCTTTTCAAAGGTGCTTTTTGCCAGTAAGTCGAGGAAGTCATTAACGGCCGCTTCCAGGTCATCATTTGGCCCCACAATGATTAACTGCGCATCGGCGCCCTGGGCGCGGCGCAGCTTGCGCCGAATCTCGCGCCGTTGTTTGCTATCCAGCATTTCCAGGTAAGTTTCAAAATTGTCCGGCAAGGTGATGATGGGGCACACCTCATGCACACTTTCGGCAAACTGAAGGCCATGCGCGGCCGCCAGGCGCGGCACAATGAGCCGCGATGAGGAGGTGGCAGGCACATTGCACAAGTCCAGGGTATGCCAGGCAGGAAAATCGGGGGTAAGAAGGGTGTCCAAAACGGCCGTCCACACCGTTTCGGCCGTCGCTGCTCCAGTGATCAGGTCCAGGTAATCTGTCTCCTCAACGCAGCCATTAAAGTAAACGATTTCATTGTAAATGTAGAAACAGCCAATACCGAGCAGATCGCCATTGTTGGCGCGCACGGCAATGGTGTGCAAGGTGGCGCTGTGTGGGTGCAGATGCTGCCACCACGCTTTTTGATAAGCCAGACGTTGGAATGGGGTGTTGGTCTGGCTGCGTCGGGCGAGGTTGTCCCACTCGTTAGCGAGCTGCTCAAAAACGGCGTCGCCGTGAATTAGTTGTACTTGTTCGGTCATGCTTTGTCCCTTTGCGCATTGGAATGGATGAACGCCTCTATTATACTCAACAGATACGTGAAGCTTGGACAAAATAGAGAATTGGGGATAACGGCCGTTCTCTTCTGCTATTATCTCTGGCAAATTACAGTATTCATAATTCTTAAAGGAGGCTCTTATGTCCCAATCCGCTTTGTGGCGCTGGCTCAAGCGCGCCTTGATCAGTTTACTTGTCTTGATTGCCATCCTCGTTGGCGGCATCATCGTTGTCATGTTTTACGACGCCAATGCAGGCCAACAAACGGACGCTTTCACAAACATCACCTACATCGCCACCGATGGTACAGAACTGCTCGGCTACCTGGCTGAACCGTCCGGGACAGGGCCGCACCCCGGCGTGCTGCTGCTGCATGAATGGTGGGGCCTCAACGAGGAAATCACACACATTGCCGACGCCCTTGCTGCGGAGGGATATATGGTCTTTGTGCCCGATGCCTACCGGGGGCAGTTAGCGACACAGTTCCCCGGTGCGCTCTATTTGCGGCTGGGCACGCCAGAAGCGGATATTTTTGCCGATATTGATGCTGGCCTCGCCTATTTACACAGTTTACCCAACGTGGATGTGACGCGGGTGGCGTCTTGGGGCTTTTGCTTTGGTGGGGAACAGTCCTTGCAATTGGCGCTGCGCCAGCCAGACAAATTGGCAGCGATGATCATGTATTACGGGTCGGTGGAGACGGATGCGGAACGGTTACGGCCGTTGCTGCAAGCCCAGCCCATCCTCGGCATTTTCGGCGACGAAGACGCGCAAATCCCCGTCAGCAAAGTGAACGCTTTTCAGGATGCGCTCAACGAGATTGGCGTGAGTAACACAATCACCATTTATCCCGGCGTGGGGCACGCCTTCCTCACCGCTGAAAATTACGACAAACCGGGCGCGTCAGGTGACGCCTGGCAGCAAACACTCGCCTTTCTTGAAGCCGTAATCGGGAATCGGTAGGACGATTGGCCTACCTGCGGCGTCTGCGCAGTTCGGCTAAAACGGCTGTTTCTACTTCCCGGCTTCCGACTCTGCCAACATCTGCCTGACGACTTGTTGCAGTGGTGGTAAATCCTGCTGCACCGTTTCCCAAACTCGATTAACACTGACAACAAAATAGCCATGAATGAGTTTGTCACGCATCCCGGCAACGGCTTGCCACTGTAGACTTCAAGCTGTCTCTCTCCACCAGGTCTACCTTGACACCCAATAGCTCGCTCAATTCCAGTTCGAGTTGGATAAATTGAATGAGCGATAGATGGGGATTATCAAAAGTCACCAGCACATCCAGGTCACTGTCTTTCGCTTGTTCATTACGCACGTAGGAACCAAACAACCAGAGGTCACGTACACCATACCGTTGCTGCAGGTTTGGTAACTGTTGCTGAAGGCGGGTTTTCATTTCTTGGAGACTCATGACGGTAGTATAGCATAATCTGTGTTTCGTTTTGCAGAGGCAACGGCCGTTTACCCCCACCACAACCACGCACAAATTGGGAGGGAGAACGGCCGTTTACCCCCACCACCACAACCACACGCAAATTGGGAGGAGGGAACGGCCGTTTGCCGTGCATTAACCCGATTGAATAACATCACGAACCGGACTATACTTACAACATTCGGCAAGAATCGGACAAAACGCGGACTGAGCGACGGAGGTGCAACATGACTGTAATCATTAGCATGCCCCACGAAATGGAACGCAAACTTCAGCGTAAAGCGCAAATGGAACGTGTGTCTCTGGAGCAGTTGATCGTTGAACTTTTGCGTGACGCTCTGGAAACAGAAACTGCATTCCCATCGCCCGAAGAAGTGGTTGCCACGATACAAGCTACCCCGGTCAATCCTGTTAGTTTACGTCTGGCTAGCGGTTCTTTAGCCGAGGCGTTGCGCCATGCCCCAGAAGACCCTGATTTTGATCTGGCAACCTGGAACCAGTCCTGGGCTGTTATAGAAGCGGAAATGCAGGCCATCCCCCAACTACAGAAAGAAAACTGGCTATCTGCGCTTTGAGTAATGCGTAGTTATTGCGCCTGACGCTCCAGTGATGTTGGCAACGGCCGTTTTCGCCCCCCCACCTACACGCACAAATTAGGATGGGGAACGGCCGTTTACCCCCACCACCTCAACCACGCCCAAATTGGAAAAGGGAACGGCCGTTTACCCCCATCACCTCAACTAGACGGCTGTTTCGCTAACCAAAACAAGATTTGTCACTCATTGCCTGTAGACTCTTCGGCTACATGATGGTTAATATCGCCATTTATGGCAGATGAGAAGAAACAATACGGCCGTGCCGTTCGCCAACGGCGGCATGAACTGGGCTGGTCGCAAGAGTACCTGGCGGCGCAAGCAAGTTTACACCGCACCTACGTTGCTGATATTGAGCGGGGTAAACGAAACGTTTCGCTTGAGAATATCATCAAGCTGACCAACGCGCTGGAACTGACACCCGGCGAATTTTTCTCGCAATACTTTCCTCAAGAAGAAGGGGGTGAGGAATCATGAAAGCGATATTGGAAACGGCCGTTGCTCAACCCCGCTTTAGTATGAATCAGGCATATCAGACCGTCATGGAAGGTGCCGTTCCCTACCACTCAGAGCAATATCAAGCCATTGAAACTGCTTTGGGCAAGTCGGCAGGCAAAAAGGTTCTTCAGGGTATCATACGCTTTGCCTTCTTCATCGAGCCGGTCAAGACACCTAAAATTGAAAGCACTAAATTTGCTGTCAGGTGGGGGACAGAAATTTCCACAGAGGATCCCCGCTTTGCTTCTTACTCGAACTGCCTTGCTATCTACGATCTTCTGCTCGTTGAAATCCAGATCGCGCTGCAAGATGAAGTGAAAAAGCAGTTGTTACGAGCTTTTACGGAGCAAAATCTGATTGCTTACGAACTTCCTCTAGATTACGTTGCCCGCAATCTCAACCAAACGATTCATCGCCAGGACAACATCTACTTCTTTTGGGATGATTTACCCCGCAAAATCGCCGGATTGCGTGAAATGTTGCGCAGCGGCGCGCAAGCCAACTTTTTCAGATCCGCGTACAGCAAAATTGTGGTGAAATCCCACCTAACGGATCGGGTGTTGACTGGAAGTCACAAAACAAACCGCGAAAAACGTTGGGAAACGCATCCTGGTTCAGTTCACTTTGCCTTGCGGCGGGATTGTCTGGAAATCGAATTGGCTTTGATCAGCCAACTTTGTTACTTTGCTGGCTTCCCCCGCGAACTTCAACAGGAATTGGAAGAGCAAGGACTTCTTTCCCTGACCAAACTACAGGAAAGCGGTTTGATTATCGGCACAGAGCGCATAAGCCGCTGCCCAATCACTCTTGAGCCGCTTTCGTTTGTCGAATTTAGAGCGGAATTATTGTCACCGCGACATGGCAAAGCCGCCTATCAGGTTGGACACATTCACCCGCTCAAAGCTGTCTCTGATAATCCCTACGTGGGGCATACTGGTAAAAACATAAGTTGGATTTCGGCGCAGGGGAACCGCATTCAAGGAGAGTATTCTGTAGCTGAGATCCGCGAACTGATTATCCGCATCAGTCAAAATTATCAGGCAGCCGGCCTGATCAATTAGCCACCCCATTCTGTCCCACAACGTCAAGACACGCTTTACGCGCCAGTTCACGCGCTTCGATCCTGTCCCGAATTGCTTGTTCAACAGTTTGGGAGACATGCTGACGTAATTGCTGGCTCTTGGGAATAGGCAAAATTAATTCATGAATGCGCTGCCCTAGAGAATCAATGATATCTTGGGTAAACCGTTTCGCTTTAATCTGCCTCTGCACGGGTTCTGAACTTAACAGCGCGAGAAGAAGGTAGGGGGATAAGCGGGATTGGTCGTTAAGGCGCAATTTATACAGATGGCTTTGGTAGACAATTTGGGTGTCGTATTCGGTAATAAAAGCGCATGTGCCGATAAGATAGGTGCCATCTTTGACCATTAAAATATCGCCTACCCGAATATCCTGTTTAGTGGCAAATTTCTCATAAATTTCGGAACTGACGCCATGCTTCGGGTCAATTTTAATCTCCCAATTGGAGATGTCGCTGGTGCGCACAAAGGGAATTATCCCTGTGCCATAAGCCATTTTGCCTACTTCGTCACCGGTTTGAATTGCTAACTCGCCCGCAGTTACCAGATCTCCTAATTTCACCAGATCGTGCGTTTCGGCCAGTTGCTCTAATTCTTGATCTAGCTCCGGGCTGTAATATCTTGGCGAAAGAATATTGTTCACCAATTGCTCAACGTCAACGGCATATCCTAGCGAGCTAAATTGGCGCAGTTGTCCTTTATGGAACGCGGTTAGATTTTCTTGAATCAGGGGTAAATCATCCCGATCTATGCGCCGCCCGCGACTGTCATGGCCACACCATTTGGCCTCAGCCATAAAAATTCTCCCGCTTGGTAGAGTCGCTCCGTTTGAATGTTCATGCTTGTGCAGCATAACCAGGCACGCTTTAGTATGCGTGCCGCCTTTACCAGAGGTTTTGAAAAATTCTTCCGGCAAGCCAATGACCGCTTTAATTTCGCCCTGAGAACGCATGTATTGGACAACGTGGGAATAAGTTTTGCTGGTAATCATGCTTTCTGGCACAACAATGCCCAGCCGTCCCCCAGGCCGCAAAAGTTCCAGACATTTTTCGACAAAAAGCACCTGAGGCGGCGCGGAGTTGAGTAGATCGCCAGTTTGCTGGTAACGGCCGTCACGCCCCTTCTTCCAGGTATAGCCCAAAGTAAAATATTTCTGTGTTTGCCTGGAAGCCGCCACAATGCGTTTGCCAAAAGGGGGATTGGTTAAAACGACATCATAACTTCCAGACTGCGGAAGCGGGAGGGAACGGCCGTTCTCATCCGACCAGGCCAACGAATCAGCACAATAGACCTGACCTGGCTGCAAAGTTAAAATCGCTAGCCGTGTTGCTGCCAACTGTACCAGGTAGGCATCTTTGTCTATGCCGATTATGCTTTGCACGATTTCATTGTGTGCTGCGCCCTTCGTGCGCAAGTGGCTGGCTACGGCCGCTAAAAATCCGCCTGCGCCACAAGCCGGATCAATGACTCTTTCGCCGGGCTGGGGATTGACCATTGAAACAAGCAACTCAATCCCATTCTGCGGCGTGAAAAATTGGCCTTCCTCTTCACGGATTCCCGTACTAACAAAAACCTCATACAAATCGCCGAAGTAATCGCGGGTCGCCCCAGACAAATCAGCCTCATTAAAGGCGCGATCAACAAAAGCCAGGCTTTGGGCATCGAGTAAAATTTCGTCGTTAGCATGAAAAATCGAAGGAAGCGTCTTCTTAAGGCCATCTAGCGCCTGCCGATATTGTCGGTTGAGATCGGCTTCGCCAGGGGCAGATCCATTTTGGTGAGTTTGCAAATATACTTTGCAGAACAGGCATTTGGCTACTTCTGCCAACAAAGCGCGGTCGCGGGTCGCACCTACAAACTGCCCGGCAAGAAAGTTGCGGATTTGTTTGTAAGCGTCCTTATGGTCGGTAACGAAAAGCGATGCCTGAAAATTCATGGGTTTTGTCTATGCAAGGCGAATAAAAGTCTCTGATTTCTCAATATGAGAACACAGTATATCATGGCGTCTAATATCCCTCAATTTAGGGCTGCTAATTGAAGACAAATGCACGACCAGTTGCCAAAAACAAAAACGGTGCAGGGCCTTCCTAAACCCCGCGCCATTTTCATTTACGGCCGTTCTCCCTTCCCCACAAACCCTACGGCAAACCCATACAGTTCCCCGTGCCCTGAATCACACTATGGTCGTGATTCGCCACCAGCACACACAACTGCGTCGCCCCGGCCGCAATCCTTACGGCCGTACCACCACCGGCAAATACACCCTAAACCCACTCCCCAACACGGCCGTCACCCCCACAACCGCCCCTCGCCCATCACTCACCACTACCGGGCCAACATCGGCCGTCAACCCAGCAGGTAACACGGCCGTTACCCCATACGTCCCCGCCGCAATCCCGTAAAAGCTAAACCGGCCCTCGGCATCGGTAACGGCCGTTTGCCCCACCACCGACACCGGCACACCTGCCAATGGCGTCTCCCACGGCTGGCGAATGCCGTCGCCATTGCCGTCCAGCCAGGCCGTGCCGCGCACCGTTCCGGGTGGCACGGCGGGGAATCCCATCGCGCCACCCGTGCTAGGATTGGCCGCCGCCGGATTGACCGCCAGCCACCAGGGGCTGATGGTGTAATTACCAGTCGCCATGTCCCAGAAGCGGAACGCGCCCAACGCCGAGCGCTGCGCCCCCACGCCCGCCACCGTCACCGTAATCGGCATGGTAATCAGCGGTTCATCGGCCCCGCGACGGCCGTCGCCATCCCAATCGTCATAGATAGCGCCGGAAAGTTGGGTTAACGGCCGTAGCGCCAGCGAAAGCACCCCGCCATTGTTCAGCGTGATGGTTTGTTGGGGCACGGCCGCATATCCCGTCGGTGCGGTCACGTTTACCGTATAACTGCCGTTGGGCAGGTTGGGCAGGCTGAAACGGCCTTGCTGATCCGTCACCACTGTTGCCTGGGCTGGCCCGGTCAGGTTAATCGTCACGCCCACCACGCCCGCTTCCCCGCGCCGCAGCCAGCCGTCCCCATCTTCATCGCTGAACACCTGCCCGCGCAGCGCCCCGGCAAAGCGGAAGGCCAATGGCGGCAGGATCACGTCCGCGCCGTTCAGCCAGACGGATACCGTGCTGCCATGCAGGGGCAGATAGCCTATCGGCGCGACCACCGTCACCGTCTGCGCCCCATTCCCCAGGCCGCTGATCACGCCGGACGTATCGCCACCCACACTCACGCCGGGCAGCGCCGGTTCGTCGTCGTCCCACGCCCCGTTCAGGTTGTCATCGCGGAAGGCCGACCAGTGGACGACCGCGCCGCCGCTCAAATTTTGCATATTGCCCCCCGCCGGAGCCAGCGTGATCTCCCGCTGCCAGTAACCAGGGTTGTAGATGATGACATTGCCGGTGGTCATATAGCTGAAGTTGGCTTCTGTGACCGGGGTGTTGCTTTGCTGGTAGCCAGTTGCCTGGCGGGCGGCGATGCAGTAGTAAACGGCATTGCTCGGCACCATTAAAGTCAGCAGCTTGTAATCGCCGTTGATGTCGCTGTATGTTTCGTGCGGTTCCCAGGCGGGATTACTCTGATGGCAGCCCGACCCTGCCACCCAGCGATAGTAACCGATGCGTATCCCGGCCACGCCCGCGCCATTGGCCGTGACACGGCCGTACACCGTGTTATACCCATGCTCCGTCCCCCCTTGCAAAATGCCAATGTTCGCCTGTACCGGTTGGGTGCCTGGCAGGAACCAGCCCGGCGCTTCGGTCAGGCTGTCGCTCAGGCTGGCCGCCTGGCTGATATACAAATCCACCGTCGCCAGGTAGCGCACGCCCGCGCTCAGGTTGGTGAACAGGTAGACGCCGTTGGCATCGGGCACGGCCATTTGCACCGGCAGCCCCCCATCATTCAACAAACTGACCACATACCCGGTCGCGGCCGCTTCGCCGCTGTCCCGCTGCCCGTTCACATTGTCATCCAGGTAAACGAACCCACTCAGGTAGCCCAACGGGTTGAGCGTCAGGTTTTGCTGGATGCTCTGCCCGGCGGTGGTGTAATTGACCACCGGCTCGTTGGCCAGGATATGGCCCGGCGGCAGGGTGGGGATGCTCAGGCGGTATTGGCCGCTGGGCAGGTTGCCAAACTGGTAGAAAGCGTCGCTGCACCAGCCCGCGCAGCCCGTGGCGGCCACCGTCTCGTAGGTTTGCTGGGTGGCCAAATTGGTCAGGCGCACCGTCGTCCCGCCCATGGCCCCATCCGGGCCAATAACCGCGCCGTTGATGCCGCCCGCCACCCGCGCCGCCACCTTGCGCGTCGTCACGCCCGACCCTACCACGACGCTGATCGGCTGCGCCGTGCTGATCGTGTACCCCGCCGGAGCGACCACGTTCAGGCTGTAACTGCCCGTCGCCAGGACAAAGGTGGCCCCGTTTTCGCTGTAACTTTTGGTTTGACCATCGACCGTGGCTGTGCCGCTGCTCAGGATTGGCTCATTGCTATCGAATACGCCGTCGCCGTCCACATCCCAAAACACCTGCACCAGCAGTGTGCCCTGGGCGTAAACGGGCAGCAGCACCGGCACGCCGCTGTTTTTGGGCATGGCCGCGCCGCTGGCATTGGCCGGGGCCACATTGGGCGGCAGGCTGGCGGTTACGATTTTGACGCAACCGGACGGGTTACCGGGCGCGGCCGCCAGGGCGGTCATCTGCAAAGTGAGCGGATTGGTAAATAACACCAGACCATCCGTATTGGTCGTTTTGGTCTCGATGGGGGTGGCAATGCTGCCGCACGGCTGGCTGTACAGTTCCACATTCACCCCGCCCAACCGCTGTTCGGCGGCGTCGAGCAGGCCGTTCTGGTTACTATCCAGGAAGACGACGGCGCGGGGCCGGTTGTCGTTGGGCGGCAGGGGGAATAGCGCCCAGGGGACGCCGCCCGACGCCGGGACAATGGCAATGCGCGTCAGTTGCAGGTCGGGCGTGTTCAGCTCCACCCGGTATTCGCCGCTGGTGATGGACAGGACGGTAAACGAGCCATCAGAGGCGGTGGTATGGGTAGAAAGGGGCGTGCCCGTCAGGGTAGCGACGGCGATCTCCGCCCCGGCGTAGGGGTCGTCTAGCCCCACGTCGTAGCTGCCGTTGTTATTGACATCGTAAAAGGCGTAGCCGGTCAGTGAGCGGTTTTCGGTGCGGGTATAGCCAAAATTGAGGTACTCCGGCGAGCCAAAGCCGGTCAGGTTGCGCCAGGCGGAGGTGGCCGTCTGGGGCACAAAGCCGCCGGGGAAGCTGATTTCCACCCGGTAACTGCCCACCGGCAGGTTGGGGAAAGCGTAATAGCCGGTACTCCAGCCCGCGCCCACGGCCGTGACCGTCACACTGATCACCGTCCCCGCCGCATTGTAGAGCGTCACCGGGATGTCGTTGTTGCTGGGGATATTGGTCTCAGTGCAATAGTTGGTGTTACCCCGCACGCCCAATGGATAGCAGCGATCCCAATAGGCAAAACCGGCGATGGTTTGCAGATTGCTGGGATTGAAGGGATAGCCGACTTCAGCGTGGGTGTTGCCGTCCAGCGTCACCACGTCGGAGCTTTCCGGCCAGCCCGGTTCGGCGGGGATGATCACCACTTCGTAGCTGCCCGGCGGCAGGCCGGTGATGACCGTTGCCGGTGCAGCAGCGGTCAATTGAACCGTCCTGACCAGGCTGCCATTGGCATCGTACACTTCCACCGTGCAGGCGAAACCGACCCCGCCCACCCGGCATTCCACCGCCAGCGATTGCGCCGGGGTGACGCTGAAGGCGGCGTTGGCAAAGGTGTTGTTACTGATAATGACGGTGCGCGATGTGGGGGAAACGGTTGTGTCGGGCGGCAGATATTCGGGCAGGACGGTGACGGTGTAGGTTCCGGCATCCAGATCAAACCCCGCCTGGCCGTTCAGCCCGGTGACCAGGAGTTCGTCCACGCCGTTGCCCTGCAAGCGGAAGAAGATGTTCCCCACCGGCAAGCTCTGGCTGCCGATGTTCTGTGTGGCGTGGACGGTCAGGCGGCCAATGCGCTCGGCCAGCCAGTTTTCGCTGACAAAGCTGTTGGGCGGCAGGGGGAAGGTGCGGAAGCTGTCGCTGCCGCCCATGACGTAGGGGAATGGCGGATTGACGCCTAACCCTTTGTTGTCGGCCGGTTCCTGTTCGAGGAAGGCATAGTCGCCATTGGCGTTGCTGGCAGTCACGGCGAAGGGCGGGGCGATGTTCAGGCTGGCGTTGGGCAGGCCCGCGCCGCTGGTCGTCGTCACCCGCCCGCTGACCGTGCCGCCGCGCCCGAAGGGGTTGTGCAGATTCAGCAGCGGTTCAGCCGTGTCTAGCCATTGCCAGATTTCCCGCTGGTTGGGGTAGTAATCGGGGGCGGAAAGTCGCAGGAAGTAGCTCCTGGCGTGGGGCAGGGTCAGGCTGAACAGGCCGTTGCTGTCGGTGGTAACGGTCTGAGCGGAGTATTGATAGCCGTAAAACCACAACGCCAACCCGGCCAGGGCTTCTTCGCCCGGTTCGGGGAAGCCGGAGCCGTCCAGGTCTATCCAGGCCCGCCCGGCGATGACGCCGAAGCCGACCGGGGGTGTCTCGTGCAGGCCGAAGTTGGCCACCGTGCCGCCGTTGTCGCCCATAGGAATGGGGATGGGACTGGCGGTGGTCGGGGTCATATCGTTAGCGACTGCGCTAAGGGTGTAGAGGCCGGGGGTGGGGGTGAAAATCTGGTAGCGCCCCTGCGCGTCGGTCAGCGCTTCAATGGTTCCGCTGGGACCAACGGCCGTTACCGTCACCCCCGCCAGCCCCCCTTCGCCAATGCTCAACATGCCGTCAACGTCGAGGTCATGCCAGACACGGCCGTTGATGTTGGCCGCTTCCACCACCGTGACGACGGTCTGCGCCTGGGCGCTGCTGCTGTTGTTGCTGGCGCTGACGGTGGCGGTGTAAACGCCCGGCGCGGCGTAGCTGTGTTCGACGAATGGCCCGGCGGCCAGGTTGCCATCGCCCAGATTCCACGCATAGCTGACGCCCGTCCCGGCCGTGATGCTGGCGGCGAAGGTGACGGGGTCGTTGGTGTAGCCTGAACTGGTGTGAACGGCCGTTAACCCTTGAAGCGGCACGTCAATCACCCCTCCGGCGGCAAAGGCCAGCGAAAACTCCGACGTGCCGCCGTCGGCGTGGGTGGCGGTGGCGCTGACGAACTGGTTGGGCGGGATGGCGACAGGTAAGGTTACGTCAAATGCCGCCTGGCAATCAGCGTCGGTGGCGACGCTGGTTTCGCCCAGGTAAAACGCCCCTTCGCCGTAGCCGCTGTTGTCGGCGGCGGCGCTGTAGTAGAAATCGAGGGTGAACGCAGTCTCCGGGTTGCTGTTCAACATCCCTTGAAGGCGTGTTGTCCCGTTGACATACGCCTGGGCGAAGGTGATGATCGGGTAATTTTGCAGATTATTGCCGCCGGTATCCGGGTCGCAATTATCGTTGGCGTTCACGCCGTCCGGCCAGCGCAGGTCAATGCCCAACTGCGAGTTGGCGTAGATGCGGTTGCCGCGAAT
>JACSRF010000644.1 GCA_014879875.1 Anaerolinea sp.
GCAAAAATCTGCGTAATCTGCGGACGATTTTCTTGCACACTGTACAAGAAGTTGACTCGTAAGGTACTATCGCACAAAAATGACAGATTCGCACATCAATAACCTGGCTGAGATGACAATTGAAACGCTGCTGCGGCGTTGGCCGGAAACGGCCGTCGTCTTCCAACAGCATCGTATGGCCTGCCCCGGCTGCCCGGTCGCTCCTTTCTACACCACCGTAGAAGCGGCCAACGTCTACGGCCTGCCGGCGGAACAACTGCTGGCCGAAATTCAAGCCATGATTAAAGAAAGCAACGACCAGTCATAAATCGCCAATCACCTCCCCCCATTTGCATTATTGCAAAGACACACCCCTACCTCTCCTTTAATCTGTAAACAAACCTATTAAACTCGGCGGAACGGCCGTTCTGCATAGAACGCCGCCCCCACAAATTACGCCGTTTGCGCAGATTTTTCAGATCCAATTTGTGTAATCGGCGCCATCTGCGGATAAAAAAGGAGAAGAAGATGCCCCGACATGCAGCCCCAAAAATCTCGCCCTTGTTTCTGGTCACCGCCATACTCATCCTGGCTGTGATCCTATTCACCAGCTGCCGCGACAACGACCAGACGGCCGGCCAGACAACCGGCGGCAGCGGCAGCAGTGGCCTGCCGGCCGCCGCCGCCGCCCTGGCCGCCGAACGCGGCCTGACCCCTGATGACATTTACGGCGCGCTGAAAACCTACATGCCCTCCGGCCAGCACGACCCCTACATCATGATTTCCTCCGGCGGCCAGTCGGGGCAAGTGTATGTCATTGGCGTGCCCTCTATGCGCATCCTGAAGGCCATCGGTGTCTTCACGCCGGAATCGTGGCAAGGCTACGGCTACGGCGGCCACGGCGACCAGATATTGGCCGATGGCTTCGTGGACGGCAAACCCATCCTCTGGGGCGATACCCATCACCCCAGCATCTCCGAAACCAACGCCGAGTATGACGGCCAGTTCGTCTTCATCAACGATAAGGCCAACGCGCGCATTGCCGTCATTGACCTGCGCGATTTCGAGACAAAACAGATCATCAAGACCCCCAACGCCATCAACGATCACGGCGGCGCTTTTGTCACGCCCAACACAGAGTACGTGATTGAAGGGCCGCAGTATGCCGCCCCAATTGGTTTCGAGTACGCTTCGCTGGATGAGTACGAGGAAAAATATCGCGGCTTGATCACCTTTTGGAAATTTGACCGGATGGCCGGCCGTCTCGACCAAAGCCAATCTTTCCAGATCGAGCTGCCCCCATACTGGCAAGACCTGTGCGACGCGGGCAAGAAAGTCAGCGAAGGCTGGGTCTTCTGCAACTCTTTCAATACCGAACTGGCCACCGGCGGCATTGAGTTGGGCGAACCCCCCTTTGAAGCGGGAACGGCCAAAAACGACACCGACTATCTGCACATCATGAACTGGAAGAAAGCGGAAGAGGTGTTCAAGGCGGGCAAGTACGAGATGATTGGCGGGATTGCCGTGATTAGCCTGGAAACGGCCATTGCCGAAAACCTCCTCTACTTCACCCCCGAACCGAAAAGCCCGCACGGTTCCGACGTGACCCCCGGTGGCGAATACATCGTCGTCGGCGGCAAGTTAGACCCGCACGTCACCGTCTACTCCTTCGCGAAGATCATGGCGGCCATTGCCAAAGGGGGCCACGAGACGGACCAGTACGGCGTACCGGTGCTGCCCCTGGACGACACGATGGAAGTGCAGGTGGAATTAGGGCTTGGCCCACTGCACACCGTCTACGACAACCAGGGTTACGCTTATACCTCGCTCTTCCTCGATTCGGCCGTCGCCCGCTGGACGTTGGGCGGCCCCTACGCCGACCTGAACCCGGACGAGCCATGGACCCTGGTGCAAAAACTGCCGGTCCATTACAACATTGGGCATATCACGGCCGTTGAAGGCGATACCGCTTCCCCTGGCGGCGGCTTTGTCGTCGCCCTCAGCAAATGGAGCATTGACCGCTTCGCCAACATTGGCCCACTCATGCCGCAAAACTTCCAATTGGTAGATATTAGCGCCACCGGCGACCAGATGCGCGTCCTGTACGACATGCCCATTGGCGTCGGCGAACCTCATTACGCCCAAATCATCCGCGCCGACCGGTTGAACCCCTGGCAAGTGTACCCCGAAATTGGTTGGGACCCCGGCGCCATGGCTGTCAGTCCTAACGCCATCACCAGTTCTGAAGAGGCGCGCGTCGAGCGAGATGGTAACAACGTGGAAATCTGGATGACGGTGGTGCGCTCCCACTTCTACCCAGAGCGGGTGGAGATCAAACAAGGCGACCACGTCACCTGGCATCTGACCAACCTGGAACGCACGCCCGACGCCACCCATGGCTTCGCCATCTCCGGCTACAACATCAACCTCAGCCTGGAACCGGGCGAGACGCAGACGATTGAGTTTGTCGCCGACCGCTCCGGCACGTTCACCTACTACTGCACCGAGTTCTGTTCCGCTCTGCATCTGGAGATGCTCGGCTACATGCTCGTCGAACCGTAGGGGAAGGCAGAAAGAAGAAGGTAGAAGGTAGAATTTTCATCCTTCTTCCTTCATCCTTCTTCCTTCTCCCCAAGGATTTCCTATGCTCAAGTCGTATTTTGCTTCTGACGTAAAGGTTTTACTGCCCGACGGCCGTACCCGCCCCCTCACCGCCTACCTCATCCCCAGCTTTTTGCTGATGCTGGGCGGGCTGCTGCTGATCATCTCCATCTTCCAACCCTACTGGAGCATGACCATGTTTGCGCCACAATATCCTAATGGGCTGAAAGTAGACGTTTACGTCAACCAATTGTCCGGTGATGTGCGCGAAATTGATTCGCTCAACCATTACCTGGGGATGCCCCCGCTAGACGAAGGGGGGCAGTTCGAGCGATCTATCTCGGCGGCGGCGATCACCGCATTGGGGCTGCTGCTGCTGGCCGGCGTCTTTGTGCATAACAAATGGGCGGCCATTCTGGCCTTGCCCGCGCTGCTTTTCCCGCTCGTGTTTCTCGCCGACCTGGCCTACATCCTGTACCGATATGGGCACAGCATTGACCCCCAATCGCCGCTCGGCGGAGCCATTGACCCGTTCATGCCTCCCCTCTTCGGCGAAGGACTGATCGGGCAGTTCAGGACAATTGCCAGCGCGGAGTTGGGGCTGTACCTGGCATTCACGGCCGTCTTCGTCATCCTCATCGGTCTCTGGTTCCATCGCGCCGCTTACAAGCCGGTGGTGGACGCGCGCACGGCCGTTTCCGGGAGCCAATCGTGAGCTACAAACTCTGGCTGGTGGGCCTCGCCATCCTCCTGTGGCTGCAGCCCACTCCTGCCCACGCCCAAAACGAATTGGTGGTAGCCCCTGGCGGCCCCTATGTCACTATCCCCGCCGCCTTAGCTGCCGCCCAAGACGGCGACACGATCATCGTCCAGGGCGGCCAGCACGCGGGCGACCTGACGGTAGACAAAGCCGTCCACCTCATTGGGCAAGATTGGCCGGTGATTGACGGCGGTGGCAAAGGCATGGTCGTCACCCTGGTCGCACAGGGTATCCATTTCAGCGGCTTCCTGGTGCGCGGCAGCGGCAATGAGCCGGACCGCAACCATGCCGGGATCAACGTCACTGCCGGGGATGTGGTGGTAGAAAACAACCGCCTGGAAGAGGTACTCTTTGGCATTTCCTTCGCCAAGGCGCACGGCAGCATCGCCCGCGGCAACGAGATCACCGGCAAAGCGGAGTACGACAGCGGCCGTAAAGGGGACGCTATCCGCATCTGGTACAGCCGCGATGTGCTGGTGGAAGGCAACACCGTCTACGATACGCGTGACGTGGTGGCCTGGTACTCTGAGGGCATCATTATTCGTGGCAACACCCTGCGCGACAACCGCTACGGCGTCCACATGATGTACTGCGACGGCGCGGTTATTCAGGATAACGTGCTGTTGGACAATTCGGTGGGCATTTACACCATGTATACCAACAACGTGACCCTGACCAACAACCTGATTCGCGGGCAGCGCGGCCCCAGCGGGTACGCCCTGGGCTTCAAGGACGCCGACAACATCACCGCCACCGGCAATGTGCTGGTGGACAATCGCGTGGGCGTCTTTCTGGATGGCGCGCCGTTCAGCCCCCTGGGCTACGCCAACTTCCAGGACAATATCCTGGTCTTCAACGATATTGGCCTGATGTTGCAGCCGGCCGTGCGTGGCGCCGCCTTTCACAACAACACCTTTTGGGAAAACAGCATACAAATGACCCTGGCCGGTGGTGGACGGCCAGGCAGCAATGATTGGACGGGCAACTTCTGGAGCGATTACGCCGGGTTCGACGCCGATGGCGACGGCCGTGGCGACCTGCCCTACCAATCTGATCGCTTCTTTGAAAACCTGACCGACCAGGAACCACGCCTGCAAATGTTGGCCTACAGCCCGGCGGTGGAGACTATCGAATTCGCCGCCCGCTCCTTTCCCATCATCAAGCCACAGCCGAAATTAACCGACCCGGCCCCGCTGATGGCGCCGTCCCCATTACCTGCCTTCGCCCAAACACCCGCTAGCAGCTCATGGCCGATTTTGGGCACGGCCGTTGCCCTGCTGGCGTTAGCCGCCCTTTTTGGATGGTCTGCTATGAGTCGTAAACCGTTATCCGTATTCCGTAAACCGTATTCCGTAAACCGTGAGCCGTCCCCCCAGCACGCCAACGCCACGCCTGCCCATCCCCCCATCGCCGCGCGCAGCCTGACCAGGCGCTATGGGCAGGCGGAGGCGTTAAGTGCGGTATCGTTCACGGCCGTTCACGGCGAAATCCTGGCGCTGTGGGGGGCGAATGGAGCGGGCAAGACAACGCTGCTCAAAGCCATCCTCGGTCTGATTCGTTTTGAAGGCGAGATCACCGTCAACGGTCACGACGCGGCGCGGGAGGGCAAAGCGGCGCGGCGCAGCATCGGCTACGTGCCCCAGGAAGCGGTCTTCTACGATTGGGGCGTGCTGGCGACGATGCAGTTCTATGCCCGCCTCAAAAAAGCGTCACCAGACCGTATCCCGCTGCTGTTGCAGCGCCTGGGGCTGGAACCGCACGCGCACAAAGCGGTGGCCGCGCTCTCTGGCGGTCTGAAGCAGCGGCTGGGCCTGGCAATTGCCCTGTTGTCTGACCCACCCCTGCTGCTGTTGGACGAACCGACGGCCAGCCTGGACACAGCCACGCAGCAAGATTACCTGACCCTGCTCTCCAACCTGCGCGCCGAGGGCAAGACGATCCTCTTCGCCTCGCACCGGCTGGAAGAGGTAGAGGCGTTGGCCGACAGGGCGCTGCTGCTGGAAAACGGCCGTCTCGTAGACATCTTCCCCGCCGACCAACTGCGCGCGCGCATCGCCCCTGCCCGCCCCACCACCGACAATGCGCGGCCGTCCACACCAGCAACCGCTCTGCGCCTGGCAACCGCCCAACCCACATCTTGCCCGCTCGACTAACAACCACCCGACTACTCGACTAACGGACTATCCCCATGGAACTACCACTACTTTGGACCATCGCTCAAGCTGAACTACGCGAAGCGCTGCGCAACAAATGGCTCTGGCTCTACGCCGTCGGCTTTGCCGGGCTGGCGTTGGCGCTCTCCCAGGCAGGGCTAAGCGCCGCCGGGTACGCCGGGTTGGGCGGTTTTGGCCGCACGGCCGCCAGCCTGATCAACGCCCTGCTGCTCTTTGTACCCCTCATCGGCCTCAGCGTCGGGGCCAGCAGCCTGGCCGCCGACCGCGAGCGGGGCACGCTGCTCTACCTGTTGGCGCAGCCGGTAAGCCGGGCGGAAATCTTCACCGGCAAGGCGCTGGGGGCGACATTGGCCGTATTGACGGCGTTGTCCCTCGGTTTTGGCCTGGCCGGGTTGGGCTTAGGGATGAATGGCGGGGGGGATACGGCCGTTTATCTCGCTCTGGTCGGTTATACCCTGCTGCTGGCCCTGGTCGCCCTGGGACTCGGCTTCATCATCAGCAGCCTGACGCGCAAGGCGGCGGCAGCCTCCGGCGCGGCGCTGATCCTCTGGCTGGCGTTGGTCTTCCTGGCCGACCTGGGCGTCTTGGGCGCGGCCCTCACCTGGCGGCCCAACCCGCTCGGCTTGTTGAGTTTGCTGCTGATCAATCCGCTGCAAATCTTCAAACTGGGGGCCATTCACAGCCTGCGCGCCAGCCTGGACAGCCTGGGGCCGGTGGGGCAATATGCCCTGTTTCGTTTTGGCGAGCAGCTTCCGCTGCTGCTGATCGGCCTGCTGGCACTGTGGGCGCTGGCAGCGTTTACCATCGCCTTCGCCATCTTCAACCGCAAAGGCGAAGGGTAAAGTTTAGTAGTTACCTGACAGGAGCCAATGATGAACCTAAAGACAACGACCCATTTCACGTTTCACGCTTCACGTTTCACGCTCTTCGGCGCATTGGCGCTGCTGGCGCTGCTGCTAATCGGCTGCGCCAAAGTGGACATGGACGCGCCGCCGCAAATCGTCTACGGGCGAGACACCTGCGTGCGCTGCGGCATGATCATCGAAGATGCCCGCTTCGCCGCCGCGTACATGACGGCCGACGGTCAGCCGCGCATTTTTGACGACATCGGCGATATGCTGGTACATCAGTCTGAAAAAGGGGAGGCGGTACATGCTTTCTGGGTACACGATTACGAAACGGAAGCGTGGCTGCGCGGCGAGGAGGCTTTGTATGTGCTGACAACCGATATTCATACGCCGATGGGGTATGGATTGGTGGCGTTGGCGGAGGAAGGGCGGGCAACGGCCGTTGCGTTGCGACATAACGGCCGTGTACTGGCCTTCAGCGAACTCCAGCAAGAAACGGCTATGCTTAAAAATGATCATAGTGGACATAGCCATTGACGATTCGATTCACAATTCACAATTTCGGCATGGTTCAATACTGTTCAAATGCCCTTTACAGATGAGAAGCGTCATGCTGAACGAAGTCTTCGGAGTGAAGCATCCCGTTCACCTGACTGAATCGTAGGGATTCTTCCCCGTTCGACTTCGCTCAGGGCCGAAGACTCCGCTCAGACATGTCCTGAGCTTGT
>JACSRF010000205.1 GCA_014879875.1 Anaerolinea sp.
ACCAGAGAGACCACACGCATCACTCGTCACATGTCACGCCGAACCCCATGAAATCCTGTAGAGCCAGAAATCGTTTCTCGCGTCAGAATCTCACGGCGTTAATGCCTTGACCAAACGGCCGTTTGCGGCATAATGGTAAACGAATTCAAACAAGCGAGGTTGCAACAACCCCAATGATTATCAGCTAAGTTTACTTCCAGTGCTCAACCCCTTTTAGCACACTCCCCGACGGGTGTTCTGCCCGTTTTCGGATTGGCAGCGGCCATTGCCGCGCTCGATCCCAGGAACGTAAACGATGCTGACCGCACATAATTTATCCAAGGCTTTTGGCCTGGATCCCATTCTCGACAAGATCACATTTTCCATTAACGCCGGCGAGCGTGTTGGCCTCATCGGGCCAAACGGCTGCGGTAAAACCACCCTGCTGCGTTTACTGCTGGGGCAAGAACGGCCGGATGGCGGCCACGTCGCCCTCACCCCCTCCAATTTGCGCGTGGGCTACCTGGCGCAAGGCTTCACTTTCTCGCCCGAATTAACCCTACCCCAGGTCCTCAACCAGACCATTGGCGACCCGGCGCTGCTGGAAGCGGAACTAATACGCCTGGGTTTAGCGTTGGCCGAACAGCCCGACAACGACGCCTGGCAGCAAGCCTACGACGACACGCTGGCGCAGCTTAACCAGTGTGACATCAGTCGCATTCACAACACCCTGACCGCCTTGCAGCTTGACGCCATCCCCGACGCGCAGCCGGTAGGCACGCTCAGCGGCGGGCAAAAAACGCGCCTGCTGCTCGCCTGCACCCTGCTCAACGACCCGCACCTGCTGCTGCTCGACGAACCCACCAATCACCTGGACATCGCCATGCTGGAATGGCTGGAGGAGTGGCTGCTCGCTTTCTCTGGCGGCGCGCTCATCGTCTCGCATGACCGCGCCTTCCTGGATCGCACCGTCACCCGCATTCTCGACCTGAATCCGGCCACGCATACTCTGCGCGAATACCCTGGCAATTACAGCGATTACCTGGCCCAGTACACAACTGAACAGGAAAAGCAGTGGACGGCCTTCAAAGACCAGCAGCAAGAAATCCGTCGTATTCGTCAGGACATCGCCCGCGTCAAGGCGCAGGCCAGCCACACTGAACGGCAGGCGAGTTCGGCGCGCATTGGCGGCGGCATCATGAAGCTGAAAGGGTACAAGGATTACCAGCAAACGATTGCCAAAGGGGTGGCGCAAAAGGCAAAGGCGCGCGAAAAGAAGCTGGAGCGGTATCTGGAAGCGCAGGATCGGGTGGAAAGACCGGGGCGAAGCTGGCAAATGCGCCTCGATTTTGCCGACACCCACCTGGGGCGCGACGTGCTCACGCTGGACAACCTGACGGTGGGGTATGCCGGGCGCGCGCCTTTGCTGCAAGACCTGACGGTGATGATGCAGACCGGGCAGCGCGTGGCCCTCACCGGCCCCAATGGATGTGGCAAGACGACGCTGCTGCGTACCATGGCCGGTCTGCTGCCACCGCTGGACGGCCGTTACCACCTCGGCGGCACGGTCAAACTCGGCTACATGGCGCAGGAACAAGAACGGTTTGACCCGCAGAGCACGCCGCTAGACGCCATCTTGCGCACGGCCGCCATGACCCACACCGCCGCGCGCTCCTTCCTGCACTACTTCCTCTTCAGCGGTGATGATCCCCTGCGCCCCATCCACACCCTCAGCTATGGCGAACGGTCACGGCTGGCGCTGGCGCTGCTGGTGGCGCAGGGCTGCAACTTCCTGCTGCTGGACGAGCCGATCAACCATCTGGACATCCCGTCGCGGGAGCGGTTTGAGCAGGCGCTCCAGCAATTTCAAGGGACGGTGTTGGCCGTCGTTCACGACCGCTATTTCATCGAACGCTTTGCTACGGATTTGTGGCTGGTGCAGGGAAAAGGGCTGGAAACGCGCATTTTGCGCAGCGAGCGGTAACATGATGGATGCTGCACGAGGCCAACGGCCGTTCTTCTTCCACCACCACTCCGGCTACCGGCGCAACCCGTTTGGCGCGTTGGATGATGACGAGTGGGCGGATGTGGCGCTGCTGCCGGAGGTGGTGACGGCCGTTCTCCATCACCCCGTCCACATCCAACTGCTCGGCCCGATGGGCGTGGGCAAAAGCAGCGTCCTCCTCGCCATCCAGCGAGAACTGCGCGGGCGCGGGCAGCAAGTCGCTTACGAATACATCCCCGCAGGACAACGGAGTATGCGCACGTCGCTGAGTGGGTTGGACGTATTTTGCCTGGACGAAGCGCAGCGGCTAAGCTGGCGCTGGCGACGACGCCTGCGGCGCGCGCAAGGGCGCGTCCGTCTCTGCCTGGGCAGCCACGCCGACCTGTCGGCGCAGTTCGCGCCAGGCGCCGTTGTGACCATTGACCTGGCGCGGCACGTCACGGTCGCTTACTGGCAGCAAACACTTGCCCGGCGGCTGGCCTATTTCGCCCTGCCGGACGCGCCGGCGGCCACGCTGTCCCCCGATGCGGTTGAATTTTTATACACGACGTTTGGCTGTGATTTACGCGCCGGGGAGTATTTTTTGTACGAGGTGTGGCAAGGGCTGGCAACGGCCGTTCCCCTCACGGCCGCCGACCTGCAACGGAGATTACAGGAGGTAGGGGATTAAGGGATGAAGAAAATCTCCCAATCCCTTAATCCTCGCCAAACCTTTGTCCGGTTAACGGCCGTAACACAAACTCAACCCGCTGCGTTGGGTCCTTGGCCCAGGAGACGTCAATTTGCGCCGTCACATCCCACACCACGCTCACGTAATGCCCCTGGAAGCTCCACGGTTCACGCGGCAGCACAAATGAAAATTCATAGACGCGCGGCATCCCGCCCGTCAGCGTCCCCTGGAACAGGTCGAGTTCCTCAACTTTGGCGTCGTAGCGCGTGCCACGCCCTTCGGTGTGCCAGCCCAGGCGCACGTAGACGTGTTGGCAGCGCACATCCTGGTCGGGCACAATGGTCAGCACGCCGCGCAGCGTTTCCCCCGGCTGGTACGGCCGCCAATCAAACCCATCCTGTCCACCTTGCAGCGTTAGTTGAATATCTGCTTTTGCCATATCAGGGTACTAACTCCGGCCGTACTGTCAGCGGAATTTGTTCGACAAAATCGGGCAGCCGGGGCACGCTCATGCGCAACCGCAGGAACCATTCCAACTTATTGCGGCGCACGTCGAGCGAGTGCATCCCATCAGGCGGGATTTGTAAGGAGTAGGCGTTGCTCAACAAATTGCCCGCCTGGAAATGGCGTCCCGGTTCGCGGAATTCAGCCACAATCTCTTCATGGGTGACGGTTTTGGTGTCGGTGCCGCGCTGGTAAACGGCCGTTTCCTTAAACACCAACTGCACCACAATCTCATCCACCCGCACGGCCTGTTGAAACGTATGTACATAACTCAAGGAAAATGGTTCGCCGACACACAGCAGCTTGCTAGATACGTTGACGTCCGGTTTGCCAATGCGCGCCCGCGTATAGAGCGATAAAAGCCCATAGCCGACCATCCCCACGCCAATCAACACGAACAGGCCGCCAAAAATAGCAAATGGTACGTTTTCATCTTTCAGGCCAATCACCACAAAAACGGTGGAGAAAGCTACCCAAAACAGACCAAACCCCAACAAACAGCCGGGGTGATTCGTCAAGTTGACCGATCTGTTATTCTGATTCACGCGCATAAGTTATCTGCCCAATAACCCTTGAAAAAAGGAGACGGCGCTGTCGCCCAATGTGTCCAGACGATAGCCACCTTCCTGCACCACGACCAACGGCAAGTTCAATTGGCGCAAATGCGCGCCAATCATCTGCAAGGATTCGTTTTTCAGGCGAAAGCCTCCCTCCGGGTCGCCTTCGGCAATGTCTAATCCCAACGAGATGATGACCACATCTGGCACGTACAAACGCACTTTTGTCAAGGCCTGTTCCAGCGTGCGCAAATAGAGCGTTTCTTGCGCGCCTTGGGGCAGAGGGAAATTGAAATTGTAATTTTGCCCCGTGCCCTCGCCATATTCATCGGCGTAGCCCCAGTAATAGGGGTATTCGTTAAACGGATCGGCGTGAATGGAGCAAACAAGTACGTCAGAGCGATTGTAGAAGATGGATTGTGTGCCATTGCCATGATGGTAATCAATATCCACAATCGCCACGCGCTGCCCCTGCTGCACCAGCCAATTGGCGGCAATGGCGGCGTTGTTCAGGTAACAATAGCCACCAAACAGGCTAACCGAAGCGTGGTGCCCTGGCGGTCGGCAGAGGGCATAGGCCACTTTATCGCTGCCGGCCAACACCAATGCGGCGGCGCTGACGGCCGTTTGCACACTCCAATACGCCACATTCCAGGTATGTTCCATAATGGGCGCATAGATGTCAAAGGCGTAGTACCCAAACAGACCCAGGATTGAACGCGGCGTGTGTTTGGAGTAAGTGCGCACGCTAAATGTATCAGGAGTGTAGGGGGGAGATTGTGGGGTCTCGCGCAGCAACCGGTACCCGCTTTGCAGCAGGTTTAGCATCCCATAATCATGCACCTCGCCAATGGGTTCAATGCCGAAATCGCCAGGGGGAATAATGGGACCTAAATGGGCTGCGCGGATGGCGTCACGGATAATTTTGACGCGCTCAGGCAGTTCCAGATAGAGATAACGCCCTCCTGTACCTTCAGCCTGATTAAATTGACCAGGGTTATGCCGACTGTGATCCGCATAGTAGAACGTGTGCATCTGAGACCTCACACCTGTTTTTTCTCTACTAATTATAATTAAACCCTGAATTGAACGATTAGCCAAATTGGAGTTTGGGGAGTCGGGAGTAGGGCATCGTTTGCCTCTTTGTAATAAAAGAGGGCGCTTCAATCACTTGTTTGTTTAAGGAAGCCAGGCAGGGAGGAAGCCGTTTGCGGCAACCTCAGTCAGTTCCCCACTGTCCAACTGCAACAGCCAGATGCCGGGTTCTGGTTGGGGAGCGGCCGTGTCGTAGCGTTGAAAGAGGAGGAAACGGCCGTCTGCCGACCAGGTTGGCGGGCCATGATGCACCAGCGGTTCGTCTGTCAGGGGGCGCGCGTCACGGCCGTCGGCGCGCATCAGCCACAACTGCCGCCCCAGGTCTGTACGCGCCGGCCGTCGCCCAAAGACGATCCATTCCCCATCTGGCGACCAGGCGGGCGTGGCGTCGTCCACAATCTCTGTGACGCTCAACTGGGTGTACGCTTGCGTCTCAGCATCCACCACAAACAAATGAACTCCCAGGCTTGTGTGCCGGTGCGTTTCCGCTAAATGCGCATCGGCGGCGACCGGCCAATCTACCATGCCGAAATCGCTCATCAGGAAAATGGGGCGAGTGGGATGCCAGACAACGGCCGTTCCCACCTGATTCTGCACCTGAAAATGACGGCCGTCACTAAAGTTGTACAACTCAACACTTTCTGTTTCCGGCGCAAAAAAACTGATCCACTGCCCATCTGGGGAAAGGGTGGCGCTGGCGCTTAGCGCATGATCTTCTTCCAAAACCGGGTATGTTTCGCCGCTGATCACGTCCAGCCACCAGATGCGCGGCGCAGTCGGCAGCTTCCCATCTGGCAACAGCAGCCGTCGTTCGTAAATCAATCGTTGGTTATCTGGCGACCACGCCAGGTTGAGGCAAAGGAAATCGGCGCACGTCAACAAGTCAAGCGGGGAACGGCCGTCGGCATTCATCACCACAATCCGGCCGCCAGCAGCGCCCCCTTCCGCGGGCAGCGCGCGATAAGCAAGCAGCGTACCATCGGGGGACACAGTAAAATTAGCGATCCCATCGGGGTCATTGGTCAGGGGGGTGGCGGCGGCCATGCGGCCAGCGTCACTGCGCCAAAGCTGGACAATTCCCGCCTCATCCCCACCCAAATATAAAATTCGCTGCGCCGGCGCTGGCGACACAGCCACCGACCAGCGCCACCAGCCCCACCCAAGCAAAAGCGCCAACCCGCCGAAAATCAGCAAGTTGGCGCGATGAAGCTGTACAAATTTACGAATTGCCACCATACTGGCGGATCATACAACGATGCCGCTTATCACTCCACATTTCTCATCAATGGCAAACGACGGCCGTTGTCCGTTGTCCGTAATCCGTTGTCCGTAATCCGTTATCCGTTATCCGTTGTCCGTTTACGGCTTACGGCTTACGGTTCACGGCTTACGGTTCACGGTTTACGGTTCACGGTTCACGGTTCACGGCTTACGGCTTACGGCTTACCGCTCCAACTCCGGCGGCGCTTCCATCTCCGTGTCCATTTCCAGGTAGCGCCCCTCGATCATATACACCACCCATTCACAAATGTTCGTGGTGCGGTCGGCCGCCCTTTCCAGGTTATGGGCAACCCACTCTAGCAAATTGGCGCGTTCAACCTCTTGCGGATTCTGCGTCACGTAATCAATAATTTCCCGGTACGCCTGCTTATACAAGGCGTCCACTTCATCATCGTCGCGTGGCGTTTCGCGCGCCAGCGCCGCGTCACGTTCGGCAAACGCCGTCAATGATTTATGCAGCATTTGCGCCGTTTTTTGCGCCATCTGTGGCATGTGGCGCAGTAGTTCTGCGGCGGGACGGCCGTTTTTGTCCAGCATCAGCGTAATTTTGCCAATCCCCTTGACGTAATCGTGAATCCGCTCCAGTTCGCCCACAATTTCCAGCACGGCGGCAATGGTGCGCATATCCCGCGCCATCGGCTGCTGCGTGGCAATGAGCGTCAGGGCGGCCGTGCCAATATTCACACGCCGCTCATTGACCACCGTGTCCGCTTGAATCAGCCGCCGCGCCTGCAACACGTCCCGCTGCTGCAAAGCATCCACGGCCTTCACCAGATTTTCTTCAACTTCACTCCCCAGACTCAATATCTCATCTTGCAGTTTACGCAGTTCCTGATCAAATACCAATCTTGACATGTTCTACTCCCTTTTAGCCGGTAATCCGTAATCCGTAATCCGTAATCGGTTATCAGTAATCGGTGATACTGTCGGGCATTCTTTTTTCCGATGAATGGAATTCATCGGCTGCCAAGAAAAACATGTT
>JACSRF010000646.1 GCA_014879875.1 Anaerolinea sp.
AGAAAGGCGCAAAGGATTTTCTTCTTTGCCTCTTTGTCTCTTTGTGTCTTTGCGTTAAATTCTTTTCTGACTTGTCCAGGTTAGGTTGTGCGGCCGGCGGCTTCAGCCAGGCGACCACCTCCCGCAACCGCGCCCTTTGCCCAGAGCTGAAGAAGCAAGGGTACCGTACCCTTCGACAAGTTCAGGGCAGGCTTTTCACAAACCCCTGGGGCAAAACGTGCTGCAAGAAGCGGCGGATGAACTCCAGCACCGGTACAGTGCTGAGTCGCCAGTGGCGGGAGCCAGACGGCCGTAACGAAACGTGACCGTCGGCAGGCCACCGGCCGGGTCATCGTTCAGCGAGACAATGCGGCGGTTGGTGATGGCGACGCGAAAGATGTAAGGGGCCAGATGAGCTCAGTCGAACGCTCAACCGACGGGGGTGAATGATTACGTGACGATTAGCGATTGAAGATTGGGGGTTGGGTCATCTCGGCGTGGGCGTGGGGGTCTGTTTCGCAGGTGGCGGCATGGGCAACGGCCGTTTGCGCCGCCTCCGTGCCAATTTGCCGCAAAGCCCAGGCAGCATGGCCGCGCAGCAAGGGGCTGGGGTCTTGCAGCAGGGAAATGAGGACGGGCACGGCCGTTGCGCTGCCCCAATTCCCCGCCGCCACACACGCATTGCGCAGCAGCCGTTCTCGACGAATCCGTTTGATGGGGGTGTGGGCAAAGCGCCGGGTAAACGCCGCCTCATCCATCTGCAAAATGTCCAACAGCGGCGGCGCGGCCGCGTCCCAAAAATGAGGGGGGGTGTGCTCCGCGCCGCTATCCAACCGCCACGCTTCTGGGTAAAAAGCCATTTCGCCAGTTGGCTGCGCGAAGCGGTTGAATGGGCACACATCCTGACATATGTCACACCCATAAATCCAGTTGCCCATGAGCGGCCGTAAATCGCGCGGAATCCACTCCTTCAACTCAATCGTCAAATAAGAGATGCAGCGGCGTGCGTCCAGCACATACGGCTCAGGAAAAGCGTTCGTCGGGCAAGCGGTCAAACATCGCTGGCAAGAGCCACAACCCGGCATCGCCTCCTCTCGCCGCGCCTCTCCGTGCCCCCTCTGTGTCCCTCCGTGTTCCATCCTCACTGTGGTCAAAATTTCGCCCAGGAAGAACCAGGAGCCGCGCCGGGGATGAATGAGCATGGTGTTCTTGCCGGTGAAACCGAGCGCGGCCGTTTCCGCATGATCCCGCTCCAAAATGGCCCCCGTGTCCACGTACACCCGCTGCCGCGCCGGCGCGCCTGTCGCCTCTACCAGCCACGCGGCCAATTCTTGCAAACGCGGCGTCATCACGTCATGATAATCAGCGCCCCAGGCATAATTGGCAATACGGCCGCGCGCGGGGTCATGGGCAACGGCCGTTGGCAGACCAACGGCCGTTGGCAGACGCCGCGTAAAATAAGGCAGCCCCACACAAATAAGCGAACGCGCGTCCGGTAAAATCACCTGTAAATCTTGCCGTCGCTGCACCCGATCCGGCCGCGCCATATATCCCATCGCGCCATACATACCCCTCGCAACCCACCGCAGATAAGCGTCCAAACGCTGCGCCGGAGCCGCCGCAACAATGCCCAACATGGTAAAGCCCAATTCTGCCGCTTTTAACCGCAGTCGTGATGCTAGCGTTTCATTCATAAAAGCCATTATGCAGCAATTTTTACTTTTTGTCTGTCGAAATGGTATAATGACGGCCGTCAACCAAGTTAATCAATCGGCAGGAGAATAGTAGTGATGAGTGACTCTTCATTAAATATTACCTTTGAATCATTGAAGCGCGTAGATTTGTTTACGGTATCCGGGCGCATAGACAGCAGCAATGCTACCCAATTCGATGATGCCTTAAAGAACAGTATGAAAAACGGCCGTTACAATTTAGTGCTTGAAATGTCTGGCATCAACTACATGAGCAGCGCCGGGCTGCGCGCCATGGTCTCCGCCCTGCGCGAATGCAAAAAACACAATGGCGACACCCGCCTGGCCAACGTCTCTGAACGCGTTGCCGAAGTCCTGGCCCTGGCCGGTTTAGAGCCGCTTTTTGAGGCTTTTGATGACGTTACCAGCGCCGTCGGCAGCTTTTAAGGCGCTATGGGCAAGAAACAGGTTCTAACCGTACCTGGACGTTACGATCAAATCAAACATATTGTGCAGTTTGTCGCTGACGGCGCCATCCAGGCAGGGTTGGATGAAGATGCAGTGTTCCACGTCGAATTATGCTGCGACGAAGCCTGCACCAATATCATTGAACATGCGTATGGCGGCGAGGATAAAGGCAATATCCTCATCAGCTACGAAGTGGGTGCAGATGCGTTTCGGATTGTCATTCACGACAACGGCCGTACCTTCAACCCCGCATCTGTGCCCCCTCCCTTGCCGTCTTCTCCACCACCTGATATATCCCCGAATCATTTCATTGACCAACTCAAAATCGGGGGGCTGGGCATTCACTTTATGCGCAAGCTCATGGATGAAGTCCACTTCGAGTTTGATCCCCAAACCGGCAACACGCTGGTCATGATCAAAAAATTCCCTAAATGAGGCAAATTATGAGTGTCTGGCGGCAAGAAGTACATGACGCAGCAGGAATCTGGTTGGTAGGCGTGCGCGGACGGCTCGACCAAAACCTGAATCCCCAACTCGAATCCACCCTGCTGCAATTATTGGCAGACGGCCACTATACCCTCATCATTGACCTTGCCGAAACAACCTACATTAACAGCGGGGGTCTGCGCATCCTGGTTAGCGCCTGGCGCAAAGCACATCAACACCAGGGCAATCTGGTTCTATGTTGTTTGAACACACGCCTGCAAGAAATATTCACCATGGTTGGCTTTGATAAAGTCTTCAAGATTTATCCCTTGCGTGACGATGCCCTGCAAGCCACGCAAAAAGCGATGGCCTGACATTGGCCTACACCTATCTATGCTCTGGCAGCAAGTACAGCTAACGGACGGCTTATCGTGGCCGTCCATTTCATTTGCCATCCTCTTCGGATCTCTATTGCTTGCCAGTTACGTGCTGTGGCGGCGGTATCTGTCGCGACGTCTGCTGCTGCAGCGCGTAGTCGAACTGGAGCAGTTGAGCGCCGCCGGCCGTGAGATTGTGGCCTCAGAATTAGACGTGGCCGCCCTCTGCGCACTAATTACCCAAGAAGCGCAAAAAGTCATAGACAACAAGACGTTTCAGGTGGGTCTGTTCACCGGCGTGTTTTATAAAATTATGTTTTGGACGATAGACGGCCGTCCCCAAGAAACGCCGCAGCTTTTCAACCTCACCGATAACCCCGGTATTGTCGGCTGGATTCGTAACAGCAAAGAGCCACTGTTGGTGCATGATTTTCAGAAGGAAGCCCACACCCTCCCCGCCGCTCCCCGTTACATCAGCGACACCCCGCCACGCGCAGCCATCTTCATCCCCATGGTACGTGGCGACAAAGTCATTGGCATCATTGCCGCCCAAAGCGCTCAACCGGGCCGCTTTAGCGAAGAAGATTTGCGCCGGGTCATGATCCTGGCCAACCAGGCGGCAGCGGCCATTGCCAATGCGCACCTTTACGAAGAAGCGCAAATGCGCGCCGCACACCTGGAACTGGTACGCAAAATCGCCCATCAGGTCAATGCCGTCACTGAACCGGAAGCCATTTTTGATCAAGTCGTCCGCCTCACGCATGAGATGTTCGGCTTTCACCCGGTTAACATCTTCGGCATCCATCCGGCCACCGGAGATGCGGTGTTGCAAGCCAGCAGCCTGCCCGAACTGGCGCATAAGCACAGCCACGTCCCTCAAGGACAAGGCATTGTTGGTTCTGCGGTTAAGTCGCGGCAAACAATTATTGTGAACAACACCAGCGAAGATCAACGCTTCCTGCCCCCTGGTTCGTTTACGGCCGCTCATCTCCCCCCCGCCCGCGCCGAAATGGCAATTCCATTACTGGTTAATAACGAAGTCCTCGGCGTGCTCGATGTCAACAGCGAACAAACGGGCGTCTTTACCCCCACCGAACAAACGGTGCTGGAAGCGTTGGCCGCGGAAGTCGCCAGCGCCATTCACAAAGCGCAGCAGTTAGCGCAGCAGCGCGAGCGCGCCTGGTTGACAACCGCCCAATTACAAGTTGCCGCAGCGTTGAGCCAGCACGTCACGCTGGAAGAGATTGCCGACAGCATAACCCGGATCATCCCCATTTTGACCGGCGCATCGCTGTGTGGCATCATGCTGTGGGACGAAGAAACGGCCGTCTACCACGGCGCCACTCTCTACACCGGCAGCGGTCACAAAATCAAAAATTTTGCGCGGCGACAATGCGCCATCGGCAGTTGGTCCGCCCTGGACGCCGTTCACGTCGGCCATCTACCGCTCACCACACAGCATTCGCCTCCGTGGCTGCGCCAATATAGTCAGACGCCGCTCCATGCCCTGACCATCTACCCACTGGCCACAAAAGAAAACAGGATGGGCATTCTGTTTGTAGATAAACCAGAAGACGGCCATGATACGCAGGCAAAGCAGGCTCAGTGGCAAACAGAACTGTTGGAAAACATCTCCGGCCAGACCAGCCGCGCCATCGAAAATGCGTACCTGCGCCAGGCGCAGCAGGAAGAGGCATGGGTCAATACGGTGCTGCTGCAAATTGCCGAAGCCGTCAACAGCCGTATTGAGCTGGAAGAAATTTTGACGACTATCACCCGCCTGGTTCCCATGCTCGTCGGAGTAGAATCTGTCATCATTCTCATTTGGGATGAGGAAAATCAGGTTTTCCAGGCCGGTCCCAGTCATGGCATCAGCAAAATGGGGCGCGGCCTGATTGAAACATTGGACCTGGATCAGGATGAAGTGCCGGCGCTCATTCACCTCACCACCAGCCAGTCGCCACAAATGCCCTTTTACATCATGCAGCCTTCCCCCTGGATCGAAAAGATGATGGGCACGCCCCATGCCCACGTCTTCCCGCTGCACGCGCGCGGGCAGTTGGTCGGAGCAATGATGGTGGGCACAAAGGCGCGCAACGGCCGTACCCTGCCCAGCCGCCGCCTGAGTATCCTCAATGGCATTGCGCAGCAGGCAGCAACGGCCGTCGTCAACTCCCAACTGTACCAGGAAGCGGCCGAACGCAGCCGCCTGGCGCAAGAACTCGACGTCGCCCGCGACATTCAGGCGAGCCTCATCCCCGACGGCAGCCCAGACATCCCAGGGTGCAGCATCGCCAGCTTTTGGCGGGCAGCACGCCAGGTCAGCGGCGATTTTTACGATTTCATCCCTTTGCACAGTGGCGACTGGGGCATCGTCATCGCCGACGTTGCCGACAAGGGCTTTCCGGCGGCGCTCTTCATGGCCCTCAGCCGTACCATCTTGCGCACCGTCGCTTTGAACCGGCACGATCCGGCCGAAGTGCTGATGCGCGTCAATGACATCCTCACCAGCGAAGCGCAATCCGACCTGTTTGTCACCGTCTTTTATGCCGTCTGGCAGCCACACAGCAAAACCCTCCTCTACGCCAATGGCGGCCACAACCCACCACTACTCTTGCGCAGCAATGGCAAGGCGCGCCTGCTCAGCGGCGATGGGATGGCTTTAGGCATTCTGCCCGGCATTGAAATTGAAGCGCGTTCGGTACGGCTGCAACCCAACGACACGCTGCTGTTTTACACCGATGGCGTTACCGAAGCGATGAACGAAGATTTTGACGAATTTGGCATAGAGCGCCTGCGTCTGGCCGCGCAGTCGGCGCGTCACCTGGATGCGCCGGGCATCGTCGCCGCCATTACCGATAATGTGCAGCTTCACGCCGGCGATACGCCCCAATTTGACGACATTACCCTGGTTGTCTTGAAACGTAAGCGTGATGCGTGATGTCACGTATCACCGTTCACCATAACGAGGAAGCAATGACCAAACCGATAATCAACCTGGCCGCCCGCTCCGGCCGGCCAACAGAAGATGAGCAGTTGCTCGTCAGCCCGCAGCAAGCAGAGCCATCCTTTACCAATACCGACCCGTGGCGCGTCATGCGCATTATGAGCGAATTTGTGCGCGGTTTTGACGCCCTGGCCGACATGGGAGCGGCCGTTACCATTTTCGGTTCCGCCCGCACCCAACCGGGCGAGGCGCAGTATGAGGCGGCCGTAGCGGTGGCGCGGCTGCTTGGCGCGGCCGGGTTCAGCATCATTACCGGCGGTGGCCCCGGCATCATGGAGGCCGGTAACAAAGGCGCAGCTATGGCCGGCGCACTCTCCGTTGGCCTGAACATCGAACTACCCTTTGAACAGAACCTCAACCCTCACGTTAACCTATCACTGGACTTTCATTACTTCTTCGTGCGCAAAACGATGCTGGTGAAGTATGCGCAAGCTTTCGTCATCTTTCCCGGTGGCTTTGGTACGCTAGACGAGCTGTTTGAAGCGATTACGCTGATCCAAACCGGCAAAATCAAAAATTTCCCGGTGGTGCTGTATGGATCAGCTTACTGGCAAGGGTTGCTCGCCTGGATCCGCAGCGTCTTGCTGTCTGAAGGTAAAATCGCAACGGCCGACCTTGACCTGCTGCTTGTCGCCGATTCCCCACAAGAAGTACATGACATCATTTTGCGCAGCGTGGAAAATCCAGACTGGCAAGCGGATAAAGAAGCCAGCGCGCGCGCCGTCACGCAGCAGGTATACCAAAAGCTGTAACCGCCCATGAAAGCACGCCGCACCCGTTATGCGCAAGCTGTGACGTTCAGGTGGCCGCGTGCATGGTGGCTGCTGCTGTTCTTGGCGTGGGTCCTGCTGGCCGGGTGCGAACGGCCGACGGCGCTGCCAACCACCTCCAACTTGCCAAGCGCCCCTGACGCGCCGTCCATTGCGACCCCTACCCTGGCCGCTACCAGCACCAGCGCCCCGGCTGCGCCCACATCTCATACGCCGGTTCTTCCCACCGGCACAGCCGCAGTCACCACCACACCGCCCAAACCCTCCCCAACCCCCTTCTTTACCGGCTGTCTCTTATACACATCTCCGAGCCCACGAGACCTC
>JACSRF010000393.1 GCA_014879875.1 Anaerolinea sp.
CAAGATTGGTTCAATCTTCGGAGATTGAACCAATCTAAATGGGCAAATTATTTAATTCTCGTTCCTAAGTATACCTTACTACGCATGACCTGGAGGTCAAATTATGTGGAAAAAAGGATTGATTTTCGCTCTAGTATTATTGATGATCATGCTTGTCACGGTAACATCTATGGCGCAGCCGAATATGATGGAACCAGTATTGACGCCGGCGACGATGGTGTACCCTACGGACCAGATCATGATCCGCTTTGCGGACGTGACTGACGTCACAGCTTTGTTATCCGTAAACCAAGACGGGTATTTGACGACGCTGAGTGGCGTGGCCGGAGTACAACTGACCTACGTGCGGGAAATGTCAGACAATTGGCACGTTGTGAAACTGCCCGAACGACTGGCTGTGGATGAGGTAAAACAGATCAGCGCGGAACTGGCAACGTTGGAAAATGTTGTCCATGCGGAACCGGATCACATCAAGTGGGCGTTGGGGCGCGCCCCTGGGGAAGCGCCGGAACAGTCCCCATTGCTTGTGCCCAATGATCCCTTTTTTGCTAACCAGTGGCACTATGGGTACACGCCAGGCACTGCCGAAGGGTTGAATTTGCCGCAGGCGTGGAATATTACGACGGGTTCGGCCAGTGTGGTGGTGGCGGTCATAGATACCGGCATTCTCAACCACGCAGACCTGGCAGGACGTACGGTGCCAGGGTATGATTTCATTGATGATGTATTTGTGGCGAATGATGGCGACGGCCGTGACAACAACCCGGCTGACCCTGGCGACTGGGTTTTGGCTAACGAATGTGGTGCAGGGTCGCCCGCGCAGCCAAGCTCCTGGCATGGCACGCACGTCGCCGGGACCATTGGTGCGGCGACAAACAATGGCGTCGGCGTTGCCGGCGTTAACTGGAACGCCAAGATTTTGCCCGTGCGCGTGCTGGGGAAGTGCGGTGGTTATACATCTGATATTGTTGATGGGGTACGCTGGGCCGCAGGTTTATCTGTCGCCGGCGTACCGGCTAATCCCAATCCGGCGAAAGTGCTGAACTTGAGTCTGGGCGGTCTGGGGAGCTGTTCATCTGCGGAACAGTCCGCTTTTGCGGCTGTCACGGCCGCCGGGGCGACGGTGGTGGTCGCGGCCGGGAACGCAATTGCTGATGCGGCCAATTACAGCCCGGCCAGTTGCAATAATGTGATCACGGTGGCTTCTACCAATCGCACCGGCAGCCGCGCCTATTACAGCAACTATGGCAGTGTGGTGGAAGTGAGCGCGCCGGGTGGCGATACGGCCTCTGGGGCGACGAATGGCGTGTTGTCTACGTTGGATGGCGGCACAACCACGCCGGCGAATGACAACGCTTATGCGTATTACCAGGGGACGAGCATGGCGGCGCCTCATGTGGCCGGGTTGGCGTCATTGATTGTTGGGCAGAACCCGACCTATACGCCGGCGCAGGTTTTGTCTGTGTTGCAAAGTTCGGCACGGCCGTTTCCCGCCGGCAGCAGTTGTAATACCAGCATTTGTGGGTCGGGGATTGTAGATGCGTATCAGGCGCTAATCACAGAACCACCAAGTTACAATTACAGCACTTTCCTCCCGTTCATTATATACCAACAGTATACCCCGCCACCGCCAAGCAACCCGTTTGTCAACTGGAACTTTGAGTTAGGGCGCAACGTGGGCTGGGCTGAAGGCTCCTCGCATGGATACGAGATTGTTGGTACGTCGTTTCCGGGCAGTGTTACGCCGCGCAGTGGCAGTTGGGCAGCCTGGTTGGGCGGGGGCAATAATGAAATTTCCCTGATTCAGCAGCAAGTGACGGTGCCGGCCGGCGCGCCTTACCTGACGTATTATCATTGGATCGCTTCGGCTGACGCTTGCGGTTATGATTTTGGTGGCGTGTTGGTGAATGGCGCGGTGGTTGACGTGTATACGTTGTGTTCGAGTACCAGCACCGGTGGTTGGGTGAAACACGTGGTCAATTTGGGCAGCTACGCCAATCAGAGCGTGATGATACAAATCCGTTCTGAAAACGACAGCTCTCTAAACAGCAATCTGTTTGTGGATGACGTCTCGTTTGAGAGCAGTGCGGCGATGAATGAAGTGGGCATGGCGAAACCGGATGCAGCCAGTGCAGCACCGAAAAATTAACTGATTCCAAGACCTGCGTTCGTTGTCTGTTAAGAGCCGCGTTCCTATTGAGGAACGCGGCTCTTTTTAGTTTTGTTATTCTGTGGGTAGGCTCATCAGGTATTCGTTGATGTCGTCGAGGATGTTGAGCAGGCTTTCGGGCATGTCGGCGCCGTCGAGGGTGGCGACAGTATACACCTGGTCGCCATCATTGAAACTGATGGTGTGGAAGGCGCGGTCGCAGCAGGTGTCTTCGGGGACGTAGTTTTTGTCTAGTTCAAGAAAGCCGAGGCTTTTCATGTCACCGGTGAGGTTGGAGATGGCTTCGGGGGCAACTTCCCAGGAACGGCCGTCGCTGCTGGTGATACGGCCGTCGGCGTAGAAGGTCCACACGTATTGGCTGGGACCAATGCCCTTTAATCCACCTGCCCGCTGATAAATGAGAACAATGCCGGCGGCTTCCATGTTGGCCTGACTCATCAAATCATCGCCAGGGAAGACGGCCGTTTCCTCTATTGTCTCACCGGTGGCGACGGCCGGGGTCTGGTCGGCTTTTACGTCGGCAGCGGTTTCAGCGTCCCGCGTCACGGGACGTAAAGCTGAATCAGTGTTGGTCGTGTTGTCTGTGGTGCTGGCGATGCTGCTGTTGGGAGCGGCCGTTTCTGTACCAGTGCCACAAGCGGTCAATACCAGAATGAATAGGATAGTGATCATCATTTTTTTCATTTTGTACTACCTCCAATAAACAAATAGTTGTCATATACACTTATAAGACGCCATTCTGTCCGAACAAGTTCCCCGGCAATGGGCCTGCGCTGACCACTGACAATAAACACTACCGCCAAACTGCTAGCAGATGGCTAATGTTGGCGGCAAAGAAGACTTTCCATAATGGCGTTGATGAAGAGCCAGGAACCCCCAAGATACCCGGCGCCCATGAAGGCGGCTGTCATATTGGGGCGAATCTCCCATGCGAAACGCTGCCCAGAATCACCGGGGAAGAAAAAAAGGATGAGGAATGCAAGTAACAGAAAGGGGACAACGACAGCGGCAATGATGCGAGTAATGGGGAAAATACGGTCATCGGGTGAGGTGTCCATGTGTGAATCAAGCTCCTGATTTACCTGATATTTTTGCTATTTGCTGTGACTGCTCTACTTCGGCTTTGCTCAGCACAAGCCTGACCACGCTACTTTTGGTAAAAAACTGGGCATTGACGTTTTTCGCATTTTTCAGTGCAGCACAGGTTGGCAGCCTGTGTTACGCTGCCAGATGCAGGCATGATTTTCGCCAGACTCCAGTAAAAAAGAAAAAGCTCCGCTCATGGATGATGCGGAGCCAGGGTGTGTGAAGGAGGATTGCCTCTGTTTTACCAATTGCCGCCACGATTGTCGTCACGACGATCCCGACCGCCACCGCCACGCCGACTGTCGCGTCCGCCACCGCCACGATCGCCGCGGTAGCCACCACCGCGATCACCACGAAAGCCACCGCCACCCTCGCGCCGCGGGGGGCGATCCGGTTGGGGACGCGCCTCGTTGACTTTTAAGGTGCGCCCATCCATCTCGCTGTCGTTTAATCCCGCTATGGCCGCCTGCCCTTCACTGTCTGAGGCCATCTCTACAAATGCAAAACCACGCGAGCGGCCCGAATCACGATCCATGACAATTGTGACCGAGACGACCTCGCCATATGCGCTAAATGCGCTCTCTAACTCATCTTCCCTGGTGCTATACGGCAGGTTGCCTACATAAATCTTCATGTACCTCTCCATACATTTTACTTAAGGCCGGGTACAAAAAAGCCGTCCAGATCAAGTCTGGGCGGCTCTTTTGTTCCGTAACAGAACTTGTACAAAAAGATTAGCGAATTTTCAGCTGCTTGTCAAACAACACTGTGTTTGCACCTTTGCCTGTCATACCCCGTTTTGCTGATGAATGCGGCCAAAGCGTATAAGAATAAGCCTGTACTAGTCTGGCGGTAAGGGGCGCGTGGCAGGCCAGTCACGGCTAATGTTTTGGCGCATTTTCTCTAAATAGGCCTGCTCAAGGTCAATGCCGGCGTGATTGGCGAGCTTGAGCGTATAGGCAAAGAGGTCGGCCAGTTCACTGCGCAGGCTGGGGCGGTGACGGTTGAGCGCTTCCTGGCGCGCTGCGACGGGGGAACGGCCGTCTTCTTCCAGCCGTTTCCCCTCTCGCCAAATTTGCACCAGTTCGCTGGCAATTTCGCCAACTTCTTCCGTCAACAAGATGTAGTTGAAAAACAGGTCTGGATCAAACCCTTTGCTGCTGTCTAATTGGCGATGGAATTCCTGGTAAGCGGCCAGTTTGCTTTGCTGCAGCAGGCGCGTTTGCGCCTCGGCGCCTGTGGGGGATTGCGGCGCATGGTGGTCTAGGGCGGCGCGCACCAGGGTTGTGACGTGTTCCAGGTCGGCTTCGTTTGCCAGAAAATCCAATGCGCTGACGTCAACGCGCAGCACAGGGATGTCTGGCAAGCTGGAAAGCCAGGCATCGTAGGCGGCAGCCAGGTCGCGGATGTAGCCGGGATCCATGTCCCGTTCGTAGGGGCGGTCGCGCAGGGCGATGCGGCGCATGACGACATCATGCTCTGCTTTCAGGTAGACGATGAGGGCGGGCTTGGGGATTTTTTCGCTGAGGGCGGCGTGGACACGGCCGTACATTGCCAGTTCATCATCCTTCAAATTGAGCCAGGCAAACAGTTCGTCTTTGGCAAAGGTGTAGTCGGCGACCAGTGACCCGCGCTGTAACGCCTCTGGCACAGCCTTGTTTTGCTGGTGGTAGCGGCTGAGCAAAAAGAAAAGCTGTGTCTGGAAAGCGTACCGTTCCCGATCCTGGTAAAAGTTGGAGAGGAATGGGTTTTCCTCAAAGACTTCCAACAGCAGAGTGGCATTGGTAAAACGGGCTTGCAGCAGGCGCGCCAGCGTGGTCTTGCCCACGCCAATGACGCCTTCGATAGCAATAAAATGATTGGTCATAGTTTGGTAATCCGTAATCGGTAATCGGTGGATGGGCGTCGGTTGGCCGCGTTGCGCATTTCAAAGGAAACATTGCAGCAGCAGGCCGATAAGCAGGCCAACGATGACGCCACCGGTGACATCGGTCAGGTAATGGCGGGACAGGATGACGCGCGCCAGGGCAACGGCCGTCACCCACACCAGCCATACCGGCGTCAGCGTCAGGTTGGCAAAGGAGAGGGTGACAGCAACGGCCGTTACGCGCGCCGCATGTCCCGATGGAAAGGCATATTTATCTGCGCCAAAGTCACGGCCATGGCCGGACGGCCGTTGCCGCTTGAAGATACCTTTGACGATGAAGACGATCACGGCCGTTGTCACCATCGCCCACAACAATCGCCACCCCATCGCCTGCCCTTGCCATAACGTCAGTGCGCTCAATGCCAGCCAAACCACGCTGTCGCCAGAGCGGGCTAACAGCCAGGCCGGCCAGCGCCAGGCGCGCCGTTTACCCTTGTCGGCCAGGCGTCGTGACCAGGCTACGTCCTTCGCCAACCAGCCAGGCGGCAAGGGCAAGGCCACATCACGTGGCGCCGCGTCACTCATTAAACAACTCTCCTACGCTGCGCCCTTCGTGCGTGCGCTTGATCACCTCGCCCAACAGCCCGGCCACCGACAAAACCGTCATATTGGGCAGCCGCTTTTCTGGGGGGATGGGCAGGGTGTCGGTGGTCACAATTTCACGAATCGGCAAACTACGCAGCCGTTCCGTTGCCGGGTCCGATAAAACGGGGTGGACAAAGGCGACGTACACATCTTTGGCCCCATGCTCTTTCACCAACTTCACCGCCTGCTGAATGGAACCGGCCGTATCCGCCAGGTCATCCACAATGATCACGTCGCGGCCGGTTACATCTCCTATCAACGTCAATGCCTCCCGCCTGCTTTCATTGCCAATGCGCCGTTTTTCCACAAAGGCGAGCGGTAAATTCAACTCCTCGGCGTAATTACGGCCGCGCTTGGCATAGCCCAGGTCGGGCGTCACTACCACCGCATCCAGCCGTTTTTCCTTGAAGTAATCGGCGAGCAAGTGCATGGCCGTCAGCGAATCGCCGGGGATTTTATAGAACCCCTGAATCTGACCGGAGTGCAGATCTACTGTGATCCAGCGGTCGGCGCCGGCCACTTCGATCATATCCGCCAGCAGTCGCGCCGTAATGGGAATACGCGGCTGGTCCTTTTTATCGCTTTGCGAATAGGCCATGAAAGGGGAAACGATGGTGATGCGGCCGGCCGAATCCCGGTTCAAGCAATCAATGGCGATCAACATCTCCATGATGTTGCGGTGTACCGGGCGCGTGTGACTCTGAATAATGTAAACATCCTGACCGCGCACGCTGCCGTGCAAGCGTACCAGGATATTCTCATTGGGAAATTGAATGATGTCCCACGGGCTGAGTGGGATTTTCATATACTCAGCAATCCGCTGCGCCAGCTCAGGGCAGCCCGACCCGGCAAATAGTTTGATGTCGCCATACATGATGCCTGCTCCTTATGTGAACAAATCGCGCTTGCTGAATAAATTATGATCTGGCCTGTAATCGTAGCCGAAAATCTGGATTTGTAAATGCAGCGCGGTTCTGAATCTGGCGCATGTGCGCGAAACTGTCAACTAAATCTGATATGTTATAATGACGGCAGCGCGCAAGCCGTGCGCCGCAAAGCAGCGGTAAGGAAAGGATTATGGTCGTTGAGCATGTTCTTGGCATGTTAGCCGTCGGCAATACCCCCGATGATCGAGATGGCTGACATCCGCGCCTGTCTGTTCTACTGCCAGCTTAGGAACACGGATTAAATAAGTTACGCTGATTGACTGACAAATCTCATCTTCGCGGTGACGACAGCGA
>JACSRF010000347.1 GCA_014879875.1 Anaerolinea sp.
GAATGAGGGTTTACCAATACCTTTTGCTTTATGTTTACCCGTTTTCTAAAAAGTGTACGGTAGAGAATCATCGGGGCAAAAGGTTCATTCTGTCAAACAAAATGAGCAAGTTGTTTAATTCTCGTTCCATAGCTTTCCCGACATAGGAAAATCTTGCAGCGCGCCGGGCAGAGCGTGCCGCTGCAGCGCTTTACGCCGTGAATACCGGCAACCAATTGACCGCCTCGCCAGCACAGGCTATCATTGCGCCATTCAACATAACTCTGCAAGAGGAGTAATTTGTTATGGCCGCAAAGCGTAAACAAAGCCTGGTAACTGCCGAAGACCTGTACCGATTTGAACATATCACGGACGCGCGCATCTCGCCCGACGGCCGTTTCGTCATCACTGCCATTCGTCGCATTGACCGTAAAACGGAGAAAAAGTATAGCAATCTCTGGCTCTTCCCCACCGCCGGGGGCGCGCCGCGCCAGTTCACCTATGGCGATCAGAGCGACGGCAGCCCACGTTGGTCGCCCGACGGCCGTCACATCGCCTTCCTCTCCAATCGCAAAGATGAAAAGCAGCCGCAAATTTACCTGATCCCGCTGGATGGGGGAGAGGCACGGCCGTTGACCACCCTCAAAGGGCAGATCGCCAGCTTCGACTGGTCGCCCGACGGCAAACAATTCGTCTGCGTGCTGCGCCAGCCAGAGGCGGAAGAATTGGCGCGTGAAAAAGATGAACAAAAGAAAAAGCTGGGCATCGCCGCCCGCCATTACGCCACGCGCACTTTCTTCAAATTAGATGGCGCCGGCTATCAGCCAGAAACAGAGCGGTGGCACATCTGGACGATCAATGCGCACACCGGCAAAGCGACGCAGCTCACCAGCGGCGCGGTGCATGACCAGGCAGACCCCGCCTGGTCGCCAGATGGGCAATGGATCGCCTACGTCGCCAACCAGAGCGACGACCCCGATTTACAGCCCGACCGCGTGGATTTATACGTCATGAGCGCCGACGGCCGTACAACCCGCCGCCTGCCCACCCCCATTGGCCCCAAAGCCGCGCCGTCCTGGTCACCAGATGGGCGCTGGATCGCTTACATCGGCGTGGAGGGGGAAGGGCTGTGGTGGAAAAACAGCAGCTTGTGGGTTATTCCCAGCGATGCGGACGACGCGGCCGTCACGGCCGTCGCGGACGACGCGCGCAATCTCACCGCCGCGGCCGATCTGCACGTCGCCCACGTCACCAGCAGCGACACGGGGACCGGCCAGATGATGCCCCCCACCTGGTCGGCCGACGGCCAGACCCTCTACTTCCAGGCGTCGCGGCATGGGGACACGGCACTGATGGCCGTCTCCTGGCGCGGTGACGCCGTGACCATTGACCGCGTACTCGACACACCGGGCACAGTGGAATGCTTCACCGGCAGCGCCACCATGACGCAAATCGCCTACGTGCTCAGCACGCTGACCGACCCAGGGCAGCTTTACCTGTTCAACACCAACACGCGCCAGCAGCGCAAGTTGAGCAACCTGAATGAAAAATGGCTGCATCGCCTGGAGCTAGGCAAGATAGAAGAAGTGTGGTTCGCGGCGCGCGATGGCTACCAACTGCATGGCTGGATTTTGTTCCCGCCCGGCTTTGACCCGTCCCAGACTTACCCATCCATTTTGCAAATTCATGGTGGGCCGCATGTACAGTACGGCCGTTCCTTCATGCACGAATTCTTTTATCTGGCGGCGCAAGGGTATGTGGTCTACTTCAGCAATCCGCGCGGTGGGCAAGGGTATGGCGACGCGCACACCCAGGCCATCGCCAATGCCTGGGGCACGGTGGATTACGACGACGTGCTGGATTGGGCCAACTACATGCGCCAGCAGCCATACATTGACCCGCAGCGCATGGGCGTCACCGGCGGCAGTTATGGCGGCTACATGACCAATTTAATCATCGGCCGCAGCAAGCTGTTCAAAGCGGCCGTCACCCAACGCAGCCTGAGCAACCTGATCAGCATGTGGGGCAGCAGCGATTTCAACTGGGCCTTCCAGCAAACTTATGGCGACGACAAGCCCCCCTTTGCCAATATAGACGCCTACTGGGACGGGTCGCCGCTGAAATACATCGGCGCCTGCACCACGCCGACGCTGGTCATTCACAGCCAAATGGACCAGCGCGTGGCGCAAGAACAGGGGGAGCAGGTGTACGTGGCGCTAAAAACGTTGGGCATAGACACCGAACTGGTCTTGTTCCCGGATGAACCACATGGATTGTCGCGCAACGGCCGTACCGACCGCCGCATCGCCCGCCTCAACCACATCCTGCGCTGGTTTGATAAGTACCTGAAATAAGCGTCTCCTAATACAAGTCGGGTATATGAAACAATCCATTGCCCACGTCGCCCTGATCGTGCGCGACTATGATGAAGCCATCGCCTTTTTCACCCAAAAACTGCGCTTCACCCTGGTTACAGACAGTTACCAGCCGGAACAAGATAAGCGGTGGGTGGTGGTGGCTCCGCCGGGCGCAGGCGACGCGACACTGCTGCTGGCTAAAGCGACCACGCCGGCCCAAGAGACGGCCGTTGGCAACCAAAGCGGTGGCCGCGTCTTCCTCTTCCTCACGACAGACGATTTTTGGCGCGACTACAACGAAATGGTGGCGCAAGGCATTCAATTTGTGCGCGAACCGAAAGTCGAGCCTTACGGCACAGTAGCCGTTTTTGCGGATTTGTATGGCAATCTGTGGGACTTACTGGAAATGGCACATGCTGCGTAAACTGGTTGTCACCCTGAGCCTGGTTGGCCTGATTATGTCCCTGCTGCCCTACGCCACCTCACTGTATGACCTCACCGGGGAGGAAGCGTGGCCGGGGCAGTTGGCGGGCGTTGTCCATTGGCTGAACACGGCCGTTCGCCCCCAACCCCATCTCGCCATTCATGAACTACAGGCAACGGCCATTGCGTCCACAACGGCCGTCTCCCCCTTCGGCGTCAACACCTTCCTGCAAAGCGAAGTGGAGCCGGCAAAACGGGAGCGCAGCTTGCAGCGCATCCGCGACGCCGGCTTCCGCTTCATTCGCCAGGAATTCCCCTGGGAAGACATCGAAATTCATGGCAAAGGGGATTTCAGCGACCGGCGCAACGATCTGGATGGGGATGGGCAGGTAGATGAAGTAGACGCCTGGGCCAAATATGACAACATCGTGGATCTGGCCGCACAACAGGACATCGCCATCATCGCCCGCCTCGGCAACCCGCCCGCCTGGACGCGCGCCCTCACCGACACCATCGGCGCCTATGCCCCGCCGGATGATTTCAACGACTATGGTGATTTTGTCGCCGCCGTCGCCGCGCGGTACAACGGCCGTATCCACCATTACCAGCTCTGGAACGAACCCAACGGCAACGACGAATGGGGCCTGCAAGACGTAGACCCGGAAGCGTACACCGCCCTGCTCTGCGTCGGCTACCAACGCATCAAAGCCGTTGACCCAGACGCGGTGGTACTGGCCGGGGCGCTGACGCCGACGGTGGCGATGAACGGCCGTAACATGAACGACCTCATCTTCCTGGAGCGCATGTACCAGGCCGGCGCCGGCGACTGCTTCGACGTCATGTCTGCTCAGGGGTACGGCCTCTGGTCTGGCCCCACCGACCAACGGCTGCGCCCCACCGTCATCAACTACCCGCACCACCTTTTCATCCGCGACATCATGGTGCGTCACGGCGACGCCGCCAAACCCATCTGGATCAGCGAAATGGCCTGGAACGCCGCCCCCGACTGGCTGCCCGCCACTTACGGCCGTGTCAGCGAGACCCAACAAGCAAACTACGGCGCGCAAGCCTACCAACGCGCCCAGGAAGATTGGCCGTGGATCGGCGTCATCAACTACTGGTTCTTCAAACGGCCGGCCGACTACGAACAAGACCAACCCTGGTACTACTTCCGCCTCTTTGAACCAGATTTCACGCCGCTGCCCGCTTACGATGCCCTCGCGGCCTATGCGAACAACCCAACCGTGGCCGCAACGCCTGGCTGGGTGTGGACGTGGCTGGCGCTGCGGCCAACGCTCTTCATCCTCAGCAGCGCTATCCTCTTCTTCAGCCTGCTCCATTGGCTTGCGCCCAAGGAGAAGTGAATGTGAACAAATTTTTCGCCGCTTTGTTCCTTTGCCTGTTTTTCCTGGCCGGATGTGGCGCACGCGAAACGACTGCCACGCACATGCAGCGCGCCTTTACCGCTCAGGCCAATGGGGATGCGCAAACGGCCGTTACCGCATTCAACCAGGCCATCGCCCTGGACCCTAATCTCGCTGCTGCCTACGTCGGGCGCGGCACGGCCTACGCCACCCTCGGCAATTACACCCAGGCGATCCTCGATTACAACCAGGCCATCACCCTCGAACCGAACAACCCGACCGCCTACAATGCCCTCGGCTACGTGCGCCAACTCAGCGGTGACGATGCGCAGGCATTGGCCAACTACAGCCAGGCCATTACCCTCAATCCCAACTACGCCGAAGCCTACTTTAATCGCGGGCTGCTCTACCGCCAATTGGGCAGCTACGAAGCCGCCCTGGCCGACCTGGGCAGCGTATTGCGCCTGACGCCCAACGACGCCCAGGCTTACCTGGAACGCAGCGCCATCTTTGCCGAAATGGAACAGCCAACGGCCGCCCTCAGCGACCTTAACCAGGCATTAACGCTCAATCCGCGCAGCGCGCAGGCCTACAACAGCCGGGGCATGATGCACCGCCTGACAGGCGAAAATCAGAAAGCGTTTGCCGACTTCAACCAGGCCATCGCCCTCGCCCCTGACTACGCCCCACCCTACCTCAATCGCGGCATCCTCCTGGTGCAGGCCGGCGATCTGGAAAATGGCATCGCCGACTACAACCAGGCCATCGCCATTGACCCCGACAATGCCGAAGCCTACGTCAATCGCGGCGCCGCCTACCTGCGCCTGGGCGACCTGGAACAGGCGCTCGCTGACCTCAACCAGGCGCTTGCCCTCAATGACGACCTTGCCGTTGCCTATATCAATCGTGGCAATGCGTATGCGCTCATGGGCGAAACGGCAAAGGCGATCAGCGACCTGTCCCGTTACCTGGAACTGGAACCAGATTCGGCGCTGACGGAACAGGTGTTGGCAAAAATTGCAGAACTGGAAGCTGGGGAGCCGTAATCGGGGTAACTAGATGAAACCGACACGGGTTGTTCTGGCAGATGATGATAATTTAGTACGGGCCGGCATTCGCGCTTTGCTGGAAAATCTGGTGGGGATTGACGTCATTGGCGAAGCGAGTGATGGGCAGGCAGCTTTGCGCTTGTGCGGCGAGTTACAACCAGATATTGTTTTCCTGGATATCAGTATGCCCCGGCTGAGTGGGTTGGAAGTGGCCGCAAGAGTGGCCAGGGAATGCCCACAAACACGAGTCATCATGCTCTCGATGCACGTGGATGCCAAATACGTGCAGCGCGCCCTGCACGCCGGCGTTTTAGGCTATTTGCCCAAACATTCTGATTTATCTGAGCTGGAGATGGCGATCACGGCCGTCAGGCAAGGACAGGTATACATCAGCCCGACCATTCCCGAAACTGCGCTTGTCGCTTATAACGACCAGACTGATGGAAATTCGGACTTATTGCAGACGCTCACAGAACGGCAGCGAGAAATCTTGCAGTTGATTGCAGAGGGGCATACAACGAGGGACATCGCCAATATCTTATCAATCAGTGTCAAAACGGTGGAAACCCATCGCGCACATTTGATGGCGCGGTTGAATATCTATGACGTTCCTGGTTTGGTGAAGTTTGCCGTGCGCGTGGGGCTGGTCATTTTGCAGCGAGATGCAGAGGCGGCGCACGCCAAGAACGACGAATTATCCACACGGCCGTCAACAGGCGACGCATTATAGCGGCTACAGTTCAACAGTGAAGATGGAGCCGGTTGGGGTGTTGGGGGTGACGTAGATACGGCCGTTGTGCGCCTCTACCACCATCTTACAAAAAGCCAGTCCCAGGCCAATTTGTAGTCCGTTTTTCTCGTGCATGGCAAGGGTGCGATACTCATCAAAAATTTCATCCTGATAAGCCGGGGGGATACCTGGCCCCTCATCTATCACTTGTAAACGCGCCTGATGGGTTGCTGCTTGTGGATAATCCAATCGCAGCGTAATCACCCCCCCTTGTGGCGAGAATTTAATGGCATTGTTAACGAGATTGTCAATGAGGCGGATGATCAAATTCGCATCCAGGAGGCTCAACTGCTCCATTTGTGGTAAATCAATGGTCAGTTTTGCCTGGGCGGCCTGGGACATCAGGTGGTAATCTGGCGCCATTTCTTGGATGATCTTCTTGAGATCAACCGGCGTGGTCTCCAGGAGAAACTGGGTCCCTTGCATTTTAGCCGCCACGAGAATATCGTTTGTCAGGGAGTTCATACGCCGTAACTGGGTTTGCACAATTTGTACATCGGCGTGATCCGCAGCGCTCAACTGATTGCGGCGGATGATTAAAAAGCCGCGCAGCAAAGCGGCGTTGAGCGGCTGGCGCAAATCGTGGACGAGCATGTTGGCTAATTTTTCGCGCAGCGCCAACGTTGCTTTCAGGTCGTCGTACTGCTGTTTAATACGCAGCATGGAACGAACACGCGCCCGCAGTTCCAGGCCATTGATCGGCTTGGCGAGGTACTCTTCGGCGCCGGATTCTAATCCACGTAACATATAGTCGCGTGTGCTCAGGGCGGTCACCAGGATGACGGGGATGTGCTGCCATTTTTCCGCAGCTTTGATCTGGGCGCAAACAGCAAAACCGTCCATGCCGGGCATCATCACGTCCAGGAGAATGACGTCGGGCATGGGCGTGTCGTCATAGGCGAGCAATTCAATACCGCTGCTGAACGTTAACAGGTGGTAATGATCTCTCGCCAGGAAATCTGACAGAGATTGGCGTACCTCTATGTGGTCATCAACAATACAAATACAGGGAATTTTGGACATGTGTTTCCTCCTAACCTGGACAAGCCAGAAAACAATTTAACGCAAAGGTACTAAGCCGTTTCCACAGCCGCAAAAGCGACCGGCAGCGTCACGGTAAAACGGCTGCCCTTCCCAACCTCACTGGTGACGGTTAGCTGCCCATCGTGGAGTTGTGTGAGCCGGTAAGCCAGGGGTAGACCTAAACCCGTCCCTTCATATTCGCGGGCTAAACGGCCGTCCACCTGCGTAAATAACATAAAAATAAAATCAATCTTATCTGGGTTAATACCAATACCGGTATCCCAAACGACAAACTCGATAAACTTCCCTGTGGCGTCTGGTCGCACTTCCAGGCCAACTTTGCCTCCGGGCGGCGTAAACTTGACCGCATTGTCCAACAAATTAAACAAAATCTGTTTGAAGCGGTCTTCATCAGCCGCCATTGTCAGGGCGGTAGTGGGCAGCGTGGTGGAAACGCGAATTTGCTTGGCGCGCGCCAGCCGCTGCACCCATGCCAGAATTTCCTGACAGGCTGTGATCACATCAACTTCCATGATGTGCAGGGACAGTCGGTCACTTTCTATGTGCGACACGTCCAGCAGGTTATTGATCAGCGCCAGCAGCTTCTGGCTGTTATCAAATATAACCTGTGCCGCCTGGAATTGTTTCGGTGTTAACGGCCCATACCACTCTTCTTGCAGCGTCTCTACCTTGCCCATAATGGCATTCAGCGGCGTGCGCAGTTCGTGGCTCATGGCCGCCATGAATTCATTTTTCAACTGATTGGCTTCGGCCAATTTGCCTACCAATTGTTGCAGCTCGGTCGTGCGCAGATCCACCAGAGCTTCCAGGTTCAACGTGTATTTTTTCTGCTGCTGCTTCACGGTTTCGTGCTGTAGGCGCAGCGCAACCAGGTGCGCCACATCCTGTAAACAGCGCAGGTGGGCGGCGCTGAAGGCATCAGGATGCGGCGAAGCGATACGGAACGAACCAAGTACCACGTCTTGTACACACAGGGCAGCGGCGGCAAGTGTGCACATCCCATTTGCCATGAAAATCCGTTGGCCGGGAGATAATTCACGCAGGGTGCGCAGATCAGGAATGTATTGTACATCACGCCACTCATGGCAGGGAGCCTGGTGGGAAAAAGAGAGCAACCGTCTGTTTTCATAGGACAGGAGCAATGGTTCGGCGGCCGTGGAAGCCAGCACGCGGATTTCTTGCGTTTCAAAATCATATTCGACAATCTCGGCCTGGGCATAGGGTATCAGGGATTGCAGCATGTAAACGATTTGTTGTAATGCTGCCTCCAGGCTGGTTGCCAACAAGAGTTGTATGATGTCGTTTAGCGCCTGTAACTGTTGTATCTGATTTCGATCTTCTTGGTTCACCGTCTGATCCTGTGTGGATAGGTGGTTGATCTTTCACGCTGATGGTTATAAAACGCGGGTTATGGCGAGCGGCCGTTCCGGACGTAAGGGATGCGTGATAGTGGTGGTCGGATTCATGGCCGCTTTGCCTGGGTTGGCGGCGATGGGCAGCAGGAGTTCCACGGTGACGCCGGGCCGGTCGGGGCGGTTATAAAGCCGGCATTTCCCATTGGCCTGCCAGATGAGCGAGGCCACAATGGGCAGCCCCAGGCCCATGCCTGGTATTTCCCCGGTGAAGCTCTTTTCGACCTGGTAGTAAGGCGTCCAGACCTGTTCAAGTTCTGGCTGGGGCAGGGAACGGCCGTTATCGCTCACCGCCACCTGCACCATTTCCCCCCGTCGCCGCAGTTCTACCTCAACCACCGGCATTTGCTCAGGATGAAACTTGTAGGCATTTTCCAACAGTTCATACAGCATTAATTCCATCATTTTCGCCGACGGTGTGATCAGGCAGTCAGTCACATCCTCTGACTGTGTTAAAAAAACTGTGTCTATGGACAGGTCCAGCGCAATACGTTCGATTAATTGGGACAGGTTTGTCAACGGAAAATGCGCTGGCGCAGAGGATAAAATGGGCAGGTGGGTGTATTGCAAAATGTCTTCAATTTGCCCGTGCAAGCGATCAACACTCAGCTGGGCAATTCCCATCAGTTCAGCAAACTGAATCGGCGTCAGGTTCTTACTCCACTTACCGATAATTTCCAGGGTACTGACCAGGCCGACCAGGGGCGTGCGCAATTTGTGGTGGATCATGCGGTGGAAATTACGCATGTCGCGCACTTCTTCCATTTGTCGGGTGACGTCTTGCACCGTCACCAAAAAATGGTTGACCACTCCATCCTGGTAGGGCAGCACGTTTACTTGCAGCCATTGACCTTGCAGCATTTCTGATTCGGGGCGAACCAGGTAGCGCGGCGCATTGGCCGCAGGGGGTTCGGGAAAGTTATTCCAGGCTGCTGCCGGTTCCGGTCGGTGTGAGGTCGCCACCCATTCCAGAAACGGCCGTTGCTCCCCTTCCTCAAATTTTTGCCCCAAATTACGCTGCGCATGGGGATTGGCAAACAGGATCTTCCCCTGCTCATTTAAGATCAAATAGCCGGTGGCGGCATACGTCACCACGTGCTCGAACTTTTGCCGTTCCACCATCAGGCGGCGGTAGCGGTTGAGACGAACGATCATCTTCACGCGCGCGCGCAGTTCGTACCGGTCAATGGGTTTGCTGAGAAAGTCGTCCGCGCCCGCTTCGATACCCTTCAGGCGTGATTTGGGGTCATTGAGGGCCGTTATCATCACCACCGGAATTTCAGCCGTCGTGGCCTCGGCGCGCAGGCGGCGGCACACTTCAAAGCCATCCATGCCGGGCATCATCACGTCGAGAAGAATGAGGTCGGGGGTGTGGGCAACGGCCGTTGCCAGCGCCGCTGCCCCATCATGCGCCAAAAAAAGCTGATGCCCCATCGGGGCCAACAAATCTTCTAAAGCTTCCAGTCCGGTGGGCGTGTCGTCAACGATGAGAATTTTGGCTGGAATTGTCATGTATGTATACCTCGCAAGTTGTAATAAAAATACGCTTAAAAATTTCGTTTTCTAAGCGTACCATACCTGCCAGGTAATTTCTTTCAGGGAATCCCTGATCTTTTATGGCTCATCCAGCATACTGCGCAGCGTCACCGCCAGTTCCCTCATGTTAAACGGTTTTGCCAGCCACGTGATTTGCTCGTTTTGCAGCCAGTCGTCATCATCTGAATCGGAAATGTGGCCGGTGGTCAGCACGATCTTCACGTCAGGATAGTCGCGGCGCACAATCTTGTATAATTCTTTGCCGCCCATGCCCGGCATAACCAGGTCACTCAATACAAGATTGATGATCTCTTTATCACGCACCAGCACCGCCAGCGCCTCTGTACCCGTTTCAGCTAACAAGGTACGATAGCCCAACTCGTTCAATGCCTGCCCGACCGAGAGGCGCATGGCCATGTCATCTTCGACCAGCAAGATAGTTTCCTGCCCGGATGGCAGTTCAGGCGTTGGTGGCACGGCCGTTGGCAACGTCTCTGGCAGGTCAAGGAGCGGCAAATAGATACTGAACGCTGTCCCCACACCAACCTGGCTTTGCACATCAATGGAACCGTCATGCTGTTTGACAATGCCATAAACCTGAGCCAGCCCCAAACCTGTACCTCGGCCCCGGTCTTTGGTCGTGAAAAAGGGTTCAAACATGTGCGGCATATGCTGCGGAGGAATGCCTGTACCGGTGTCGCGCACCGCCAGCTGCACCCACTCCCCGCTAACCATGTCAGGCAAAGGCGGCGCCTGCCCATCGCGGATGGATAAACGGGTCAACTCCATGTGCAGTTGACCCCCTTGCGGCATGGCGTCCCTGGCATTAATCGCCAGATTCATGAGCGCCTGCTGGATGCGCGTCGGGTCTGCTTCAATGTGGTACGCCCTTTCCTGATAACTCAGTTCGATAGCAATGCTTTCCGGCAGGGTGCGCTCCAGCAGTTTGACCAATTCCTTGAGAATGGGCAGCAAATCGAGCGTCACCCGCGCCATAATAGAGCGGCGGCTAAAATCGAGAATCTGCCCGATCAGGGCTGTGGCTTGCTGCGCCTGGCTGTTGATGGTCGCCAGTTGGCGATAGCTGGCATCCGAAAGGTCAGGCAATTCGTGCAGTATTTGCGCGTAAATCATAATAACGCCCATGATGTTGTTGAAATCATGCGCGATACCGGCTGCCAACTGCCCCACAATTGCCAATTGCTCCTGGGCTTGCTGGTACTGCTGCCGGGCGCGCTCCTCCGTCACCTCATTAATCACCAACACCCAGCGTTCTGGATCAGGGTCATCCTGTACGGAGCGCGCTACCACCTCGAAAATATAACTGCCGCTGGTGATTTCATGCCATTGACTTTGCGGCAGCGGCTCTAGCATCTCTTCTACAGCGATGTTACCCAAATAAAGAAGAGTGCCATAGTCATCGTACTGCGCCAATATTTGCAACTGTTTTTCGGCGACAGGGTTCGCCAGAATAACTCGCCCATGCCCATCAATCATAAACATACCGGTGGGTATGTTGTCAACAATTTGCTGAATGTGCTTTGTCTGGCGTTGGATCTGTGTTAACAGGCGCGTGCGGTCAACCTCCATTTCTTTACGGGCTGTAACGTCTTGTTTGATGGTGATAAAGTGTGAAATATCGCCATTTTCGTCACGCAGGGGCGTGATGGTCTGTTCTTCGGTGTAGAGACTGCCGTCCCGGCGGCGGTTGATTATTTCGCCATGCCAGACATGACCAGAAATAATGGTTTGCCACAACTCCTCAAAGAACTCTCTGTCTTGCATGCCCGAATTGAGCAGGCGCCCCATGGTCTTACCAACAGATTCATTCTCGCTGTAGCCGGTGAGGGTCGTGAAAGCCGGGTTAGCCCATTCGATAACGCCTCTGGCGTCGGTAATGGCAATGGCATTGGCGGCGGCATTGAGGGCCGCGCTTTGCAGGCGCAGGCGTTCTTCTGTCTGTTTGCGCTTAACGGCCGTTCCCAACTGCGCCGCCGCTACCGCCAAAACCTCTACCATCTCTTCATCTTCTTCGTTGGGGTTTGTCGTTAACAGGAAGTTCATCACAGCAACCACTTCATGGTCCGCCAGCACAGGGATAGCAATGGCCCCTTGCAAATTGGCGGCGCGCGCCAGGGCTACCCGTCCAAAATCCGCCCGTTCCCCAATGTCTGCCCACCAGAGGGGCTGCTTCGAGACCCAAACCTGGCCGGGCAGCCCAACGCCCGGCGCAAATTGCAGCGTCTCGCTGGCGGCGCAAAAGGCTTGCATCTGGTCGCTGCGGCAATAACAGGGAGCGCCGCTCACAAGATATTGGTTTGTGGCGGTGGGCAGCCACACTTCGCCTACGTCCCAAGCGGCGGTTTCACACACTTCTTGCAGGGTGATGTTCCAGGCAGTGTTCAAGTCGGTGGCTTCGGCAACGGCCGTTGTCAGGCGCAGCAGCAAGTTACTTCGTCTTTCGGCCACAACACGCTTCGTCACGTCGCGGGCAATCCCCTCCATAGCCACCAAAACACCCACCTCATCATACACTGGCCGACTGTGATCCTCGATCCAGATATTCCGCCCATCCGGGCGCAGCCAACGCACACACATCGGCCCATCCTGGGCAATCCCTTGATCCCGTTCCTTGATGACCTGCACCAGGTTGGCGTTGGTTTGGGCTAGCTTATCCACGAGTTGAACGTCATTGTAAAATGCTTCTGGCAGATAACCGGTAATAGCCGTGACGGCCGGGCTGATATACGCGAAATGTCGTTCTGGCGTAAACTCATAGCGGTAAATGATGTCGCGCGCATTTTCGGCCAGCAGGCGAAAACGGGCTTCGCTGGCCTGCAGCGCCGCTTCCACCTGTTTCTGCCCGGTCACATCCCGATTGATGGCAACCACGCCTACAGGCGTTCCCGCGCTATCCTTCAAGAGGTTGGCAGAGCCAAAAATGAATAATGCCTGGCCGTCACGCCGCGTCTGCCGAACTTCACCGCGCCAGACGCCGGCGGCTAAAAATTGCGCAATGACCTGTTCGCTCGTCGTTTGCTCCGCGTATTCCGTGAGGATCAGGTCGCCAAGAAACTGCCCAATCGCTTCTTCGGCGCGCCAGCCGTACAAATTTTCAGCGGCCGGGTTAAAAGACAAAATGCGAAAATTCATGTCGGTGGAGATAACTGCATCAGACACATTCTGCAATAAATTCGCCTGGTAAAGAATCTGCTGCTCCAGTTGTTGCCGCTCTAGTTGGCGCGCCAACAGCAGTCCCAACACGGTATTGCCAATGGGAAAAACGATGAGTACGGGCAAAGCAATGCTGCGCAGCACATCCAGGGCAATAGTCCAGGGCAGCGTCAACATACAAAGCAGCATCAGGGCGTGTACCAGCAGACCAAACGCATACAATTTTTGCCAGGTAAACGCATCGTTTACCTGGCGGCTGCGCCAATGTCGCCATAATACGCCCGTACCCGCCGCAACAACGATTACGAAAACCCCTGTCCAGGCCCCAAGTCCTCCCTGGTACAGGCGAAATAAACCGGTTATGATGACAGCCAGGGCAGTGGGGATAATGCCAAAAAAGAGGCCGGCCGTGCTCAATAAAATTGAACGGGTATCAAAAATGACGCCGGGCCTGATTTGCCAGGACGTGAGCATGACAGCAACGCCGATCAATCCCAGGCTCACGCCCGTCATTATTTCAAATTGGCGAGACTGTACCTTTGCCTTGCGCGGGATGGTGTCATAGAGAATAGCAAGGGCAAGCAGGAAGACTACATTATTGACCAAACCGATAAGAGCTTCTCTATTCATCAGGTTTTTTCAGTATAGAGGAGTAGAATCATTAACACAAGAAGTCCACGGAAGATTGGACAAATCTTCTGAGATTTGTCCAATCTAAATCTATCAGACAATCAGGAGGGAACACAGTGTTTCACAGAGAGAACGCAGAGGAAGCCCTGTGTTTCTGCCATTCTGTTCTCTCTGCTCTCTCTGCCCTCTCTGTGTAGCTCTGTGCCATCTCTGTGAACTCTGTGTACCTATCCCCGGAGCAGAGGTGGTAGGGGAACGGCCGTAAAAAAAGAGGGGCTTGTCGGCCCCTCTTTTTACTTCAGGATTACACCAATTTGAGGTTGGCGTTACGGCCGTTGCAGCCAGAAATTATAAGAGCCGGAACCACTGTAAGAGTAGATACGCCAGGTATAATAACCGGCAGCCCCATTATAGGTAATGGACTCTGTGGAACTGCTGCTCGTTGAACTGGCGACAGTTTGCCACTGACCATTCTGCCAGCGCCACAGGTACAGGTCAAAATCAGTGTTGGCAGGCCCTTGCAGCCAGCCCCGGTGCGTACCAGAGCCGCTGTAGTAATACGTCCCATTGGGTTGGAACTGCTGCGTCCCCGTACCGCTTAAAGAGCCGGTGTACAGGGTACAACTGGTGCAAGGCGCGCCGCTGGGCGTCGGCGTAGGAGGCACAGACGTCGGCGTAGGTGGCGCGGATGTCGGCGTGGGAGGCGCGGGGGTCGGCGTAGGCGATGGTGAGCCGCCGGTCAGGCGTGAGTAAAGCAGACGGTTTGGTGAGCCAGAACCAATGCTGGACAAAACGCCTGTCGTCGCGCCGTTGATAATAGCATTGAATACAGTTGATGGAGACGCATTCGGGTTGGCTTGTAAATAAAGTGCGGCGACGCCGGCGACATGGGGTGAGGCCATCGAGGTACCGTTAATCGTATTTGTGGCCGTATTCGAGGTGTACCAGGCGGAGGTGATGCTGGAACCAGGCGCGAAAATGTTGACGCAGTTCCCATAGTTGGAGAAAGAAGAGCGGGCATCGCTGGAGGTAGTGGAGCCAACGGTCAACGCGGTGGCCACGCGCGCCGGCGAATAGTTGCAGGCGTTCGCATTGCTGTTGCCCGCAGCCACGGCATAGGACACGCCAGCAGAAATGGAGTTACTCACAGCATTGTCCAGCGACGTGGAAGCGCTGCCACCCAGGCTCATATTGGCCACGGCCGGTTTGGTGTGGTTGCTGGTAACCCAGTCTACACCGGCGATGACGCCAGCGTTGGTGCCGGAACCCTGGCAGTTCAAGACACGCACGGCATACAAACGCACTGCTTTGGCTACACCGTAGACGTTCCCGCCGACCGTGCCCGCCACGTGTGTCCCATGGCCGTTACAGTCATCACTGTTACGGCCGTCGCCAATGCTGTCGTACCCCACAAAAGCGCGGCTGCCAAACTCCACGTGAGTCCGGCGAATGCCGGTGTCAATGATATACGCATTGACCCCAGACCCGGTCGTGTCATAGATATAAGTGGTGTTCAAAGGCAGGTTGCGTTGATCAACCCGGTCCAGCCCCCAGGTTGCATTGTTTTGCGTATCGGTTAACGAAACAATCTGATCCACTTCAATATAAGCTATTTCCGGGCTAGACAACAACTCATCAAGCGCCTTATCCGACAATTTGGCCGCAAAGCCATTGATAGCGGCGGTGTACACGAACTGTAGTTCACTGCCCTCCGCAGCAGCCACCTCATTGATAATATTATTGGCAACTTGCCGGCTTGCCGTATCCTTAAAAATGACAATGTATTGACCAGGAATAGCATCGGGCGAATCGGCATTCAAAAGGGGAACCTGATTATCCGCTGCCGAATCATCACCAAAAACAGATGCTACCGACAAAGATAGCACCAATACAAGAATCAGAAACAGAATAGACCAACTCTTTTGGGATCGCATTCTACACATCTCCTTTGTGACTAATATTTAATTTCCTACCTCACGTACATATTTTTCCCCTAAAACGAACCTGTTTTCTCGTTGCTAACCCACCACCTCCTTTTTAACCAGTAACCGTTCAGACCCTATACTAAAGGAACCGTCCAAGAACAACTTCTCATTTTGCTGCGGCCACTCTCCTGACCGCGAGGGCTGAACGCTTGTCGTTAACTAACCTTGGGGATCAAAAAAAGGCAATATCACCTTGAATCAAGGTGATATTGCCTTTCATTTACATTGGATGAGGCACAACAAATGTTAACCATCACTACCAGTTACCATGTCCCCAAGCATTATATGTTAACGAAAAATTAAGTGCGGCGAATATAAACGATTTCTATGATATTGCAACAGGAAATCTTGAAATTAGCAATTCCAAATAAATATTAGGAGGGGGGAAGCCGGTTTCGGCAAGACTTCGGCGTGATCTCAGTCGAACGCTCATCCTACGGGGGGTGAACGGTTACATTACAAATTAGACCAGCTTTAGCGGAAAGATTACAATGGGGAAAAATTGTGGGGCATCGGAAGTCGGGCGTCGCGTGCCCGTCGCCGATCACCGACTTCAGGGTGTGTTATGGCTTATGAGATGACCGTTTACAACATCAATGATCGGCAGATTTTTGTGCGTGAAGAAGGGGAAGGGAATCGGCGCGGCGTCGCTCTGCTCATTCATGGCTGGTCTAGCTCATGGTTTGCCATGTCGCCATTAATGCCCCTGCTGCGCAAGCGGTACCGCGCCCTGGCTGTGGATTTACCCGGCTATGGGCAGTCCCCTCCCTGCCCCGGCGTCGTTTCCATCGCCTGGTACGCCGACTTGCTGGCCGACCTGCTCCGCGCCACTACCGACAAACCGGCCGTGCTCATTGGGCACTCCATGGGCGGCATGATCAGCCTCACAATGGCCTTACGCCATCCTGAATTGGTGGAACGGGTGGTATTGCTGTGCCCCACCATCACCGGCCGGCTCTCCCTCTACATCAATCTGTTCGTCTCGCCCGTCACCTTTTTGGAACGGCTGCCGCTTATCAGCCGCCTGGTGGGCTTGTTGGAACCATCTCTCGTGGGCATTACCGACCGCCTGATGCGGCCGGCTGCCTTTTCCGAACGAGGGGGTATGACGGCCGTTGACTATGAACATATTCGCGCCGACGTGCGTAACCCGGCGCAAGGCAAAGTACGCGCGCAATGTTTCACCGCCATGCGCGAAGGGGATTTGCGCCAACAACTGCAAACCATAAAAGCGCCAGGCCTGGTGATCTGGGGCATGGAAGACAACACCGTGCCCTTGCGCGACGCCAGCATCCTCGCTGACGAATGGCCGGACGCCGATTTACGCATTTTGCCCCGCGTCAGCCATTGGCCCCAATTTGAGGCGCGTGACCTGACGCTGCGCTACATCACCGCTTTTCTCAGCACACCGTTGAAATTGTTGACTGTTGATTGGGATGAATGAGTGAATCGTAAAACGTGAATCCTCTCGCGTTTCACGAAATCGGTTCCCCCACCCCATTGGCACAAGTCGCCCCTGGTTCTGGCGTTTGCGGGCCAGCCTGATACATCTTCATGAAGTTGGGGATACGGCCGTCGCTGGCATTCTCCACCTCTAGCTGCAATCCCCACGCGGTCAGTACAATCGGCGACGCCTGATCGACAAAAGGACTCATCAGCACGAACGCTTGCCCACGCGCCATCTCCCGCAGCTTTGTCACCTGCGCCTCCGGCAGCTCAGGATGATACGTCAGCCAGACAGCCCCATGTTCCAACGAATGCACCGCGTGCTTGCTCTCCACCGGCTGCTCATAAATGCCACAATTTTGCCAGCGCGTGCTGTGAATGCCACCCGCCGGCGGCAGCCCGGTACTGGTATCATAAACCACGTTTTCGTCATGGTCGCGCGCCAGCCCCAGATAATGCTGCAAGCCGTGAATTGTGTCCGGGTTGCGCAAAGCGAGGGCGAACAATCCAAATAGGGCGACAACGCCCAGGGTTATGCTGCCAATAACCAGGTAGCGGCGCTGTGGCGCCCCTTCGGTCTGACCCTTCTTCAGCTTTTTCATACTACGTCGCATATTTACCTCTCTCCTTATTATTACAGCTTCACGCCGCGCAGCCGCAGCGCATTGCTCACCACACTGATGCTGCTGAAAGCCATCGCCCCGGCCGCCAGGATAGGATGTAGTTCGCGCAAAAAGGCAGGCGCCCAGGTGAAGGGAGCCAGGATACCGGCGGCAATGGGAATGAGCAGCGTGTTATAGCCAAACGCCCACACCAGGTTTTCCTTAATGTTGCGCATGGTCGCTTTGGATAGTTTGATGGCCTGGGGCACACTGCGCAAATCGCCGCGCATCAGGGTGACGTCGGCCGTTTCCATCGCCACGTCCGTGCCCGTGCCAATTGCCATGCCCACATTCGCCTGCGCCAATGCCGGGGCATCGTTAATGCCATCGCCAACCATCGCCACCACGTACCCCTCCTCCTGCAGCTGCTGCACGTAGCCCGCTTTGTCACCGGGCAGCACTTCGGCAAACACACGCTCTATGCCCACTTCCTGCGCAATGGCCTGCGCGGTAGCCGTGTTATCACCGGTCATCATCACGACCGTCAGGCCCAGCTCATGCAGCCGCTGCACCGCCTCCTGGGAGCCATCCTTGATGGTATCGGCCACGCCGATGAGGGCGCTGGCCTGCCCATCCACAGCCAGCCACATGGCGGTGCGCGCCTGGGCTTGCAATCCGTTAGCCTTCGCTTCCAGACCGTTTAACTGAATGTTCTCGCGCTGCATCAGGCGCAAATTGCCCAGCAACACGTCACGTCCGTCCACCTGCGCGCGAATGCCATGCCCGGCAATGCTCGCAAAATCAGCCGGTTCGCTCAAAACCAGACCCTTTTCATTCGCCGCGCGCACAATCGCCGCGCCCAAAGGATGCTCGGAACCGCGTTCGGCGCTGGCGGCCAGGCGCAGCCAGTAGTCGGTAAGCGGTAAACGGTTATCGGTAAGCGGCTGCTCAGCGTGATTACCGATTACCGCATACTGATCACCGATTACGATGTCTGTCACGGCCGGTTCGCCCCGCGTGATCGTACCGGTTTTGTCAAGGACAACGGCCGTTATCTTGTGCGCCTGTTCCAATGCGGCGCTGTTCTTGAACAGAATGCCCCGCTCCGCCCCTTTGCCCACGCCCACCATGATCGAGGTGGGGGTGGCTAACCCCATGGCGCAGGGACAGGCGATGACGAGAACGGCCGTCAACCGAATCAACGCCGGCACAAACCCTGCCCCACTCACCAGCCAGATAACAAAAGTGAACACGGCCACGCCAATGACAAAAGGCACAAAATAAGCCGCTACCTGGTCTACCACGCGCTGGATGGGCGCTTTACTGCCTTGCGCCTGCTCTACCAATTTGATAATCTGCGCCAGCGCCGTCTCCTTGCCCACTTTCGTCGCTTCAAATTTGAGCAAACCCTGCTTGTTGATGGTGGCGCCAATGACGGCATCGCCTACTTTTTTGTCAACGGGCAGGCTTTCGCCGGTGATCATACTTTCATCAAGGGTGGAACGGCCGTCTACCACCACCCCATCCACCGGAACCTTCTCACCTGGCCGCACAATGACGACATCACCCCGCGCGACTTCAGCAATGGGGATGTCCTGTTCCGCGCCATCCCGAATCACCCGCGCCGTTTTCGCCTGCAAGCCGATCAGCTTCTTGATCGCCTCACTGGTGCGCCCTTTCGCCCGCGCTTCCAGCAGCTTGCCCAACACAATCAGGGTGATGATGACGGCCGATGTCTCAAAATAGACGTGATGCCCCAAGTCATGAGACCCCATCGTCAAGGCAAGCAGGACGGCAATGCTGTAAAAGTAGGCCACCGATGACCCCATCGCCACCAGCACGTCCATGTTGGCGCTGCCGTTGCGCACGCTCTTGTAGCCGCCCACATAGTAATCCCAGCCCACGTAGAACTGCACCGGCGTCGCCAGCGCCAGGAAGAGCCAATTGACCCAGATAGCGTCGGCCCAATCGCCTAACAAGCCAATGTCGCGGGACATGCTGAACAGGAACAGAGGCAGGGCAAAAGCTGCGCCCACGCTGAAGCGCGTCCATTGGTGGCGCACTTCGGCGGCGCGGGCAGCCGCTTCGGCGTCTTCGGAATCGTCAGCGACGGCCGTTTCCACCACGTCATATCCCGCCTTGCGCACGGCCGCCACCATCTCCGCGCGCGTCACCACACCGGTCGCATAGCTGACCGCCGCCTTTTCGCTGGCATAGTTCACCGTCGCGCTCAACACACCGTCCACCTTGTTTAAGGCGCGTTCAATATTGGCGGCGCAGTTGGTGCAGGTCATTCCCAACAAAGCCAGGTCGAGTTCGCCCGTTGGCACCTGGTAGCCGGCGCGTTCAATACGCGCAATCACGTTCGCCGTCACGTCTTGCGGCTTCACCAGGGACGGGTCATAGACAATCGTCACCTTTTCGCTGGCGTAATTGACAGTGGCGGTTGTCACGCCCTCTGCTTTTTTGGAGTTCCGTTCTACGGCGGCCACGCAGTTGGCGCAGGTCATGCCGAGGACGGGTAAAGTTAACTGCTTTTCAGACATACATGCTCCAGAGTCTACCTAACCCAGTTGAATAAGCTGCTCCGGCGGATAGTTGATTTCGTGCAGCAGCCCGTTAATGGCCTGCCAGGTGGCGGGATCGTCCCAGGATACGGTCACTTTTTTCGACTCGATTTCCGCTTTAACGGCCGTTACCCCGGCCACATCAGCCAACTCATTCTCAATGGTGCGGGTGCAATGCCCACAGCTAATATTCGGTACAACAAAGGTCTTGGTTTCCATCAGTTTCTCCTTGTAAATGCAGTCCAGGTTGCTAACCTGGGCTACGATTATAGATCGTTTGCCAGTTTACCCGTCACTTCAAAGACGCTGACCACCTCTTGCAGCATTTGCTCCCGCTCCTGCGGATTGTCGCCCTGGATGGCAGTGGTGACGCATGTACGCAGATGATTATCCAGCATCATGGTACTCACTTTGTTCAACGCAGACTGCACCGCCTGAATCTGTTTGATAACGTCAATACAATACGTATCTTCTTGCACCATGCGCTCGATGCCCTTGATGTGCCCGGCGGCGCTGGCTAAACGTCTGGTGATCGCTTGTTTGGTCGTATCATCCATATCATTATCCCTACCCCCTGGGGGGGGGTATATATCGGATTATAAATCTTTTCGATGGCGTGTCAAGACTAAAGGTTTTTGTGATTTTAATCACAAAAACCTTTTCTATTGACATGTTATTTTGATTATGCTACACTCTTCATGGCTCCCCCCCCAGAGGTGGTTCGTTAGACTCCCGTTTAACGGCCGCCTCATTTTTTTTGTATCGCGTTACAATAATCACCATGACAAAACAAACTGACAACTCATTTTTGCCGCGCAACGACCCGGAAATGAACGTCGCGGGATTGGTTCATCGCGTGCGCGCGCCGCAAACGCCCGGCCCACATCCGACAATAATACTGCTGCACGGCCGTTCCGGGGACGAAGATGTGATGTGGGTCTTCGCCCGCGCCTTGCCACCAGGCTGGCTGCTCGTCGCGCCGCGCGGCCTGAAGCCAGACCCCGATGGTGGCTACGCCTGGCATCCACGCACACCGGACGAATGGCCTTGTTTGTATGAGTTTGACGAAGCGGTAACGGCCGTTACCCACTTCATCCACGCCCTGCCCCAACAGTACAACGCCGACCCCAAACAAATTTACCTGATGGGCTTCAGCCAGGGGGCAGCCACCGCCTACGCGCTCGCCATGAAGTACCCCAAACTCATTCAGGGCGTGGCCGGATTGGTCGGGTTTGTGCCCGAAGCTTGTGATGCGGCCGTGCAAATTCAGGCTTTAGACGGGCTGCCCATCTTCATGGCCGTCGGCGTCGCAGACCCACTCATCCCTTACCAACGGGCACAACTTTGCGCGCAAACATTGCGTGCAGCCGGCGCTGCGCTGACGTACAAAGAATACGTCACCGGACACAAACTGGACGCCCAGGGAATGCGCGATTTGCAGGCGTGGTGGCGTGCCCGACAATCACCCATCACTTAAGCTGATCTTAAACTCTGGATAAACCAAGACACAGGTTGCGGTAACAATTCGTTTACCCTCCACAGGCAAACTAACGGCTATTAACAAAAGCAGGATGAGGCAGATGGTGCGCCAACTGCCCCATCCACCTGTTTCTTATGGAGGTTATGATGCGTAAATTAGTTTATGGACAGTTAGCAGCGCTTATCTTGCTTGTTTTGCTCATGAGTGGATGTGGGGGTTTGACGGCCGTTGCCGACCCCGTCATCATTCCGGCAGTAAACGATACGGCCGTTTCCCAACCCACCCTTGCCAACAATCCCCCCACCCCACTCACAGACACCGTTGCGCCAGTAGATGACTCCCTCGTCAACCTGTTGGCGCAAGAACAAGCCTTCATCAACGTGTACGATCAGGTTAATCCGGCCGTCGTCAACATCGCCATTGGCAGCGGGCAAGGTTCCGGCTTTCTGTACGACCAGCAAGGGCACATCGTCACCAACAACCACGTCGTTGCTGGCGGTGGCGATATCCTCGTCACCTTTAGCGATGGCAGCCAATCCAGCGCCCGCGTCGTCGGTACTGACCCTGACTCCGACCTGGCCGTTATCCGCGTTGAGCAGTTCCCCGCCAACGTCATCCCGGTCACGCTCGCCGATTCCGATGCGCTCCAAGTCGGCCAACTCGTCATCGCCATCGGCAATCCGTTTGGGCTGCAAGGCTCCATGACCACCGGCATCGTCTCCGCCTTGGGCCGCCTGCTGCCCGCCAACAGCAGCAGCGGCGCCAGCTACAGCATCCCTGACGTGATCCAGACCGACGCCGCCATCAACCCTGGCAACTCCGGCGGGCCACTGCTGGACATTCAAGGGCAGGTCATCGGCGTCAACAGCGCCATCGAGTCGCCCGTGCGTGGCTCATCCGGCATTGGCTATGCCGTGCCCAGCAACATCGTCAGTGTGGTTGCGCCGCAGTTGATCGCCAATGGCAAGGTGGCGCATCCGTGGCTGGGCATCGCAGGAACCTCCCTGAACGAAAGTATTGCCAAGACGTTGGGCTTGCCGGAAACGCAGCGCGGCGTGTTGGTGAGCAGTGTCACTGGCAGCGGTCCGGCCGCCGCCGCCGGCTTGCGCGGCGGCAATGGGAATAATGGGTTGGGCGGCGATGTGATTGTGGGCGTAGACGGCCGTTCCGTCGCCAGTTTTGACGATTTACTGGGGTATATTATGCAGTACACGGCCGTTGGCCAGACCATTCAACTCGACGTGCTGCGCAATGGCGCGGTCAGCACGATCCCTGTCACCTTGCAACCCCGCCCCAGCAGCAGTTGATGACATCTGCGGGCGCCAACGGTATAATCAGGCCAAAATTTGTCTTGATGCGAGAGGACTTAATTGAACGACGAAGAAATAACGCAGCCTGACCTGTTCGGCGTCAGCCAAAAGCGCGAACAAAGCAAACAAGCCGTCATCAAACGCAATCAGGCCGACACAGCCGCCGGCGTCAAACCACTCCCCAAACCATTATTTGACGAATCAACCCCGGCAGACAAGACAAAAGCGCCGTGAGGGTGCGGGCGACGGGATCAGGCATCGTCCTCCTTTTTTACAATATGTAAAGCTCCTCGAATTTATACTCTTCTCTCTGGCACAATCGAATAAGTTATGAGTTACTCATAAAATAATCCCCGGTCAAAATCAGTTGACCGGGGATTATACACGAAGACGATGCCCAATTTTTTACTCTGCGCCGCTGCGTCTCTGCGCAACCTTTTTTCAGTAGGCTCATTTTTTAGCGCGAAATAACGCCACAGCAAAGGCGATTACGGCCGTCGCCACCCCTGCCAGTCGCGCCATTCTCCCAATTTCGGGGCGCAGTTCCTTATCCGCCAACGCCTCTTTGATCGGCTGCAACCGCTGCTGCAGCGTCACCCCAAACGACAGACGCATAATCGCCGCGCCCAGCTTGTAATGGTTCGGTTCACGCATCTGCGTCGCCAGGTCAAACGGCAAAGGCGGCCGGCCAATGGCGTAAGAGCGCAGCTGCGTGAATTGCAGCACCTCCTCCTTGCCGTGCGTGCGCGCGTTACCCGACTGCTTCACCCCGCCAAACGGCAGCAGCGACACCGGATAATGGGAAATGGCGTCATTGACATTCACCGACCCCACGTCCAGGCGGTGCGCCACCCGCTTCGCCTGGCGCATGTTGTTGCTCCACACCGACGCGCTGAGGCCATACACGCTGTCATTCGCCAGCCACAGCGCCTCCGTCTCGTCTTTCACCTTCATGACGGGCATGATCGGCCCAAACGTCTCTTCTTGCATCAACTTCATGTCGTGCGTCACATCTACGATAATCGTCGGCTCCACAAACAAGCCGTCAATTTTGCCGCCATAGACAATGCGCGCGCCCTTCGCCAGCGCGTCCTCTAACTGCTCTTGCACAATCTGCAACTGACGTTCAAATGTGAGCGGCCCCATATTGTTCTCGTTGTGAATGTCCACCGCGTACCCTTGCCGGACCTGCTCCGCCTCGGCGACCACCTGTCGCAAAAACTCGTCATAAACAGCTTCGACGACGTAGACACGCTCAATGCCCATGCAGGTCTGGCCAGTGTTGTAAAATGCGCCCCACGCGCCCCATTTCGCCGCCGCGGCAACGTCCGCATTTTCCAACACAATCATCGGGTCTTTGCCGCCCAATTCGGCGATGAAAGGGGTCATGGTCTCGGCCGTCGCTTTGGCGATTTTACGACCGGTGGCCGTAGACCCGGTGAGGAAAACGAGGTCGGGATTGCCCTGGACAACGGCCGCGCCCACCGCCGGCCCCCCATGCAGCACGCGCACAAAGGGGGAGAGTTCGGGAACCCGTTTGATCAAGTTCTCGACCAGCACGCCGGTAGCGGCCGTGACCTCCGAAGGTTTCAGCACCACCGTATTGCCAGCCAACAACGCGGAACAGACGATCGGCATCGTCAGGTCAAACGGGTAATTCCACGGCCCAATCACGGCGACGACGCCATATGGGTGCGGTTCCTTGTAGTAGCTCTTAAACACATACAAACCGGGGGGCACGCGCCGCCGCTGCAACCAGTCAGGCGCATGGCGGTAATATTGATGCAGCCGGTCTACGGTCATCATCACTTCGATCAGGCCATCCTGTCGGCTTTTGCCGGTGTCCTGGTTCAACACGGCCGTAATCTCATCCAACGAATCAATGATCACTTCCTGCAATTGACGCAGCGCGACAATCCGGTCTTTTAACGGCCGTCGCCGCCACACCTGGAAAGCCTGCCGCATATCTTTAATCGCCCTGGTCACATCCTCGGCCGTCGCCGCCTGCGCTTCGCCAAACTTTTCGCCCGTCGCCGGGTTGATAAAGGGTAATGTCTCCATCAGTAGCCCCCTTGGGAATCGGTTATCAGTTATCGGTAATCGGTAATCGGTAATCGGTAATCGGTAATCGGTAATCGGTAATCCGTTGTCCGTAATCCGTTATCCGTTATCCGTTATCCGTTGTCCGTTATCGGTTCATGGTTCACGGTTTACGGTTCACGCTTCACGTTTCACAGAGCGTGTGTTTCAATTGACTATTATCTGTTGTGGGCACAATATGATGGACAATCAAAGCATCATCTTCCACGACAATCTGTTCTATTAACAACCGAATAACTTCCTGACGGGTCTCCATATCTGTTGCTTGCAATGCTTCCTCAATCCGCGTGGTGAATTGTTCCAGTGATAATTCAACCGCCGCTGCTTTCTCGGCAACTGCTAATCGGGTCTGCAACGTCTGCAACTCTGTCAGAAGCGGGTTTCGTCTGTTGGTCAACTCTTCCAACTCGATAACTCCGTTTTGATAGGCATCCAGCAAGCGGCGGCTTTGCGTTTCCAACTCGCGTTGGCGCTGTCGCCAACGCGATAGTTGGGAAGCAGGTTGCTGTTCCGTTTCTTGTTGTGTTTTCCAGGCCGCCTCAATTTGCTCTGGCTGACGTAACAAGTCGGTCAATGCCGCCCACACTTGCGCTTCGGCCATATCACCGCGTATTGTGCAGGTATGCGCCGGAACGCCAACTGACCGCTGCTTGCCGCCATGAGAACAGCGATAATAAGTATGTCCCCCTTGCGCACGTCCCTGTAAGGTGTGCCCGCAAATAGCGCAGACGAGAAGACCGCGCAGCAAATAGGCACGACGGCTATTGCGCTGGGCATTTTGCTGATTCATGTGCCGCTTCTCCTGTGCTTGCTGCCATATCTTCTCGTCAACCAGTGGCGGGACGGCCACTTCAATCCACTCGTCCACGGGGCGTTGCTGGTAGCGTGGCCTTTCCAGACGGCCGTTTCCCTGTTTGCGTGGCTGACCCACACCGCTGAAATCTTGTTGCTTGCGTCCATAATAAGCGATGCCCCGATAGCCAGATTGATATAATATGCGAGAAACGGTGGTGGCTTGCCATTCCCCGCCTTCTGGCCCGGCTATCTGCTGTTCATTGAGATGGACAGCAATGCCGTAGGTCGTCAAATCATCTTGAGTGTACCATGCAAAAATCTGCTTGACGACAGCGGCTTGAACCAGATTCACCTCCCAGCGGCTGCCACTTTGCTCTATGGCCCGCACATAGTCATAACCATAGGGAGCAGGCCAGGGAACACTATGCCCTTGACGCAGCTTGTACCGCCGCCCGCGCTGCATCCGGTCGCTGATGACCGTGCGCTTGTATTCGGCAAACACGCCTTGCAGGTTCAGCAACATCTGGTCATGGGCCATATTGCCCGATGGCGGGTGATGGACAAAGATGAGGGTCACATTCATCTGCTGCCACTCCGCGGTCAATAACTGCTGAATGCCCAAATTGCGTGAGAGTCGGTCCGGGCTAAGACAGAGAATGGTGGCAATCTCCCCGGTCATGGCGCTATCGCGCAAGCGGGTCAAAGCAGGCCGATGCAGGCTTTTGCCACTCACGGCTTCATCTATAAAACGGTACTCTGGCGGGATATGGTAGCTATTTTGGTTGGCAAATTGTTCCAGTTGGTCAATTTGACTGGCAATGGTGGCTTCTTCCGCTTGACGTTGGGTTGAGACACGGGCATAAATCGCTGCTATTTTCATCAGTTTGCTCCTTCTGGGGATGTTGCCTGGCCAAGATGCTGGCGTAGGCACGTCGGATTTGTTGCGTGTGATCATGTTTGGTGACATATCGTAAAATCACTTCTTGATGTGGCTTCATGTGTCATACTCCTTATGTAAAGGGGAAATGACAGAAGCGTACTCATTTATTCAGTAATAGAGCAACGAGATGTCCCAGAAGGAACAGTTATTCGGTTTTTAAAGTACCAGACGTGGGTATAGTCTATTGAAACCCGCGTTCTACGCTTCACGCTTCACGCTTAAACGCCTTGAACAAAAAGAACAACGCCAGTGGCAGCAGCGCCAGCAGGAAGGGGAACGCTTTAGTCAGCATACGGCCGTTGCCCCCCTGCACCAATTCCAACCCCTCCGGCTTTTGCAGCGGGGCCGGCGTTGGCGCATCCGCCTTTTGGGGAATCCGGCTCATCGCCCGTTCCGCCATTGCCGTAATCGTCAGACTGGGGTTCACGCCCAGGTTCACCGGGATCACCGACGCATCCGCCACATACAATCCCGGATAATTGAACACCTCATGATTAATATCTACCACCCCCACCGCTTCATGTCCGCCAATGCCGCAACCACCTAAGACGTGCGCTGTGTTTGGCTTGTTAATCAGCTCATTCATGCCCACCCAGGACACGCCGTTCATCCGCTCGGCAAAAGCATTCAACACCTTGCGCCCCGTCTCCACCACTGTCGGGATGGGTTGGTTCGGATCGCGCTGCGTCACCAACCCTTTTTTGCCCAGCGTCCACGCGCTGCGGCCGCGACGCAGGCTCATGCGGTTGTCCAACGTTTGCATCACCAACAGCACGGTGTTCTTCTCCGCCCATTTCGGCAGCAGGCGCACGGTGAGGAAGTCAAGCGGCCGTTTCACCATCGCCACCACCGTATGCCCCAAATGCGCCAGCAGGTTATCCCCTTGCAGCGCCGCCAACGGCAGCATCAAATTACGCATAAACGACGACCCCGGCGAAAAGCGCACCGGTTCCACGCTCGTCACCTCGTCCACCCAAAAATGGGACGTGATCGCCACGCCCTGCGAAAAATCCTGCTCCGTCGTCCGCGCCGTCACGCCAATCAGCGCCTCGCTGTTGCTGCGCACCGTTTGCCCCAACCGCCGTGACAACAAGGGAAGTGATTTCATCTCGTCCCGGCATTGCAGCAGCAAATTCACCGTGCCCAACACCCCACCGGAGACGATGACATGCCGCGCGCGCACGGCCGTTTGCCGTTTAACGACCCAATCGGTGATCTTTTCATACACCACTTCATAGCGGGCGTCGTCAGGTTGGGGGCCGTATAACGGCCGTATATCCCGCACATTCGCCTCTGGCCGCACCTCCGCCCCCCACTTTTCCGCCAGATACAGGTAATTCTTATCCAGCGTATTCTTCGCATTGTGGCGGCAGCCGACCATACACCCACCACAATGAACACAGCCGGCCCGCTCCGGCCCTGCGCCATCAAAAAACGGGTCGGCCACCGTCTGCCCCGGTTCGCCAAAGAAAATAGCCACCGGCGTCGGCTTAAACGTCTCTTCCTTTCCCAACTCTTTGGCGATGTCATGCAACACGTGGTCGGCCGGCCAAAACTTCGGGTTCTCCGTCACCCCCAACATCTGGTTCGCCGTCTCGTAATGCGGTTCTAACTCCGCCTCCCAATCCGCCAGATCGGCCCACTCTGGCGCGGTAAAAAACGGCTTGCCCGGCTTCAAATGGGTGCTGGCATACACCAGGCTGCCCCCGCCCACGCCGCTGCCATTCAACAGCCAGATGTCATCCATAAAATTGATGCCCATGATGCCAAAACAGCGCGCGGCCGGCAGCCACAAATACTTAAAAATATTCCAATTCGTCTTCGGAAAATCCTGCGCCGTATACCGTTTCCCCCGTTCCAGCACCAACACCTTGTAACCCTTCTCTGTCAGCCGCATCGCCGCCACGCTGCCGCCAAACCCAGAGCCAACGATCACAAAGTCGAATACCTCGCCTGCCCCATTCTCGTTGAAATTGTTCATCCGTTTCCACCTTATGCAGTAACCAGTGGTCAGTGGTCAGTAATCAGTGATAAGTGATCAATAATTGGTAAAAGGTGTGTTTCATTTCAGTTTGTCGCTGGCCAACCCCGCCCGGTAAACCGGACTGAACCGATGTGCGCTGTGCTTCGAGCCGGATTTATCCGGCGTTGTTTTGTAGCCCGATGATTGATCA
>JACSRF010000369.1 GCA_014879875.1 Anaerolinea sp.
TCAAGATTGGTTCAATCTTCGGAGATTGAACCAATCTAAATGGGCAAATTATTTAATTCTCGTTCCTAATCGTCAATCAACAAATGCGTGGCAGCATTTCTCCCATCAGCACATCCACAATGCGGGTGCTGCCGAAGCTGGTTTTCAGCAGCACCCGCCCCGGCGCGTCGGCCTTCACCTCGCCGACAATTACCGCCTCTGCGCCGTAGCGCGTCTGGCGCATGGTCGCCAGCACGGCCTCGGCATCCTCACGGGCAACGATAACCACCAGTTTGCCCTCGTTGGCGATGTAGAGCGGGTCGAAACCGAGCATTTCGCAGGCGGCGCGCACAGCCGGCCGTACCAACAATTTGTTCTCATACAGCATAATACTCACCTGGGACTGCCGGGCAATTTCGTTGAGGGTAGTCGCCAGGCCGCCCCGCGTGGGGTCGCGCAGAACGTGAACGTTGTCGCTGGTTTCTAAAACGGCCGTAACCAAATGATTCAGCGGCGCTACGTCACTCTGCAAATCAGACTCAAAGCCCAGTTCGCCGCGCGCGCCCAACACGGCAATGCCATGATCACCCAACGACCCGGAAACGATGACCACATCGCCGGGCCGGGCATTGGCCCCGCCGATCTGGGTGGCGGGCAGCATGACGCCGACCCCAGCCGTGCTGATGTAAAGGCCATCTGCCTTGCCGCGCTCGACCACTTTGGTGTCGCCAGCAACAATTTGGACGTCGGCTTCGGCAGCGGCCGTTTGCATGGATTCGACCACTCTCTCCAACAGGCCAATTTCAAGCCCTTCTTCTAAAATGAAACCGGCGGTGAGGTACATGGGGCGCGCGCCCATCATCGCCACGTCGTTGACCGTGCCGCAGACGGCCAGTTTGCCAATGTCGCCGCCGGGAAAAAAGAGCGGCCAGACGACGTGAGAGTCGGTGCTGATCGCCAGGGCGGTGCATCCAGGCGTCTGCACGACGCCAGCGTCGTTACCGGCGCGTAAAATCTCGTTGTCGAAGGCGGGCAAAAAGCGGGCGGCGATCAGGTCGTGCGAGAGCTTGCCACCGCTGCCATGCCCCATGATCACGTAGCCCCGGTCGCGGATGGGCATGGGACACATGGCAGATTCGATGTAAATGGGTTCGGTGTTGTTGGACATAGGTTCCTTTTGAGGACGTAAGCCGTAATCCGTGGGCCGTAATCCGTTCACGGTTCACGGCTTACGGTTCACGGTTCACAGTTTCTCGGCAATAACCCAGGCGGCAAAACGGCCGTCTGTCTCAATTTTCGTCTGTAAGCCATGCGCGGCAAGCATGTCGCGGATGGCTTCGGGGGTGTAGAACTTGCTGCGCATGAGGGCGGCTTTTTCGGCGATGGCGATGAGTTTGACGCTGAATTTGTGCAGGTCTGGCTCTTCGATGACGAGGCGGCCGCCCGGTTTCAGCACCCTTACCAATTCAGCAAGAGCGTGGCGTTGGTGCGCAAAATGGTGCAGCGCATCTACAACCATGATGCGCTCGAAGCTGGCATCGGGGAAGGGGAGGGTTTCGGCGTGGGCAACGGCCGTACAGCAGTGCAGCTTTTCGCGCGCCTGCGCCAACATTTTGGGGGATTCGTCGGAGATAACGAGCTGGTGCAGGAACGGCCGTAGCTGCCCTGATACGCGCCCTGTGCCACCGCCGGCGTCCAGGAGACGGCCGTTGACCGGCAAGTCCAATAATTCTTTCCAGCGCGCGCCATCTGGCGGCGGGATGAAGCGTTCATAAAAAGGGGCTAAGAAACCAAAATGGTCTAACATCGCAAATTGTAACCTGCGAGTTGTCAATTGTGAATTGCGCCTATTCATTCACAATTCACAATTGACAATTCATTATTCATTATTCTCTTTTATAGCGGTAGTAAGCGGCGCACGCCCCCTCGCCAGAGACCATGGTGGCCCCCAACGGCCGTTCCGGAGTACATTCCTTACCAAACGCCGGGCACTCATTCGGCTTCTTCAACCCCTGCAAAATAAGGCCGGAGATGCACACGGCTGACTCTTCCGGCCGAATTTCGCCCACGTCAAAGCGTCGTTCCGCGTCAAAGTCAGCAAATTCCGGGCGCAAGCGCCACCCACTGTTGGGGATTGTGCCAATGCCGCGCCACTTGCGGTCGCACTCCTCAAAGACCTGGCTGATGACTGCCTGCGCCGGTTTGTTGCCTTCGTAGGTCACGGCACGGCCGTAGCCATTTTCCACCTCATACCGCCCCTGCTCCAACTGCTGCACCGTTTTCAGAATCCCCTGCAAAATGTCCAACGGCTCAAAGCCGGTGACGACCATCGGCGTGTGGTATTGGGCGGCAATGGGCGGGTACTCCCAGTAACCCATCACGGCATTCACATGCCCGGCCGCCAGGAACGCCTGCACGCGGTTGTTGGGCGAGCCAAGAATAGCGTGCATGGCCGGGGGTACGCGCACATGGGAGACGAGGATGCTGAAATTGGTTACGCCCAATGCCTTTGCCTGTACGACGCTCATCGCATTGGCCGGGGCCGTCGTCTCGAAGCCGATGGCGAAGAAGACGACCTGCTTGTGCGGGTTCTGCTGCGCTATTTTTACCGCGTCCAACGGCGAATAGACCACGCGCACGTCGCCCCCGGCGGCGCGAATGGAGAACAAATCTTTGTGCGAACCGGGCACGCGCAGCATGTCGCCGTAGGAGGTGAAAATCACGTCGGGGCGGCTGGCGATTTCCAGCGCTTTGTCAATTTGCTCCAGCGGCGTGACGCAGACGGGGCAGCCGGGGCCATGTACCAGTTCGATTTCCGGCGGCAGCAGTTGGTCAATGCCAAAGTGCATGATGGCGTGGGTTTGCCCACCGCAAATTTCCATGATGGTCCAGGGGCGGGTGACGGTGCGACGGATTTCGGCCACAGTTTTCTGTACCAGTTCCGCATCGCGGAATTCATCTACGTATTTCATAAACCATCCTTCGCATGAAGAAGCTCAAAGCGCTTCATCATACTAACCGGGGCTGAGCGGTCGTTTGCTTTTCATAGCTGCGCGGTTCACGTTGCAACGCTTTGCCCTGGTAGAAATCAGCTAATTCTAACCGGCGCAGCCCAATTTTGATGTATGCTTCCTCAATTTCAATCCCAATCGAACGGCGTTCCCACTTTTTCGCTACAACAGAGGTCGTGAAAGCGCCAGAGAAGGGGTCTAGCACAACATCACCTGGGTTTGAACTGGCAAGGATGATGCGTTCCAACAACGCTACCGGCTTTTGTGTCGGATGGTTTTCATATTCTGGCATTCGGTAGCGAACTCTGGGGATTTCCCATACATTGCCCGGCACTTTACTGCTGTTGTACACCGTAGGAACAGGTTTACGATAATCTATGAGTTTGCGTTTAGCCCCGGTCTTGGCCTCGACTAAAATATCATTGGCGTTGAAGGTGTATTGTTTTTTGTCCTTTACGGCATACAAGATGGGTTCATACAAAGAACCGAAGTAGTTTTTAGCCTGTACGCCGGAACTATCGTAGAACCAGACAATTCGAGAAAGGATATGTAATTTCTGGCTCAGGTAAATGTCAAAGTAAGGCATGTTTTGCGTTGAGGCCATCAGGTAAAAGCTACCAGTGGGCTTGAGTTTTTGGATGCACAACTCAAGCCATTGGTAGCACCAGTCGCGGTAGGCTTCATCGGAGGGCCATTTATCTTTACGGCCGTTGAAATCCTTACCGATATTATAAGGTGGATCAGCAAAGATGAGGTCTATGGAGGCATCATCAATGTTAGCCGCCAGCGTATGCAGCGCATCACCCCAGTAGATTTGATGACCATCTTTCGCAAATAGACGTGTTGGCTCGGCGTTGCGAAATTCATCAATATATTTCATAGAGTCCTCGCATATTTCAAAAGACGCCAAGTGTGAATAGGATAGCGTTTTCTACGGCCGTTATCGTTTCAATAGTTACATCGCCGAGTTTTCGTGACAACCTTGATTTATCCAATACACGCAATTGATGACCTAAAGTCACAGAGTCATGTACAAGGCCACCTTCTCCGGCGCTAATTTTGACACAAGAAGGTAATGCGGCCCGATTGAGGTTTGTAGTTAGCGGAATAGACAAAACAGTTGTTGTGTATTTGTTGATGACGTTGTTTTGAAAGACAAGGACGGGGCGGATACCTGCCTGCTCAGAGCCACGTATTGGATTGAGATCGGCCAGCCAAATTTCACCACGTTTTGGATTCATTGCCTATCCTCTAATAACAAACTGGCGTTGTAATCAGCCATACCCTGCTCGGCAAGCAAGCGATCTTCTTCGGCAAATTTGGCGTACAGTTGAGCCGTTTTGTCATCCATGACCGGTTTCACCCGCGCGCGAAACTTGAGAAAAGCGACAAAATCAGCCAATTGTTCTAATTCAGTTTCGTTTAAGGCGTCCAGTTCTTGAGTGATACGTTCTTTTACTAACACAACCATCACCACCTTTTTTATGTTAACAGTTATACATTTACGTCAAGCTGCTCGTCCGGCGTAAAGCCCAATTCTTCGCCCACGTCAGCGATTTCATTGAGTAGTTTCAAGGTTTCCAGCGCATCTTCTTCGCTGAGTTGGCTGATGGCAAAGCCAACGTGGATGACGGTGTAGTCGCCGACTTCGGCCTCTGGCACGTAGGCCAGGCACGCTTCGCGCTTGACGCCGCCGAAGTCTATTTTGCCCATTTTCAGGCCGCCAGCTTCATATATTTCTACGATTTTTCCGGGTACACCTAAGCACATAGTTCTCTCCTAACAACAATTGTTAATTGTGGATTTCGGAATGTGGTGAATTGGATCAAGCTGTTTGCATAACTTTTCAGGCAGGTTCTACGGTAAACCACTGTCTGGCGCGACGCGCCAACTCGTTCCCCTCACCTCGATTCCAGTTATAAAGTGTTGCCGGATCAAAGTCGGCGCCATTGGGCCAAACCAGGGTGTGGATTTCGGGGTCTAACTTGACCTGATTGAATTGTTTCAGGTTGCGTAGTGGTTCGTAATAGTAACCGCGTAGGACAGGTTCAAAGTTGATGGTTTCTGCCGTACCGTCGGCAAATTGGATATGTAGTGTGTAAGGACCAATGATTTGAAAGCCCGTTATTTGAATGAGTAAATGATCCATTTGTCGTTTCCCTTAGCGTTGCAGGGGAGGCATTCTGTGAATGGGTTGGCCTGCTTGCGCATACTGCCAGTTTTCTAATAATTCCGCCTGATAGAGTTCCATCCATGCTTCAACCAGGCGTTGTTGGCGACGGGGTAATTCGCCTGCTAATAATTCTATCGGATTGATGCCATATACGGCGATGTATTCTTGATAGTATACATGAATGTGGGGCATGTGATGGCGTTCGCCGGTTTCCACAAACATGCGGATGATGATGCCAAAGAAGCGAACCAGTTCGGGTATATTATTTCTTGTGTTTGGTAAAGGCAACGGCCGTTTGCCCCAACGCTAGCCCCCCATCATTCGGCGGGACTTTGCTGTGCAGCAAAACCGTGAAGCCATCGGCTTGCAAAAGCTGTATGGTCTGCGTCAGCAACGTTACATTTTGCCAGACGCCACCGCTAAGAGCAACTTCGTTCAGGCTATACCGCGTTCGCAGCTCGCGGCACACCGCCAGCGTCATCTGGGCGACGCTGTTGTGGAAACGGGCAGCGATGGTGGGTATGGGGATGCGGTGGCGCAAGTCGGCGAGGATGGCGTGGATGAGGGGTGCGGGATCCATAATGAATAATGAATGGTGAATTGTGAAAGGGTAATGGCCGGTTTCGGCCGGGTCTACCAGGCTCTCTAGCTCGATGGCGGCCTGGGCTTCGTAGTTGACGGTGTGGCGCACGCCCACCAGGGCGGCAACGGCGTCAAACAAACGGCCCATGCTGGAGGTGAGGGGGGCGTTGATGCCCTTCTCCATTTGCTGCCAAACCATAGGGGCGATTGACGATTGACGATTGACGATTGACGATTGGAAGAGGAATCCGCAATCGTCAATCGTCAATCCGCAATGGCGCAGCCAGGCCAGCGCCAGGCGCCACGGTTCGCGCACGGCCGTATCGCCGCCAGGGAGGGGGGTGTAGACGAGGTGGTACGGCCGTTCATACCCCGCATAATCCGCCACCAAAAATTCGCCCCCCCAGATCGCCCCGTCATCCCCGTAACCTGTGCCATCGAAGCTGACGCCGATGACGGGACGGTCGCCGGGATGCCCGTTTTCGACCATGACGGCGGCGATATGCGCGTGGTGGTGCTGCACGGGAACGGCCGTGATCCCTTCCCGTTCTGCCCGCTCCAACGCATAGCGGCTCGCCAGGTAGTTGGGGTGCATGTCATAGGCAATCAACTGCGGCTGCACGCGGAACAGCTTTTCAAAATGGGCCACTCCTTCCTCAAAGGATTGCAGCGTCTCGAAGTTCTCCATGTCGCCGATGTGCTGGCTGAGGAAAGCGTAACGGCCGTTGCCCAGACAAAACGTATTCTTCAACTCCGCCCCCGTCGCCAGCAGCGGCGGAACCTCCCAGGGCAGCTTCACGGGGAAGGGAGTGTAGCCGCGCGAACGACGCATTGGCAATTGACGATTGACGATTGACGAACCCGTCCTGAGCCTGTCGAAGGATTGGCGATTGGCAGCGCTCTCGTCAATCGTCAATCGTAAATCGTAAATCCGCATCACAGAGTCGTCACAGCGCACATGAATGTCCCGGTCGTGCAGCAGGAAGGCGTCGGCCAGGTCGGCCAGGCGTTCGCGGGCCTCGTCGTTGCGGTAGGCGATGGGTTCTTCGCTGAGGTTGCCGCTGGTCATCACCAGGATTGACGATTGACGATTGACGATTGGCGATTGACGAACCTGTCCTGAGCCTGTCGAAGGATTGACGATTGACGATTGGTGGAAGAGCTGGTAATGAAGGGGGGTGTAGGGCAGCATGACGCCCAG
>JACSRF010000647.1 GCA_014879875.1 Anaerolinea sp.
ACTCGAACCCACACGCCTTGCGGCACATGATTCTAAGTCATGCGCGTCTGCCAATTCCGCCACATCCCCAGGTAAACGAAGATTATACCACTGGTGATGTCTTTGCCAAGCACAATCGGGAATCGGTCGCACCACATCCCCTTGCTCTTCTGCGGGGGGTAGATTACCATTGCCGTTAACATGGTCACACCGCCCGCCCTTCACGTCGCCCTACACCCATTGCTCCAGGTCGCCGCCGACCTGCACCATCAGCGCCTGACGGCCGCAGCGCTGCCGGAGGCCGTCAGCCGGCTTCCGGCCCTCAACCAGGCGCTGCTCGACGAATTGGCGCAGCAAGCGGCCGTGGCCGCTCTCAACCAACCTGCCTACGCCTACGCCCTCATGTCCGTCGCCGACGCCGCCGCCCAACACAGCGGCGACCTGTTTCTACGCGCCCTCTCCGCCTGGTACCTGGCGCGCGCCGCCAACGGATGGGTACAGCCCCGCCTGGTGGAAACGGCCGTCGCCCGCGCCCACACCCTCTTCACCCAACTGGACGAACCCGGCTGGCGCGCCGCCTGCGCCTGGCAGCGCAACGCCCTACCCTGGACGCGCCCCGACTTTACCGCTGCCGCCGTCGCCCTGGAACAAGCGCTCGCCGACCTCCTGGCGGCTGGCTTCGACGACTTCGTGCCCCACTGCCGCCTCTCCCTCGCCTACGCCTACCTGCTCATCGGCCGCTTTGACGACGCCGAACGGGAAACGGCCGTCGCCCAGCAAACCTTCCAACAAACCGCTGACGACCTCGGCCTGGCCCACTGTCACTATACCCAGGCCAGCATCCTGCGCCGCCAGACCCACTTCGCGCCGGCCATCGCCCACTACGAGGAAGCCCTGGCGCTTTATGAGCAAGCCGGCGCCGCGGTGCAAATAGCCAGCGTCAACCTCCAGCTTGGCATGATCAGTTGGTGGTGGCAGCAAGACCTGCACACCGCCACCACCAGGCTCGCCGCCGCCGCCGCCGAATTTGCGCGCCAGGACATCCCCCTCTGGCAAGCGCAATGCGACGTCAGCCTGGCGCAAATCTATCAACAAACAGGGCAGCTAACCGCCGCCGCCACCGCTTTTGCCACCGCCAGAAACATCTTCGCCCAGTTTCAGGCGCGTGGGCCATGGGCCGACGCTTTACTGGAAAGTGGCTGGCTGGAACTGTATCGCGGCCAATATGCGCACAGCCTCGCTTACTTCCAACAGGCCGAAATACTGTACGACGAAATTGGCAATCGCTGGCTGCCCGCTATCACCCAGATGCACCAGGGTGAAGTACATGTGCAAATGGGCCACTACCAACGCGCTCTGCACTGCCTGGAAACGGCGCATCATCGCCTGACGCAGTTAGATATGCCACAGCGCCTGGCTGCCTGCGAGGTGCGCCTGGCGCGCGTCTGTTTGCAATTAAACCAATGGCCCCAGGCGCGCAGCTATCTCGACCAGGCCGGCCAACATTACCAGGAGAGCGGCCAGGCAGAGGGCGACCCCGCCTTGTACAAACTGCGCGCCGAGCTTCTCTGGCGTACCGGTGAGGGGCAGGCAGCCATCCCCGTGTTAGATAAGGCGTTGGCGGTGGCGCGCCAGCAAGGGGATCAGCCGCAAACAGCCCGGATACAGCGCCTGCTGGGGCAAACGTTGACAGCCGGGCAGCAGTTCACGGCCGCCCAGCGCCATTTGCAAACGGCCGTCGCCGCCTTTCGCGAGATGGGGATGCTCATGGATCAGGTCGCCTGCCAGGTTAACCTGGGCCGCTGCTATTGCCAGGCCCACGACCACGCCGCCGCCCGCGCCGCCTGGGAGGAAGCGCTCAGCCTGGCTCCCGGCGTCGCCCCAGACCTGGAGTGGCAGGCGTATGCCGGGCTGGCCGAATTGGACGCCGCCGCCGCCGGCGATGGCGCCGCCTTATCCCGCTACCGGCAGGCGATTGATACTCTGGGCAAACTGCGCCGCGCCTTGTGGCAGCCGGCCGTCGTTGGCGCTTACCTGGCGCGCCCCCTGCCCATGCTCGATCAGGCTGTGACCCTGGCGGTCGCCCAGGGCGCGACGGCCGACATGCTGCACTTCATCGAAGAGAGCAAAGCGCAAACCACAGCCCGCCAACTGCGCGCCCCGTCCCCCCTCCCCCCAACAGATGAACTGGCGGAATTGGCGGCGGAAATTCGCTGGCTGCAACAACAACTGCGCGCCACAACGCCCTCCGCCACGTTCAGCTTTTTTCCCAACCAGGAGCTGCACCAACAATTTGTGCAAAAGGTGCAGCAGTATGACACGGCCGTCAGCCAGCTTGAACGCGCCGCCTGGGCGCAAAACCCGCTCGAAGCGCCGGCCGTCACCTTCAACCTGGATCAATTCCGGCAGTACGCCAACGCTCATCTGGGCGACAACTGGCTGGCGCTCGATTATTACCAGAGCGAAAACCAGATTCAGGCCGTCACTGTAACCCCGGACGAAATTTACGCCTGGCGCAGCCCCATCACCCCGGCCACGCGCCTGGTTATCAAGCTGTGTGGGCGCGCACCGCGCGGTCAATCTGTGCGACCGCGTGATCTGGCTGCCGTCGGCGGCGCCCTTTTGCCGGAGAGGGTGCGCGCGCAGTTAGAGCCTTCTACCCACCTGCTCATTGCTCCCAGCCGGCAGTTGCACCGCCTGCCCTGGGCTGGCCTGCTTTTGGGGACGGACAGGCTGCCATTGGCCGCCGCCTGCATTCCGGTCATCACGCCCTCGCTGCAAAGCCTGGTTCAGCTCTGGCAGCGACCACAAGCAGCCTACGCCGACCACAGTTCAGGTGGACTCTTCATAACCGTCGGCGACTTCCAGGGACGGCATCCCGCTCTGCCCGCAGTGGCGCAAGAGGCGGATGCATTAAGCCACCTGTTTGCTTCTGGCGCACACCGCCTTACCGGCGCGGAGGCCACCTTCGCCAACTGGCGTCAACTCAGCCAGACGATGGCGTCCAATTTCAGCTTTTTGCACATTGCCACCCACGCTTTTTCTGACCAGTTTAGCGGCCGTCTCACCGGCCTGGCGCTGGCTGATCAGGACCTCTGGTTGGATGAACTGGCGCAGCTTGCGCCGCTGCCCCCGCTGGTCACGTTGTCGGCGTGCAGCGGTTTGCGCAATGCGCTCTACGAAGGGGACGAAGCGATGGGCATCCCCATTGCCTGCCTGGCGGCCGGGGCGCAGCGGGTGGTGGGCAGCCTGTGGCCCATTCTGGACCAGGAGACGCCCGATTTTATGCTGGCGTTTTACCGCCATCTGCTATCCGGCGCGCGGCCGGCGGAGGCGTTGGCGTTGACGCAGCGCGCGGCCGTCAACGCCGGTCTGGATGTCGCCCATTGGGGGAGTTTTCTTTGTGTGGGGCAGCCGTAGGGGGACGGTGGGGACGGTGAACGGTAATCGGTGAACGGTGAACGGTGATTCAGAAATGTACCCACCGACTACCGATCACCGATCACCGACTACCATCTATCCCCCACAGCCGTTTTGCGAGCCGCCGCCGTTACAATCAGCCACCATCACGGGCGCGGAGCTGCCACCTGGGTTTTGCGCCTGGAACAGCGTAAAATAGGGAGCATTGTCAATGGTAGCGTATACGGCCGTTGCGCCCACCGTAGACACAACCAGCATCAGCAGCAGTAAAGCAAGCAGTATACGTTGCCAATAAGCATCATAAGTCGCCTTGAGCATCACGAGTCACCTCCTCATTGGTAAGGACTCGTCGAGTGTGGCGCCCGAATTCATCTACCAGGCCATGAATTCGCTCATGAGACGCTCAACGGCATATCAAACAGATACCCACAGCTTACGGGAAAAAGCCGCCACAAGCCTGAGCCGCAGTTGAACAACCGCTGAAGAGTTGCTGATGTGCGTAGGGAGGTGAGAAAATGTCTCGATCTACTGTGCCTGCTCCTGATGACTACTGGCAGCATTACCCTGACGCTTACCGCGCTCAAGAAGCGAGGACGATTGCCGCCTGGCTGGCGGCCGGCGAAAGCGGCGTCATCGTTGGACTGTCCGGCGCCGGCCGAGCGACGCTGCTGTCATTTCTGTGTCATCGTCCGGACGTGTTGCAATCCCTTCTCGCCCCTTACAAGCGCCAGGTGGTGTTGGCGCCGGTAGATTTGATCAACCTGCCGGACAATACGTTGGCGACGCTTTACCGCGCCATCCTCCGTTCTTTCTATGAAGTCAGCTGCCGGTTTGACCGGTCACTGCAACTGCACATCCGCGATCTGTACCGCAAGACGGAAACGGCGCGCGACCCCTTCCTGCCGCAAAGCGCCTTGCGCGAGCTGCTGCTGTCTCTGGAAGCGGAGGAAATACGGATTGGCCTGATCTTTGATCGCTTTGACCGCTTTTGCCAGACGGCTACAGTACGGATGACGAACACGCTGCGCGGCTTGCGCGACAGCTTCAAAGAAACGCTTTGTTATCTGGTCAGCCTGCCACAAGAGATTCAATATTTGCCACAGTGGGAAAGCCTTAGCCCGCTCCAGGGCATTCTGGATACGCACACGTGTTGGGTTGGGCCGTTGTGCGCCGCCGATGCGCGTTACATGATCGCCCACCGCACCCGCCATTTGCCGGAATCGTTAACAGAACCGGTAATCGCGCGCATGTTAGCCATAACCGGCGGCTATCCTTCTTTGTTGCGGGTGGTGTGCGACTGGTGGACGGTGGGGGAAACGGCCGTTACGCCCCCCCGCTTTCATACCCCTGCCGACTGGGAAGCGGCGCTGCTGCGCCAACAAAACACGCAGCATCGCCTGGGGGAAATCTGGCATGGGCTGACGCAAGAAGAGCAGTTGGTTTTGTCTGAGCTGCAAAAATGGCAGACCCAACCGGCTGTGGATCAAGAGGATAAGCGACGTCACCCGCAAGCGCCGCCACAGCCGGCCATACAGCGCCATGAGTTGCTGCCCTGCCTCGGCGCCAAGGGTGTTTGTTATCAGCGGGAAAATGGGGTATGGGGGGTGAACGGCCGTTTGCTCAATGCTTACGTCGCGCAAGTCGCCGGGCGCAGCCGTGGCAAAATCTGGCTCGACGTTACCGGGGATGTTTACCAGGGAACTGCGCGCATTGACAATCTGCCACCTCTGGAGCGCGCTGTCTTACACTTTCTCATTCAGCATCCACAGAAGCGCCACACCCATACTGACTTGATCGAAGCCGCCTGGCCTGACGACGTCCTCAAAGAAGGCGTATCTACCGAGACCCTCTATCAGACCATACGCGGTATACGCAAAAAAATCGAACCACAGCCGTCCAACCCTTATTACATCCTGAACTGGCGTGGGCAGCGAGAAGGAGGCTACCATTTCTTCCCTGAAGGCCGCCCGGGTGGGACGGCTGCCTGATCCGGCGTTCGATTGATATGCTGGCGCAGCAATTGAGAAGCGCGAATTTACACCCTTGACGAAAGAATTTGCTCGCTAACCGCATAATAATAGTAGGCGGAGACTTGAAGTCTGGATAGTCACATTGGAGAAGGCAAGATGCAACCAGGTCAACCCCAAATTATCAATCGAACGGGAGCAGCGTTACCGGCTTACGCCGCCAAAGTTCTGGCAGCCACATTTGCCGGTTATCAGCAGGTCATCATTAAGTCTGAATTCCAAAGCGGATTGAGTGGCAGCCGCGTGTTTCTAATTCGTCCGGTCAGAGTGGATGGCGCCGAACTGCCGGCCGTTGTCAAAATAGACCTGGTGGCGCGCATCCAGCAGGAATGGCAGGCGTACCAGACCTGCATTCAAAACAGGCTGCCGGGCGTGGCCGAGATTCGTGGCGAACCCGTATACCCGCCGGGAAGCCAGTGGGGGGGCTTGTGGTATCCGCTGGTCGGCGCCGGGACCTTTGGCATACAAAGTTTGTATCAATATTTGCAGAGCGCCAGCATGGAGGATATTCGTCACACGTTGGCGGCGCGGCTCTGTAAAAGCCTGGGTATGCTTTGGTCACAAACGCGCGCAGTTCGCCCCGACCTTCACTTACAAACCCATTACGACTCTTTTCTGCCTGTGAACCTGGTGATTGAATTGGTCAATTTGCCGCCGGGCGTCCAGGCGCAGTGGCTGCATCCCAGCACGGCCAACCAACGCGCGTTTGCGCCCGGCGCTTACGTGCAGCTATCCGGCTTTCGGGTGGTGAAAGTGGCGCAGCAGACACAAACGCTTTCGTTGGACATGCCCGCGGAGACGCAAGCCGCGTACCGGATGCACGTCTTCCCTGCGCCGGACGGCGCGGCTTATGAAGTGGGAGACGTGCTCCAGCAGCCCCTTGTGGGGATCGTGCGTAAAACCCGGCAGGAACTGTTGCACGAACAAGTGGCGAAGGTGTTGGGAGAATTTGTGGATGTAACGGCCGTTACCCTCACCCTGCCCAACGGCCGCCCTTTACCCAATCCGCTGCACGCGCTGCCCCGCCTCCTTAACCATTCCTTCGACGCCTACGTCGCTTATATTCATGGCGACCTGAACCTGGAAAACGTGCTGGTGGAGACAGAAAGCCGGTCGGCGTACCTGATTGATTTTGCCCAGGCGCGTCAGGACCACATTTTGCGTGACCTGCTGCATTTGGAAACGGCCGTCGTCACCAAACTTCTCGCCCCGGCGCTGCGGGAAACCGGCCAGACGCCGGAAACGATTGGCGCTTTTTATGAAAGCCTGCACTGCGCTCTGCTGCATCCCGATCAGGCAGCGCCGCCGGCCGGATTGGAAAGAGCCTTCGCCATTTTGCTGACGATTCGCCAGGCGGCCAGATATTATCTGTATCAGCCCGACGATTGGTCGGAATACTTTTATGGCCTGGCCCTTTACCTGTTGGGGTCGCTGCGTTACGCTGACCTGGACAAGGTTCCGGGGGCCAAGGCGACGGCATTTTGGGGTACGGCCGTTACCCTCCACCT
>JACSRF010000498.1 GCA_014879875.1 Anaerolinea sp.
AGGTCTTAATGTCGAACTACCCACCTTATTTTTGCTGATTTGTGGTCTTGACAATGGGGGTCACTTTACATTGCTGACAGAAAATTTTCAGCTTTTTGCAACCGCGTAATCGGACAAACTTTAGTCCGATCAGTATAATTTCCAAGCTTACATATCTGCCAGGGAACGATTTGCCTAATTTGGCCGTGTTAAGAAGAGATTTGTCTCTTTCGCCCCAGCCACGCCACACCAATAAGAAGCCCTACGACGACCCAGTAGAGAAGGAACGCGCCGATTGATAAAGGCTCTCCTGATGTTCCCATAAAATTCAGGTACGCCACCTGATTTACAGGGCCGATATACCACAAGAGTGTGTACGTAACCTCAAAAAGCTTACTGCTGCCACTCCAGGTACCCAGGGCCAACGCCAACGATGGAATAAATAAGGCACTTGTAACCCACGTCAACAACTGCATCCATTGTCCGGCTAACGACAGATTTATGGCTATACCGCTGGATGTTACCAGAGCAATTACCACACCGGCCAGCCACATGGCTGGAAAATGACGCTGTAAAGGAAAAACGGCCGTAAACACCAGTTGATTCGTTCGATGGCGCATTTCACGGGAACCCATTGCAGACCAGAGCAGCACCGGCCAAATCCAGGCCAACGGCAACACCCATCGCAGCGCCCACTCAGTCGGCACAAAAATCCCGGCTGCAATGAACCCCACCGCCACCACAAACCACCACCAACGTGCCCCTTTTAGCATCAGGCGCAATTCAGAAACCAAAATCCCCCCAAAACGGGACTTCAACTGTCTGGCAGGAAGAGGTGTGAGTTGAATATGGGCTGTTTGAGCAGGCAAAGGCGTCACCCTTGAAGCTGTTGGCAATTCCGGCGGCTGCCCTTCATCACCCCGCCGTCGTTTTTCCAGCGCCGGATCAAAGCGATGGAAAAAAACGGCCGCCAACAAACTAATTCCGGCCGCAATGCCCACCCACATCAAACGTTTTAGGATGATGGAGCCTGTCCAATCAATCCCATCCCAAACAAAAGTTTGCACAGAATCCTGTACGGTTGTTGCGCCAATGGCAAAAGTCCCGTCATAGCCGGGGAACGCCGTGCTTGCGGCCGTTACCATGTCTGTTAAAGGAATAGACACCCCCAACAAATCGTTGCCCGGTTCAGCAGCCGGGTCAGGCTCAGAAGGCACTTGAACCAATGAGGTGATGAGAATAACAAACCACAAAACGACATAAGCGATGTTCCCGAACCCACCACGCAGCCATGAAATTGTCTCAAACAACACAGCCAGAGCCGCCACCACAGCCATAGCGGGCAGCGCCACAAAAATAAACGGGGCAACCAAAGTAAACGGATTAATTTGGAATGATTCGGCGCGGATAATTTGCATGACAAAAGCGGCAACGGCAGTAATGCCCACCATAACGGCCAAAAAGACAAAATTGCTCAGCGCCTTGCCCAGAATGTAGGTGATTTTTCCGATGGGAGTCGTGGCGATAATCTGACCAACGCCCGTAAGTTCATCGCGCTCTATGGCATTTTTTACCAGGTAGAAAGCGGGCAGCGACAGCAGCGCAGACGTCAGAACAGCGACTGCACCGCCGACCCAGGCGGAATTGTAAATTCCTCGATAATCCCCCAAGCCAAGTGTCAGGTAGCCGGAATCAATGGGGGGAATGTAGGCATACGCAGCGAAAAAGGTTAACATCAGGGTAATGAGGAAACTGTAGCGTCGCGTGCGCTCCTGAAAATCCGCAACCATGAGGTGATAAAGGAGACGGTGAATTTTCATGATGGTCTCCCTCTATTCTGCCTGCCGGCCGATAAATGGTACAAGTAAGCATCTTCCAAAGACGGCGATACATTTTGAGCAACGGCCGTTGGCGGCGAATCGGCCACAAGACGCAAGTGAACACCATCGCTACGACGAATCGTGCTGCTTACAATATATTGCTGCCTCACCTGTGAAAGCATATCACTGGGAACAGTCCATCCCCACACTTTACCCTCCACAGACTTCAACAAAGCCTCAGGAGACGTATGCATCAGCAACTGTCCCTGGTTAATGAGGGCAATATGGGTCGCCGTCGCTTCAACGTCAGAGACAATATGCGTCGAAAGAATAATAACGCGTTCTCCAGACAAATCAGCCAACAAATTACGAAAACGAACGCGCTCCTCAGGGTCCAGGCCGCCGGTCGGCTCATCCACAATCAACAACTGCGGATCATTGAGCAACGCCTGGGCAATGCCCACACGCTGCTTCATCCCCCCGGAAAAGCCGCCCAGCGGCTGCTTGCGAGCTTCCACCAGGTTAACTACCTGCAGCAGTTCATCAATTCGCTTGCGTGCCGCCTGTTTGTCCAGCCCTTTAATAGCCGCCAAATATTCCAAGAATTCCACCGCATTTAAGTTAGGGTAAACCCCAAAATCCTGAGGCAAATAGCCCAACACAGCCCGCACTTGATTCGGCGATTGCGAGATGTCTTTGCCGTTCCAGGTCACTTTCCCCTTAGTCGCTTGCGTTATAGTGGCCAGGATGCGCATCAGCGTCGATTTACCCGCTCCGTTTGGTCCTAATAGTCCCAAAACACCCGGCCCCACTTTCAGGCTAAAGTTACGCAATCCCCATATCTGTTCGCCATAACGTTTACTAAGATTTTGTATAATTAGTTCCATTGTTCTCTCTCAGACCTCAATAATTTGTTCCGGTTCCAAAGGCGGCGTTTCCGTAGAGTCAGATTCCTCTTCTTACATTATCACATCAGGCAATCTATCCTCAATGAATCGTAACGGTTGATAAAGGAAGCCGCCCGCAGTCAGGACAACAAGGAATATGCCCGCGACAATAAACAACAAAGCAATGCCACGGCCGTCTCCGGTTCCGATAATCTGCCCCACACTCCCCGCCAGAGGGCCTTCCTGGGCCATCAAAGGCTCAAAGATATAGTCGGCTAGTGGGCCGGAGATTAAATAAGCGATTGGAATCGCCCCGCCGGAAATCATTCGCCTAAAAGCAAAGACACGCCCTTGCACATCCGGCTCTATCTTTATTTGCATAATGGCGGTAGCAGATGCGTTCACAATCGGAAGAGCAAAGAAGAAAGCCCATCCGCCGATAGCAACCAAAACGGCCGAAGGACGCAGACCCACCAACACCAGACAAACCCCCAGCCACAAAGAGAAGCCCAATACGCCGTAAATATGGCGCTTCAGCCCTCCTAGGGCGCTCATCGCCGCTGCGCCCGCCAACATGCCGGTGGCGCTAATAGACAACACCGTCCCCAAAACAGACGCCGAGGCGAAACTCAGCACCAAAGGCGTTGCCAATACACTGACAATACCCACCAGGAATCCGGCAAACGAGAAGAAAATCAACAACGCCAGAATACCGGGCCGTTCTGTAATATACCGCCAACCAAAAACAACATCCTGCCAGATCGAACGTTTCTCTTCTTCCTCGCCTTCGCCCAGCTTGGGCTTGTGATCGGGGATGCGTACCATCAGCAGCGTGAGGATAGCGAACAAAAAGGTGGCAAAATCCACCAGGATTACGCCGCGAATCTGGATGGTATCGACCAAAATCCCGGCCACAACCGGCGCCACAAGCTGCGAAATGGCAAGCGCCATTTGCACCATGCCATTGGCCCGCCCAAGCTGTTTCTTGGGTACCATGAGCGTGATAGCGGCCATGTAGGTAGGATTCTGGAAAGCGCTAAGGGTTGAGGTGATGATAGTCGCCAGATAGATGTGCCATGTTTCCAGTTGCCCACCCCAGAGCAGCACGGCAATAAACAAAGTGCTTAGTGCCGCCCCGGTATCACTAAAAATCATGATCCGGCGGCGATTCCAACGATCTACCAATGCGCCGATAATGGGCGATAGCACCAGTCCCGGTATGATGGTGAAAAAGGATATGAGGGCGAACTGTGTCACTGAGCCTGTATTTTGGTATACCCAAATGCCCAGGGCAAAGCCGGTGAGTTCGGAACCTAACAGCGAAAATAGCTGCCCAATCCAAATAATGTTAAAGGCTCGCATTCCTTTGTTTGCAGGCGCTTGTGTCATCATGTCTCCTTTTGGGCGCTGCCGAGGCATTCACTGAGTCGTTGAGCGAGAACAGGCACATGCGGTTCTGCCAACATGGTAACATGCTCGCCCGGGGCAGTGAAAACATCAACAGATTCGGTGGAATATTTGCCCCAACCAAATGTTTGGTCTAAATAGTTTTCAAGATTTTTTATGCCATAATATTCAGGCGTTGCGTCTTCCGCTCGGATCAAAGTGATTTTGTTTGTGGTGAGTGGCGGTTTGTAGCGGACGTAAGCCTGGGTGTTTGCTTTGCTGATTTGTATAAGACGGCGAATTTGGGCGGCTCCTGCATCGGGAGAAAACAGGAGGTTGTTAGTTTTTAGCTGATCCAGCAGGAATTCTATTTGTTGGTCTAGATCAAGTTGTTGGGTGTGGTCGTGTGATGCTGCTAAGGTTGTGCCGTAGAATTGGTCGATAACCCAGGCGAGGGCTTCGAGTTCCTCGGCGTCGTCCAGGGTGATGTCTGTGACGTCGTCGGGGGGCGGCGGTACGTCCATGATGAGCAGAAGCGCAATTTCATGCCCTTGTTTTTGTATCTGTTGAGCCATCTCAAAGGCGACTACGCCGCCGAAGCAGTGGCCGCCCAAGAGGTATGGGCCGTTTGCCTGGATAGCGCTGAGGGATTCAATGTAGCAGGCGGCCATTGTTTCTACCTGGGTGAGGGGTTCGAGGTTTTCTTCGAAGCCGCGTGCCTGTAAGGCATAGAAGGGTTGTTCCGCGCCCAAGTGGCGGGCTAAATCGAGATAGCAGAAGACGCTGCCGGGGCCGGGATGGACGAAGAACAACGGCCGTTTCTCTCCATGCGGCTGAATAGAAACGAGCGGCGACCAGGGACGTGAATCAGTATGCCGATGTAACGATTGGGCCATCTGCTCAATGGTTGCCGTCTCCAACAAAACGGACAAAGCGACATTCAGGCCAAACTGTTGCCGGATGCGACCAACCATATCATATGCCATCAACGAATTACCACCCAGATCAAAGAAATTAGCAACAACACTGATGGTGCGGACGCCCAAAACCTCTTCCCATAACTGCGCCAATTGAAACTCTGTTTTGTTTCGCGGCGGGATGTAGGGTTGCTGTGTTTGGGGCATGTGGTTCGTGGCTTGGGGGGCAGTTCGGCGGTCAAATTGTTCGGCGGGCTGAGGCAGTTGGGATAGGTGTTGGTGAGGGTTGGCGGCCATCTCCCCCAGCAGGCGTTTTAGATGGGTGAGCATGTGGGCCACCTCACCGTCCGCAAATGAACGGCGATGGTAACTGATGCGAATTTGCAACTCTCGGCCGGGAAAAATCGTTATTGTGAGCGGGTAATTTGTTCTGACATCACCACCCACCACATCGACCACTTGCAAGCTTTGCTCGCTCTGCTCGTTCTCCCCAAAGGAAACGGATGTCGGATAATTTTCGAAGACAAGCAAGCTGTCAAACAAACGGGTGCCAGACTTTAAATTGCCCCACGCCTGAATTTGGGTTAAGGGCGTGTGCATAAATTGGCGCAGGGCGAGGTTTGCCTCCTGAACTTGTTTCAACCATGCCAGACATGTGGCCCCGGCATGAATTTGGATGCGCAGCGGTAGGATGTTGATGAAGAGACCGACCATTTGCTCCACGCCCCCCAACTCGGCCGGCCGACCGGAAACGGTGATGCCCAAAACGACGTCTGTTTCACGGCTGTATTGTCCCAGCAGCAAGGCCCAAGCGCCCTGCAAGAAGGTGTTTAGGGTTAGTTTGTTTTCCTGGGCCAACTGTTTGATAACGGCCGTTACCGATTCTGAAACCGTCATTTGCCTCGAGCCGTAACCGTCCGAAACACCATCACCGCGCAAGGGCACACGGACCTTAGCCTCCTTCAATGTTTGTTGCCAAAACTGTTTGGCGGCGGCTAAATCCTGCTTTTGTAACCAGGCGATGTAATCCTTATACGGCCGTGTCGGGGGCAAAGCCAACGCCTCCCCCCGGCCGAATGCTTCGTAAAAAGCAAACAATTCTTTGAAGATCAAAGACAAACACCACCCATCCAACAAGATATGGTGGAAGCTAAATAGAAGATGATAGGTGTCATCAGTCATCTGAATGAGCGTCAGGCGGATGATGGGCGCTTTCTTCAGGTCAAAGCCTTTGGCGCGATCCGCTTCTCGAAAAGTGCATAGCCGTTCCGCTTGCTCAGTGGGCGATAAGCCTCGCCAATCCTGCTGTACAAACGGCAGCTTAACCTGGCGGCGCACAACTTGCAACGGCCGTTTCAACCCATCCCACAAAAAAGCGGTGCGCAAAATAGGGTGGCGTTCCACCACGTGTTGCCACGCCCGCCGCAGGTCGGCAACACGAAGATGCTTATGCAGCGTAAAACTCAACTGTTCCGACAAAACTTCCGCATCGGAAGCCGTCAGCGAGTGAAACAGCATCAACTCCTGCATCGGCGAAAGGGGATATACATCTTCTACGTTCTTCATCTTCATGCTAATCATCCTCTTCTTCGTCAATGGCCTCAATCAATTGAGACAGATTGCCCAACTCCTCGGCATCAAGTTCTGCTAACGGGAAATCGGCAGGCGTATCAGCGCCCGCATCGGGGGAAAGACAATGGTCAATCAACGCTTCCAAACAAACGGCAAAATCGTCAGCCAGTCGGTCAATTGTTTCCTGACGGTGTAGATTTCGGCTATAAACCCAGGTGATTTGCAAACGGCCGTCTAAAACCGCGCCGTTCACATCCAACAAATGCACCCGTTCGCCCAGAGGGCTGTGTTCGGGGCCGGTGGGTTCGGGCGCAAGGGCAAAGCTGGAGAGCGGTTC
>JACSRF010000649.1 GCA_014879875.1 Anaerolinea sp.
CTCTCTGTGAATCTCCGTGTCTCCTCTGTGTTCTCTGTGTAACTGATGACTCAGTGTAACTGCGCAATCTACGAATGAATCTTTACTGGTTTATCCAGGTCAGGATTTCTGTCACCTGAAATAGATGACAACTGTTGTTGCCAACGGCCGTTCCCATCCTGTATCCTGAAATCAAACAGCTTTCATCCTTCACCCTACATCTTTACACATACGGAGGTAACTCATGGCGCGTCTACCCAATTCGCAAGAACCGTTTAACGGTTTTGATGAACTGCAATTGATGACCAAATCCATTGGCTTACTGGCTGTGCTCACCGGCTTGGTGTATTTGCGTGTGGTGGGTGCGGAGAGCCTGCTGGCGCTGCGTTCGCAGGAACGAGGTCAGACAGTGGTAGTGTTGTTTGCCCTGCTGGTGGTGGCAATCATCGGCCTGCTGTATGCGTGGCGGCAAGAAGGCGTGGGCGGGTTTGTGGCCGCGCTCAGCGCCGTCGGCATCAGCATTGTCGCCTACCTCAGCTTCCAAGAAAACCGGCTGTTCGCCGCCTTTGCCTACAGTTCCCCCTTCCTGATCACCGGCCTGATGTTCCTGGTCTGCTGGTGGCGAAAGCATGGGCGTCGCTAGCCGGGTACCGGGCGTCGGGTCGGTGCGAGGTCACGATTGGTCGGGCACGGGCAGCCCTGCCAGGCGCATAATTTTGAGGGCGTTGGTGGTGGGGCACGGGCCGGGATGCAGTTTGTAGTCGAAGACCATACGGCCGTCTACCACCTCATCTCGAAAGTGAAAATTACGAATTTGGGGCGAGTCATCGGCCAGCTTCACCAGCTCCAAATCGTGGGTGGCGATGGCCCCCACCCCATGCCCGCCAACCAACGCCTGCACGTAAGCGCGGCTGCCGATGAGTCGTTCCCGGTTGTTCGTGCCCCGAAAAATTTCATCAATGAGAAAGAAAAGGGGATACGCCGTCTCTTGTTGCAGCGCCGCCAACATGCTTTGCAAGCGGCGCACTTCGGCATAAAAAAAGGAAAAACCGTCGGTCACCGAGTCGGCAATCTGGATAGAGGTGTAAAGGCGGAACAGCGAGACGCGCAGCGCGTCGGCAGCAACCGGCCCACCCGCATAAGCCAGGCACAGATTGACCCCCAACGTCCGTAAAAACGAGCTTTTGCCAGCCATATTGGAGCCGGTGATCAACGTCACAGACCCCAGAGAATCTATCTGGAAATCATTGGTGATGCGCTGGGCCGCGGTAATGAGGGGATGGCCGAGGGCAGTGGCCTGGAAAAGAGGGGCGACCGGAACTGCCACGGCCGTCTCCAACGCCACAATCTCCGGATAACTACTGCCAGGGTTCAGGTCAGCAAAGGTCGCCAGGGAGCTGAGCGCCTCCAATTCGTACCAGGTATCCAGCCAGCGCGGCAGCAAATCTTGCAAATCCCGCTTAAGCTGCTGCATGCGCCAGGCAAAATAGACGTCCCAGGGCAGCAGAGCATTGAGCAGCAGCCAGAGTATGGGGTTGTGTTGAATCCCGGCCGCGCTAATAATGCGCGTCACCCGTTTAAGCTGCTGCGACGGCCGTCGCCCTTCATCTAAAAAGGGTTCGCAAATCTCCCGCACGGCCGTGTGTCGCCCATACCGGTACGTTTCCAGGTAGCCAAAAACAACTTGCAGACGCCGCAGCCCATCCCCCAAAAAGCTGGCGTCCTTGAACAATGGCCCCACCTTGCGCGCCTGTGTGCCCGACAGCATCACAAAAGGAACCCAGGCCAGCAGCCACCAGGGGGGCAGCACGTTCGCCACGTTGAGCAGCAGCAGCGGGATGGTCAGCGCCGACAGGCCGCACAGCAGCAGCAGCAGCAGCCGGGACGAGCCAGGCTCCGCTTGCAGCGCCAGCCAATCCAGCAGGCGCTGCCCCGGCCATTTGTCGCGGCCAATGGCGGTGGCTTCTTCATCACCGGCGGCCAGGGTGGCGTACAAAACCAGCTTGTCACGGAAATGGGGCATGGCCTGTAACGCCTGCACCTGACGCTGACGCTGCGCGATGGCGTCTCGATCTGGCTCCGTGTTTAGCAGCCATTGTTGCAGGCGGGCGCTGCCACCATGGGAAACGGCCGTATCCAGCAGCCGGTGCAGCGACCGCTCGCCAATCAGGTCCAGGTCATGGGCAAAGGGGTGCTCCAGGCGGGACGGGGCCGGCAGCGTGGGCGGAATGGCATCCCAATCCAACGCCATCCGCGCCAGATGCGTTTGCTTAATCTGCCGCCACAGCCGCTGCTGCGTGATCGCCTTGTCTACGCGGCGATGGCGCGCGACGGCGAACAGAAACGGGATGCTGCTGAGGACGCTGACGCCCACCCAGGCCCAGGGGCCAAAGCGAAAGAGGGTGATGAGGGAAACGGCCGTCGCCCCCACAAACAGCGCCAGCCGCAGCCGGCTGAGACGGCCGCTGATACCCTGTAAAGCAGCCAAACGGCGCGTCAGCCGCTCTACTTGTCGTTGTAATACCTGGGTTCGTTGTTCGCGTGGATTGATCATGCCATGTTTCTCTTTGTAAATCGAACATCCCTGTTCGATGTCCGAACAAGGATGTTCGGACTACATATTCTCCGTATAACTGCTAAAAGATTTGGGGTTTTCTCATAGCTTGTCAGGGGCAGGCCAATCGTAAATCGTAAATCGCAAATCGTTAATCGTAAATCCTATAACTCAGTGAAATGTGATGCCGACTTGCTCACGTTTCACGTTTCACGCCCCCGCCGCCGCAATGCCGGCCGTGTACCCACTGGCCCACGCCCATTGAAAGTTGTAGCCACCGATACGGCCGTCTACGTCACAAATTTCACCACATAAAAACAAGCCAGGGCAGCGGCGCGACTGCATCGTTTTCAGGTCTAACTCTGACAATGGCACGCCGCCGGCCGTCACTTCGGCGTAATTATAGCCACGACTGCCGCTGATGGGCAGTGGGCAGTGCATCACCTGCTGCACCAGCGCGCAGCGCGCGGCGCGTGTCAGGTGATGGCCGGCTGTGTCTGGGGCGACGCCGGCTTGCACACACAACGCCGCCGCCAGGCGTTCAGGCAGGTGGGCGCGCAAGTACCCAACGACGCTTTTCTGTCGCAGCCCTTGCAGCGCGCCATCCAGTTGGTCGGGGGCAAAGGATGGCAGCCAGTTGATGGTCAACACGTGGCCGGGATCGTCACGCTGCGCGGCTAAAAAATGGCGGCTGATGTCTAACACGGCCGGCCCAGACAGGCCAAAATGGGTGCAAAGCGTAGAATCGGTGAAGGCGACCACTTTTTTGCCGGTGGCGGTGTGCAGGGTGAGCATGGCAGGCAGGGTGACGCCGCTGAGGGCGCGGATAAAGTGCCCATCCGGTAATGTGAGCGGAACAAGGGCAGGCAAGATGGCGGGGGTGAGGCTGTGCCCCAGCGCTTGCGCCAGCCGGTAGCCGTGCCCGTCGGAGCCGCTTTTGGGGATGCTGCGCCCGCCGGTCGCCAGAATGACACGCACGGCCGTTAACTCGCCCCAAGGGCCTGCCAGACGGAAACCAACGGCCGTTTTGTCCATGCTTTCCACGCGATAAGGATGGTAAATGGGAACGTTGGCTTGGGAAACGGCCGTGAGCAATGCGTCTAACACCGTCTCGGCGCGGTCGGTTGCCGGGAACAGCTTGCCGCTTTCCTCTCGCTTCAACGTGACCCCCAGATCGCGGAAAAAGGCGACCGTTTGCGGCACATCAAAACGGGATAACACCTTCTTGATGGCATGAGGCGAGGCGCCGGCATACGCCGCAACGTTCACCTGATCGTGCGTGACGTTACAGCGCCCACCGCCAGAGACAAGAATTTTGGCCCCCAACTTGCGCGCCCCGTCTAACAACACAATTCGCTGCTGTGGAGCCGCGCGGCCGGCCCAAATTCCAGCCATCAACCCGGCGGCGCCCGCGCCAACAATGGCGACGTCAACCCGTGTCCGGTTCATATCGTTACGTCCGCTAAACTTATTGATCGGCAGACGCCAAAGGCAAATTAACCGGTAAGCTCACAACAAATTCTGCGCCCTTCTCTGGCAAATTGCGCACCATAATCTGACCATCATGGGCATCAACAACAGCCCAAACAACCGCAAGTCCAACGCCCGTTCCCGGCTGTTTTTTACCATGCTCGCCCCGGTAATATTTATCAAAGATGCGCGGTATCTCCTGCTGCGGAATCCCAGGCCCTTCATCTTGCACGCGAATGGTCACTGCTTCTTCCTTAAATTCCACAAGGACGCGTATCGTAGAACGTTCAGGGGAGTATCTGAGCGCATTATCCACCAAATTCAAAATCATGTGGTAAATACGCATCTCATTTGCCAGGATGACGTAAGGCGTCCCAATTATTTCCGTAGCAACCACAGATTCTTTGTGCAGCGCACTCCCTTCTACGTCAGCGCAAACCTTGGCCGCAATCTGCTCCAGGTGGCAAGGCATTCGTTCTGGCTCGATCACCTCGCCACGCGCTAACTGCAACATCTGGTTAATCATGTCCAACATGCGGTCGCTGGCATCAACAATTTGCCGCACAAAACGCTGCCCTTTTTCATTGAGGGTCATCACCTTGTCCAACAGCTGCGCAAACCCTTTGATGGACGTTAGCGGGCTTTTGAGGTCATGTGACAGACCGCGTATGAATTCAGCGCGATCATGCTCCAACTGTTTGACGTAAGTAATGTCTTGCATGACGACGATAGTGCCTACCTCCGGCAAGTGCTGCGAAGTGGTCAGGTAAGTTTGCTCGTCAATGATCACCTCGGCCGTGCGCCCCACACTGCGACTAATCCCATCAAAAAGAGGGGACATATGGTTTTCCAGGAGATAGCGCGCCGCTTTGTTCGCCACAATGGGTTTGCCAGATTCGTCCAAAATAAGCAGGGGTTCGGGGATGGTTTGGGCCGTGGCTTGCACGGCTGCCTGCTGCCGTCTCGATTCAGCAAACAGACGCGCGTTCTCGATAGCCGTCGCTACCGGATTGGCAAATGCGCGCAGCAGGGTTAAATCGTCATCCACAAAATGACCGTTGCCCTTGTTGACCAGCGCTAACACCCCGACAACTTTGTCCTGGATGGTCAGGGGAATGCAGGCTAACGTTGCCGGCGCACGGCCGTTAAAATCGTCCGCCTCCGGCGCATAAGCGATATGATTAGCAACATCATTGGACATGATCGCCATTTTCAATTTGGCGGCTTGGGCAATCATGCCTTGTTTGACAATTTTTACCTGGGGTGGAAATTTACCCAGGCGCAAAGGAACCAATCCTCCCTGCCGTTCATGGAACAGGTAGAGATGAACAGCCTCTACCGGCCAATGCCGGTTAAGCTGCTTGACCAATACATCATAAACCTGCGCCAGATCGAGCGAGGAGGAGACGGCATGGGTGATTTCGTTGAGCGCAGACAGCTCTTTGACGCGGCGTTCCAGCGCTTGATCGGTGGCCTGATAAACACGCGCATTTTGGATGGCAATGGCGGTGAAATCGGCAATAGCTGTGAGCAGGCGTTCGTCGCGGCGGCTAAATGTTTTGCCCTCTTCACGGTGTCCGGCCGCAATCACCCCCAACGTAACCCCACCTAATGTAATCGGAACGTAGAGGATTGATTCAACCAGGTAGCCGGTCTTGACTTTGATTTGTTCTTCGCCTGGTTTACGCATGGCGCGCATGGGCCGGCCGCTTCTGATAACTTGACCGGCCAGGGTGTCTTCACTGATAGGGATGCGTATACGCCGGATTTTTTCATCCTCGATACCTTTTTCTGCCTCCAGGAAAAGGTCGCCGGTTTGTTCGTCAACCAGCCAAATGGCCGTTTCGCCGGCCGCCGTGAGCACATGCGCCGTTTCCACAACCTGATTCAACACTTCATCCGGATCAAGCTGCGAGGTAATGGCTTTCGCGATTTGCGTCAGAGCATCAGCCTGATCGAGCTTTTCTTGCAGCGTCGCCGTTTGCAATGGTGGACGATCAACAATGTGCAGAATGAGTTGGAAACCGCCCATGTCCAAGACGTCGCCACTGTGTAGGGGTGTGGGGTTATTGACGCCAATGGAACGGCCGTTGCGATGCGTCCCATTCGTACTGCCCACGTCAAGCGCATACAGATTGGTCATCGTGGGACGCAGCATCAGATGCTGCCGCGAAAGACCATGCGTGTCTTGGGCATACTGTTTCAAATCAACCAGGTTGGATAGTTCGGCATCACGGCCGAAGATGATTTCACCGTTTATTTCCAGGCCAAACTGCTGGATGGTGTCTGCTACCAGCGCCAGGCGTATACGCCAGACGGGCGCCTTGTGCGCTTCCGCTGATTCTGGCGCATAAGGAACCGGATCAAAGTGAATCTCGGCCGCGGCTTCGTTTGTAAATGCTGACGTGGAAGGAACGACATTCCTAAGATTATTTTCTCCCCGTGAGCCTGTGTCCGTTGTCATCCTCCTAAGCTCCTTCTCAGGGTCTTGCCTGCAACAGCAACGCCCGTATCTTCCTCTATAGTATGGCAGTTACGCCAGCAAACCAGGCGCCATCAATAATCTATGACAGGCACACCTACTTAAACTGCACGTAGAACGTAGTAACATACCTCACACAGTATATCAAAATCAGATCCTTTATTCTAGTGTACGTATGTGGCCGTGCAGTTGCGTAAACACCTGTTTCATAGACCGACAAGCCAACACACGATGAGACACCATATCCTCTTTATAGGTCACTAAACTCATTAATGCCCAATTTCCCATTGGCGACTGCTCATTAGGCGCTAACAGCGCCAAGATCGACAATTTTTTGTCGATCTTGTAAACACGGATGGGAAAAACAGGCATGGTTCAAAAAGCAGAAGCTGTCCTTTACAAA
>JACSRF010000304.1 GCA_014879875.1 Anaerolinea sp.
GTCACGCATCACAGCCTGCCCTGAGCTTGTCGAAGGGGCCTGTCAACCCCCTGAGTTCCCAAAGAGCCTTTATTCCAAAGAATGTCTATTATTCTTATCGAGGTAGCTTACCATGCCCATACCCCATACCGTAACAAAAACGATTCTCGACAATGGTCTGACTGTTGTGCTGAAAGAGATGCACCATGCACCGGTAGCCAGTTTCATGATCTGGTACCGCGTTGGCAGCCGCAACGAAATTCCAGGCATCACCGGTGTCTCCCATTGGGTTGAACACATGCTGTTTAAGGGGACGCCCACTTTTCCCGGCATTGAATTGGATCGCATGATTTCTCGTGAAGGCGGGCATTGGAACGCCTTTACCTGGCTCGATTTTACCGCATATTACGAAACCATGCCTTCCAACCGTATTGATCTGGCGCTGCGCTTGGAAGCAGACCGCATGGTCAACGTGATTATGGACGAGACCGAAGTGGAGTCAGAGCGCACGGTCATTTTATCAGAACGGGGGATGTATGAGAATGATCCCCGTTTTCGCTTGAGTGAAGAGTTAACGGCCGTTGCCTTCCGCGTACACCCTTACCATCATGAAGTGATTGGGGATGAAGCTGATTTGTACACGATGACCCGCGCTGATCTGTACCACCATTATCGCCGCTATTATACGCCCAATAATGCCATCGCCATTCTTGTCGGCGATTTTGCCACCGAAACAATGCTCACGCGGATACAAGAGTTGTTTGGCGACATCCCTGCAGGAAGCGCAGCCACGGCCGTTTCCCGCCAGGAACCGGCGCAGCGTGGCGAGCGGCGCATCTTCCTCAATGGCCCCGGCGATGCCCCCTACCTGACCTTTGCTTACAAAGTCCCCGGCGCGGCGCATCCTGACTATTTTGCCCTCTCCTTGTTGAATGCGGCGTTTGCCGGGGGCAGCAGTTTGGGCATGTTTGGTGGAGGTGGCAGTAATAAAAGCTCACGCCTGTATAAGGCGCTGGTGGATACGGAGGTGGCCGCAGCCGCTTTTGGCAGCATCGAGCCAACCATTGACCCCTTTTTATACACCATTCAGGCGGTGGCGCGGCACGGCCGTTCTCTGGCCCAGGTTGAAGCGGCGCTGGAAGCAGAATTGGCGCGCCTGACCGTAGAGCCAATCACCCAGGCCGAACTCAGCAAGGCGCTCAAACGCGCCAAAGCAGAGTTTGTGCTGGCCGGGGAGAGCATTACCGGGCAGGCGCAGCTGCTCGGACTGTCTGAGGCCGTCATTGGCGATTACCGCTGGTTTGAAACGGTGCTCGATCAACTAAACGCCGTCACGTTAGCCGACATTGAACGAGTGCGCCACACCTATTTACAAAAACAAAACCGCATTGTTGGCTGGTATGAACCAGCCGAAGAACTGGACGACGAACTGGACGACGAACCGAAGGAAGAACCAGAACTGGCGTAAGGCGCAGACCCAATTGAGCATGATTCGTAACTTCTACCAATATTTTGATGAAGAAGAGCAGCGACTCGTTCTACAGTCCATCATTATTGGCATTGCTGTCTGGGCGGTTGTTTTCCCACTCAAGCAAATGGTACACACAATATTTCATACTACCTTGCATTGGATTGAGGCTGCGCCAACTCCGCTCGTTCTCTTTATTCCATTATTGATCGGCGCCGCGCTTGTTACCGCCATCAGTAAATATCAGGCCGCCACCATTCACTACCGTGACAAAAAAGGGCACGTTCACGAATTAAACGACGTTGAAGGGGATGGGTTAGAACGCGCCATTGCCCTCTATTACAGTTCGGAACCTTCATTTGAGCAGGCATTGACAGGACAGGAAGGGGTGAATGTGCGCTGGCAGTTGCCAACTTTTTCGCTGGCTGCCCGCAAATTTTTGGCGACATTGGTCACATTGGGCAGCGGGGGCAGCGGCGGGCTTGAAGCCAGCGTCACGCTGATTGGCGAAAGTGTTGCTGCCGGCTTATTCAAACCACGCCAAATCAGCCATGAAGTAACACAGCGGGGGGGTATGGCCGGCCGTATCTGGCGTTGGTGGGCTGACAACAATCCCGATAGCCTGCAAACGGCGCAGCTCAGCGGCATCGCCGCCGCTGTGGCCGTTTTGTTAGGCGCGCCTTTTACGGCCGCTTTTTTTGCCACCGAAATCATGTATCGTTATCGCCCGGTGGTGGAAAAGCTGTTGTATGCGCTTCTTGCGGCGCTCATCGCTTTTTTCCTCAGTGACGTCTTCACCAGTGGGCATCCCAGCCCGTTTGTCTGGGAGCGTACCTACGTGCCGCCGACCGACTGGCGGTACTTTAGTGTGCTGATTTTAGTTGCTCTGTGCATTGCCATTATTAGTCGTTACTTCAAACGGCTGCGCCAATGGTCTGAGCATCAATTTCACCGTCAGCGCAATGCGCGCCTGCGGCATTTAACCGGAGCGTTTATCACCGGGTTGATTGCAGTAAGCGTCCACTATCTCACCCAATCCCTAGGACTGACTGAACATGGGCTAGAATTGGTGCTGGGGACAGGGGAGACGGTCGTGGATATGGCCTTTGCCGGTGAACTGACCATTGCCGTGGCGCTGATCGCGCTTGTTGCCAAGATGCTGGCAACGTTGGCAACGATCAGTTCAGGCGGATCGGCTGGGTTTTTGATTCCAACCCTATTTTTTGGCACGATGACAGCCTCGATCTTTGCCAATTTATTTGGGTATGAACCCATGATGATTATCATTCCGGCGATGACTGCCAGCCTGATTTCCATTGCCAATGTACCGCTGGCGGCTATTTTGTTTGTTGTCGAGGTGTTTGGGTCGGTGTATATGCTGCCATCGCTGCTGATGTTAGTCGTCGCTTCTATTTTTACGCATGAGGCAACCATTTACCGCACGCAGCGCCAGACGTATGAAGCGCGGCAAATTTTGCCGGGCTTCAGTGTCCGCCGCATACGTATTCCTGCTTCTTGGGTAGGGCAAACGGTGATCGAGTTGGATTTCCGCCGTCGCTTTGACGTGACAGTCATTGGGCTGGTGGAGCATGAAAGTGAAAATGGGACGCCGTTTGTGCGCCTGGGCACAGCGTCCGCAACGCCGCTGGAACAGGGCGACGTGCTTGTGGTATTGGGGGCAGATGATAAGTTGGCAGCTTTGGAAACGGCCGTTGCCGCCATGAACCATGCCGATTTGCCAACCTGATACGCGGATAGCCCTGGCTGTGTTAAAATAACGGAAATTATCACACCTTTGCCAAAGGATAGAAACTCTGAAATGGCTGATCTGGCTTATCCTGGTTCACACAATATACAGCGGCAGCAACTTACCAATGGTATCACGGCGCTGGTCTACGAGAATTTTGCCAGCCAATCTGTTGTCATCAACGGCATTTTACCGGCCGGGTCCATTGTCGAACCCCGTTCGCAGGCGGGGTTGGCGAGCTTTACCACCTCGATGTTAATGCGTGGCGTCCAGGCGCGTGACTTTGCGGCCATTTACGAAGCGTTGGAATCGGTGGGGGCCGGGCTGGAGTTTAGCAACGGCCGTCACGCCATCGAATTTGCTGCCCAAAGCCTGGTAGAGGACCTGGACCTGGTGCTGGAGCTGATAGCACAATCGCTGCGCACGCCCACCTTTCCCGTACCCCAGGTGGAGTTGGTGCGCGGTCAGATCATGACCAGCCTGCAAATCCGCGCCAATGACACCACGCGCATGGCCGGCCTGGCCTTTCATGACCTGCTTTATCCCAACCACCCATACGGGCAATCCATACAAGGTTACTTTGACACCATCCCCCACCTGACACGCCAGGACATGGCAGATTACCATACCGACCACTTTGGGCCACGCGGCATGATTATTGGCGTCGTTGGCGCCATCAAGGCGGAAACAGCCATCGTCAAACTCGAAGCTACGTTGGGCGACTGGATAAACCCGACCCAAAAATCCACACCGTCTGCGCCAGATGCGTTCCGACCGCCACACCGGCTGCGGCAGCACGTCCCCATACCCGACAAAAGACAGGCAGATATTGTACTCGGGTTGCCCGGCCCCCTGCGCGCCGCGCCTGATTACCTGGACGCTAAACTGATGAACACCATCTTAGGCGTCTTTGGCATGATGGGGCGTATTGGCGAAAATGTGCGTGAAAAACAAGGGTTGGCCTATTATGCCTACAGCCAGCTACAAGCGAGCATTGGACCATCACCCTGGTATGCCGGAGCCGGCGTGTCCCCAGAGAATATAGATAAAGCCATTCAGTCCATTCTGCATGAAATTGATCGCATTCAAAACGAACCTGTCCCGACGGCCGAATTAGCCGACAGCCAGGCTTACATCACCGGGTCAATGCCGGTGGGGTTGGAAACAAACAGCGGCCTGGTCAATGCCATCACCGACATGGAATATTACAACCTGGGGCTGGATTACCTGCAAAACTACCCGGATTTAATCCAGGCCATTACCCCAGAGCGCGTGCAAGCGGCCGCGCAAAAATATTTGAGTACAGAGCAAATTGCCATTGCCGTGGCCGGAACGGTGAACGGTGAACAGTAATCGGTGTTCGGTAATCGGTGACTCGACCGCCGACCACTGATTACCGAATACCGACTCCCGACTATCAAACATGTTAGCAGTTGGTGTAGACTTAAGCGAAGTAGCGCGTGTTGAAAAATTGCTCACCCAATATGGCGAGCGCTTTAGCAATCGCGTGTTTACAGAGCGTGAACAGGTGTATTGTAACGGCCGTACCACCAGCCTGGCTGCACGTTTCGCCATCAAAGAAGCTGCTGCCAAAGCCTTAGGCACAGGCATTGGGGGGCGGTTCTCCTGGAAAGATATTGAGGTCGTCAACGATGCCAACGGTAAACCGGAATTGGTGCTGCACAACCAGGCACAAACCCTGGCCCAAGAATTGGGGTTAGACCACTGGGCCATCAGCTTATCACATACTGATTCATTGGCGATTGGATTTGTCGTGGCAACAGGAAGTACGCTTACTGAATCATAGGAAACATAAATCTGAATAACATCTCACGACAAAAAGGGTGGAATCATGGCAAATTGGACGTCAAGTGATGGAACATTGATTAATTTTGAAACTTATGGCAATGGGCCAGGACGCGAAACTATCCTGCTTTTGCCCGGTCTGCTTGGCTCGATCAGCCAGCAGTGGCGCAATTTCATTAAACCATTAGCGTCCGATTTTTGTGTGGTGCTGATTGACCTGCGTGGGCACGGCCTTTCCGAAAACAAAGCGGCCAACTTGCATCCTGACCGTATGCTCGAAGACATTGTTGGCTTACTCGATTTTCTGGAAATCAGCCGGGTACACGTTGCCGGGTATGACTTTGGCGGCTACCTGGGGCTGATGCTCACCCTCAGCGAACCCCGCCGCGTGATGACCCTGCTGATGCACGCCACCAAATTTTACTGGACGCGCGAAGCGGCGCTGAAAATGCGCGAACAGTTGGACCCAGACAAAATGGCGCAAAATGTACCTGCTTATGCGGACCAACTGGTGCAAGAACATGGCGGCCGCCGTTGGCGTGAACTGGTGCGACAATCAGCCGATTTGGTCCACTACCTGGCGCAAAAAGGTGTTACCGAAGGGATGGCTGCCCAGGCGCAATGCCCGGTTATCATCAGCCTGGGCGACCGCGATGAAATTGTACCGTTGGCCGAAGCGCAGCGCCTCAGCCGCGCCATGCCGCGCGGCGGGTTGTTTGTCCTGCCCGGTGTGCGCCATCCGTTTCATTCCCTGCGCCCGGTGCCTATGCTGCCGATGATGCAGCATTTCTACAAAACTGCGCTTAACACATAAGCACACCATCCCTATGAAAAAACGCTTACTTGCCGTATTGGCGCATCCAGACGATGAATCATTTGGCCCTGGTGGTACGTTTGCCCGCTATGCGGCCGAAGGGACGGCCGTTCACATTGCCATTGCCACCGACGGCGCGGCCGGGTCTGTGGCTGAAGGGTATGAAGAGGTGCGCGACCGCCTGGCGGAAGTACGCGCCCAAGAATTACAGGCAGCGGTTTCCATCCTGGGAGCGCAGCTGCATACGATGGGCTACCGCGATTCCGGTTATATTAATGACCCGGCCAACCAACACCCGGATGCTTTTATTAATGCCAATGAACAGGAAGCGATTGGGCGTGTAGTACGCCTGATTCGGGAAATTCGCCCCCAGGTAGTGGTCACGCACGATGAAACTGGCGGCTATTTCCACCCAGACCATATTTTTTGCTGGAAAATTGCGACGCCAGCCTTTTATGCGGCCGCCGATCCGGCGCAGTACCCAGATATTGGCCCGGCCCCCTATCAACCACAACGCCTTTATTACACCGCATTCCCCAATACGTGGGTCAAACTGTTCACCTTGCTTATGCGCCTGCGTGGGCAAGACCCCACCCGCGCCGGCCGTAACAAGGACATCAACTTTACCAAATTAGGTTTGCCGTCGCGCAAGATTCATGCACGTATTAACTATCGGCATTATTGGGAAGTCAAAGAGGCCGCCAGCGCCAAACATTCGAGCCAGGGTGGGGGAACCAGCCGCAGCCGACTGTTTCCTGTCTGGCTGCAAAGGCGATTTATGGCGCAGGATACATTTCTGCGTGCTCATCCCCCTGTTCCCGATGGCTACCGCGAAAGCGATCTCTTTGTCGGGGTCAACCTTGCCACAGATAGGACGTGAAACGGCTCACGTTGTGCGTTTCACGAGTATAATAGACATGGTAGGCATTAAGGTGGCTGGCCTTTGTGTCGCGTATTGCGTAACAGAGGTTATGCAAATCATCTCATTATTTCGTAACTACTAAGCCCCAGAGTGGTGCGAGGCACTGGCCGAACGGTTGCGGTCATTCGCACCTCTTGCG
>JACSRF010000651.1 GCA_014879875.1 Anaerolinea sp.
AGCCGGGCATTGCGCGCAATGCCCGGCTTCCTGACTTAATCAATCAATTGCTTTTATTGGCCACCATCTAGCGCATAAGCATAGTAGTAGGAACCAAATTCAGCTGAATTGTAGTACCAATCTTGCACCCAGCGCTGTTCGTAGCGCACGCCTGTGGCTTGCGCCAGCGTGATCTGGATGGCCGTGTCATGATGAAGCTGTTGCAAGTCAAAGTAGATCTGCTCGCGTTCGGCCGGGTCGGCAGCCAACACGCCGGCCGTCACCAGTTCCTGGAACTGCGCTTTCAGATCGGCGGGCAGCGCCTGGCGGCCGGCATAGGTGCCGACGGTGAAGGGCTGCACCCAGTTGTGCGGGTCGTGGATGTCTTCAACCCAGCCGCTGGCAACCATCGGCAGTTGGCTGGCGCGGAAGGCGCGCAACATCGTCGGCCACGGCAGCCCCACAATTTCTACCCGATACAACGGGTTGATGGCGCCCAGTTCCGCCTGCAAAATAGCGCCAATGGTCTGGCGAGTGGTGTTGCCGGTGTTGAAGGCGATCTGGAAGCGGAAGCCTGTGTCGGGCAGCACGCCATCCCAGGCCTGCGCCAATTCTTCAGCGCATTTATCCGGGTCGTATTCATACATCGGACCGTCGGGGTTGTAACCGAGCATGTCGAGGATGATGGGGCCATTGTTACGCACGCCCTCACCGTTGAGCGCATCGGCAATGTAGGCTTCATAGTCAAAGCAGTAGTTCATGGCGCGGCGCACGTGGATGTCTTCAAAGAAGTTTGCCGGGATGCCATTGCCGTCCAGTTGACCACTGCCAATGTATGGGTTGTTGCCCGCCTCGTCGGTGGTGACATTGAAGGTCATGAAGACGTCGGTACGGCTGGTGCTGGGCAAGCCGCCCCATTTCCGTAATTGACCGTTGGGATTCGCTTCATTGGGGGTACATTCAAAGGTGCGGAAGTCGCAGAACTCGCCAACAAAGGCGTCTGCCTGGGGACGGTTGCCCACGGGGACGCTAACAATTTCAGCGTCGCCAGCTTGCAGCTTGGCAAAGCGTGTACCCCATTCATCAACCAGTTCGACTTTGACGGTTTTTATGCGCGCCGGACCGCTGGGACCACCTTCCCACAATGGTTCGGTCGCCCAGTAATCTTCATTGGCGATCAGGACGTACCCTTCACCGGGCGTCCAGCTTTCTAACATATAGGGACCGGTGCCGTTGATGATGGCGGTTAGTTCATCATTTTCAGAGCCGGGGGCGTAGAAGTTTTGCCAGGTGTCGCAGGAGCCATCCCAGGCGCCGTTCTCAATGGCCCACTCTTTATCTATGGCGGCACCCCAGGTCTGCGCCAGCGTGGCGATGAAGGGTCCCCACGGCTGCGCCAGGGTGAAGGTAAGGGTTCCGGCTGCATCGTCGGCAACAACGGTCGCTTTCACTTTCTCGCACACAGCCACCAGTTCTTCCGCGGTGGCATTTGCTTTCAGCCCGTCGGGATCGCCGCCGTACTCGCCTTCGGCGATCTCTTCGGTCACATCACCGGAGGCATACCCCAGGATGGGTTCCAGCAGCAGCCACTGTGGGCCGTTCGGGTCAGATTGCAGCAGCCCACGCTGGAAGGTGTATTCAAAGTCGCTGGCGGTCAGATCGCCGCCATTGTGGAACTTGACGCCCTCACGGATATTGAAGACGTAGGTCAACCCATCTTCCGAAATGCCGCCATTTTCCAGGCTGGGCACTTCCAGCGCCAGCAGCGGCACGTAAGTGGTGGGGTCGGTGTAGTTGTAGCGGATCAACGTCTCCATGACGTTCATGATCAAGTTCCCGCTGGCTGTATCGTAAGCCAGGTTGGGGTCGAGGGTGTCAATATCGCCAAAAACGACTTCGGTGTAGACGTCTGGATTGGGGGCAACCAGAGGTTTCGCTGTATCGCTGGCCGGTACTTCCACCGTTTCAATGACAGTTTCGATAATCGTTTCGGTGACGACACGGGTTACTTCAACGGCTTCGCCGGCGACCTCTACGGTTTCGGTGACGACGCGGGTGACTTCGACGGGGACTTCTTTGATAACTTCGACCGTTTCCGGCTGGCAGGCAGCGAGTACGGCCGTGAACGCCAATAACAAAATCAACAACAAAGCTACATTTTTGCTTTTCATGTTTAGAATCTCCTCCAAAACACAAGGTACTTCTGAAAGTTCAATGACTTAACAACCATCAGATGTAAAACTTTTTGTATGAATATATCGTTCGGGTCATCACCTCCTTTCATGTTTAATTGTGTGGTGAATAGACATCGTTGAGACCTGACAGGTTTGTCAAACCTGTCAGGTCTCCAGTCACACAAACTTCTCAGCATGGTGGCAGGCCACCATATGCGGGAATGTCGTTGTGCCCAGGTTACGGAACTCCGGGTCTTCAGTGCGGCAAATGTCGGTGGCGTAACCGCAGCGTGGATGGAAGCGGCAGCCGGATGGCGGGTTCGCCGGGCTGGGCACGTCTCCTTCCAGAATAATGCGCTGCCGTTTTTCTTCCTTGAGTGGATCGGGAATGGGAATGGCGGAGAGCAGAGCCTGGGTGTAGGGGTGAAGAGGATGGTCGTATACCTCATCCCGATGACTCAGCTCAACAATGCGCCCCAGATACATGACGGCTACGCGGTCGCTGATGTAGCGTACCATAGAGAGGTCGTGGGCAATGAAAAGATAAGTCAGCCCCAGTTCAGATTTCAAGTCATCAAGCAGGTTAACAACCTGTGCTTGAATGGAAACGTCCAGCGCCGAGATAGGTTCATCGGCGACGATGAAGGATGGGTTGGTGGCTAAGGCGCGCGCCACGCCAATGCGCTGGCGCTGCCCGCCGGAGAATTCATGAGGGTAGCGGTTGATGAAATAGGGATTAAGCCCCACTAATTTGAGGAGATCTTGCACCCGTTCGCGGCGGCTGGCGGCGTTGCCAATGTTGTGAATGAGCAGCGGTTCGCCAACGATGTTGCCGACGGTCATGCGCGGGTTGAGGGAGGAGTAGGGGTCCTGGAAGATCATCTGCATCCGGCGGCGCTGTTTGCGCAGCTCGGAACGGCCGAGTTTGGTCAGGTTTTGCCCGTTGAGAAAGACCTCGCCGGATGTTGCCGGGAGCAATTGCAAGATAGTGCGGCCGGCCGTTGACTTGCCACAGCCAGATTCCCCAACCAGTCCCAACGTTTCCCCTTTGATGATGTCAAAGCTGATATCATCTACAGCCTGGACAGCGCCGACCTGACGCTGCAAAACGCCGCGCCGAATTGGAAAATGCTTGACTAAATTGCGTACTTGAATTAAGGGTTCACCCGCTGCGGGTGCATTGGAGAGGGCGATTTTGCCGTTAGGAGCGTCATTTGTCTGGCTCATGCTGCTTCTCCTCTTGCCATTTTTTGCTGGGCATCGCGGTGTGCATCTTCCCAACGCCAGCAGGCTGTGTAATGGTGTGGGGCGACCAGTTTCAGGGGTGGGTTTTCTTGCCAACAATGGTCAACTGCATAACGGCAGCGTGGCGCGAAGGGGCAATGGTCTGGTTCTTTCAGTAGATCAGGGGGCAGCCCATTGATAGGGATGAGGCGTTGTTTGGATTTCGCGTCAACTTTGGGGAGAGATTCGAGCAGGCCGAGGGTGTAGGGGTGGCTTGTGTTTTCGTAAAGATCGCGGACGGGGGACATCTCAACGATAAAACCCGCATACATGACGGCGACTTTTTCCACCATGCTGGCGACTACGCCTAAATCATGGGTAATCCAGATAACGGCCATGCCGATTTTTTCTTTGAGGCGTTTTACCAGGTCTATGATTTGCGCCTGGATGGTGACGTCGAGGGCGGTGGTTGGTTCATCGGCGATGAGGATGGAGGGGTTGCAGGAGAGGGCCATGGCGATGCCGACGCGCTGACGTTGGCCGCCGGAGAATTGATGCGGGTAATCTTTCAAACGGTCGGCCGCATTGGGCAAGCCTACCAGACTGAGCAGTTCGGCCGCGCGTTTGTTTGCCGTCTCCGCATCCATCCCCAAATGAAGCTCCATCGCTTCGGTCATCTGGCGGCCGATGGTCAGGACGGGGTTAAGGGATGTCATGGGGTCCTGAAAGACCATGGCGATTTCGTTGCCACGCACGCGCCGCATTTCCGCCGGTGACAGCTTGACGAGATCCCGGTCACGGTAGATCACTTCCCCGGCGGTGACACGGCCGGGCGGGGTTGGAATAAGACCCATAACCGATAAAACGCCAACCGATTTCCCGGAACCGCTTTCACCGACAATGCCCAGGGATTCTCCTTCGTCCAGCGTGTAAGAAATGCCATTGACTGCATGAACGACTCCCTCTTCTGTGAAGAAGCGAGTTTCCAGATTGCGAACTTCAAGCAAGTGGGTCATATCATTCCCATATCCTTTGCATGTTGTTAAGTTGTAGCGTGTGCTCCGTATTGATGAGCGCAAGGTAAATTATAACGGGTTCTTGCTTGACAGGCACATTTTTGGGGCAAATTGGGGGAATTTAGGGGGATAAAGGAAGAAAAAGAAGTTACATGAGCAAATGTTCGTATTGCTGGCGCGGGCGAATGAGGTGGTATTCGTTGTTGTGGACGAGGAGTTCTGGGGGGCGCAAACGGCCGTTATAATTTGAACTCATCGCATACCCATACGCCCCGGCCTGTAAAATTGCCAGGTAGTTACCCGGCTGCAAGGGGGGCAACGGCCGTTCCCGCGCCAACCAATCTCCTGTCTCACAAATGGGGCCAACCACGTCCACCGTTACCGGGGCAGCGTCGCTGGCCTGCACCGGCCAGATGGGATGGTAAGCGTTGTACAGCGTGGGACGCAGCAGATCGCTCATGCCGGCGTCGGTGATGACAAAGGTTTTGTCGCCTTGCTGTTTGGTGTAGGTAACGGCCGTCACCAGCGCCCCCACCGGCCCCACCAACGAACGCCCCGGCTCCATCACCAGTCCATACCCGGCGGCGCGGATGGGCGCGGCAACGGCCGCTGCCCACTCTTGAATAGTCGGCGCATCTTGCGCGGCATAGTTAATACCCAGCCCGCCGCCCACGTCCAGGTAATCCAGGCGGATACCGGCGGCGGCCAATTCTTGCGCCATGTCTACGAGAAATTGGGCGGATTGGGCGAAGGGGGGAACGGCCGTTATCTGCGAACCAATGTGCGCTGCCAGACTAACCGGCCGCAAATGGGGATGGATGGCCGCCTGGTGCAGCATTGTCATGGCGCGGTCTGGGGTGACGCCAAACTTGTGCGCGTGTAGGCCGGTGCTGATGTACGGGTGCGTCTCCACGGAGATGTTGGGGTTGACGCGCACGCCAATGGCGGCCGTTTGCCCGCGCTGCGCGGCAATGGCGGCGAGGGCCTCCAGTTCCATTTCCGACTCAACGTGAATGGCGCGAATGTTGGCGTCAAGGGCGGCGTGAATTTCGGCGGCCGTTTTGCCCACGCCGGAGAAGATGATTTTGCTGGGGGCGATGTCGGCGTGCAAGGCCAGGAATAGTTCGCCGCCGCTGGTGACGTCGGCGCCCAACCCGGCCGCGCCGAGGCGGCGGATGATGGCCGGGTTGCTGTTGGCTTTGACGGCGTAGCAGATGAGGGTGGGTGTTTTACCGTCATCTGACCCAACGGCCGTCACGTAAGCCTGCGCGCGCGCCCTCAAATCACTTTCGCTGTAAACGTAAAAGGGCGTGCCGACATCACGGGCGATGTCGGCTAACGCGATCTCTTCGCAATATAGCTGGTCTTGTTGATAATGAAATGCGTTCATGTTGATCACCTCTACAGGAACCACATTGAGGAACCGCGTTCCTTCTGAGGAACGCGGTTCCTGGTAGGGGTCCCTAAATCGTTGATTCCAACACCATGTAATCGAGCCATTGGCGAGCGTAACGATTTTGACCGCAGATAGTATTGCGGAAAAGCTGCTGCAAATGGCGGGTGATCGGGCCAGTACGGCCGTTGCCCACCACTTTACCATCCAATTCGCGCATGGCAAGCACATCCACAGACGCCGCAGCCAGCAAAACCTCATCGGCCGCCTGTACGTCTTCCCAGGCAGCGGGTCTGTCTAGCACCGGGAAGCCTGCATCTTGCGCCAACGACAATATGGCGTCACGGGTCAGGCTGCCCGGCGTCTCCGCTTGCGCCAACACGCACACCATGCCGTCCTGGATGATGAGCAGATGGGCGGCGGTGTAAACGGCCGTATGCCCCTGTGGTATCAGGCTCATCTGCCCACCCTGGGCGCGCGTGGTGGCGGCAATCCCTTGCCCCCGTGTCGCTTCAGCGAACAACGGCTGCCAGCGCGAAGCGACGATCCCCAATTTGGGGCGCGCTGTTTGCGCCTCTGGCGTGGGCGTCGCATAAACCGGAACCGGACGAATGTAGCTTTCGGCATATCCATTGGCCTGTACGGTCTGGCAAATGGCCTGATACAGATAAGCGGCGGCATCCGCTTGCCCTTGAAACAGTGCGGGATGCGCCTGGACAAAGCGCCGGGCATACTCACGCAAACGGAAAACGGCCGTGCCCCGATCCGTCGTGTAACTGCGCAGCCCCGCCCACCAGCCGGGTAAATCGCCGATCGGTACGAACTGCTCAGGCATATCATCCACCGAGATCAGTTCCCCATCCAGCCAAAAATAGTAAGGGCGCAGCCAGGTGTGGCTGTCGCGCTGTGGCGGTGGCGTTTCATTCAGCCAGATGCCCTGCACCCACCCACCATTTTGCCAAAATTGTCCTGTTTGAATCATCTCCCTGCCTCCTGTCGGTAATCAGTAAGGGTTCGTTCAGCAATAACTTTGGAGTTTACAGATTGGGCCAATCTTGGAGATTGGCCCAATCTCG
>JACSRF010000652.1 GCA_014879875.1 Anaerolinea sp.
TTTGCAGATCTACTCGATAGAATTATTGTATTAGGTGGCCGTTTTCTACCCGTATCCCAGTCAAACCCCAAAATGTGAACTGAGCGGCCGTAAGCCGCGCAGCGGTCATAACGTTTCCTTTTCACAAAGGAAGACGAAGCGCGTTTTCAAGCCCAACGTGCAAAAGAAAACAATCTTTGTGCCGGAATTGGGGTGCAGCGTGCGCATTAACATGTCTACGCGCGCCATGCGCACCGTAGACAAAATTGGCCTGACGCCGTACTTGAAAAAACAAAGGTTACGGCTGCAGGACATCTTGTAACCCGCAATCGTTTGCCGAATATCCACCAGAAACAGGAGAAGCAGCATGGCGAAAAAGAAAGGGCCGCGCCAGCTTATCAAGCTGCGCAGCACGGAAAGCAGTTACATCTATTACAGTCAGAAGAACCGGCGCAATGGTACTGCGCGCCTGGAACTACGCAAGTACGACCCGACTTTGCGGCAACACGTCATCTTTAGGGAAAGCAAGTAGCGGGTGGCCTATCGCCGTCGCGGCCGTCTGCGATGCAAACGAGCGTGTTATGAAAATGAACAAAGACAAAGCGCCTATCACCATTCTCACCGGCTTCCTGAGCGCAGGTAAGACGGCGCTGCTCAACCACATTCTGCACGCCAATCATCGGCGACATTCATGGCGTCCACGCCACCCACAAGTGGAAACAGCGGTTATAATTCACAGAGATGAAAGAGAGAGACATAGCGCCCGGTACCACCTTTCTGGCCGGAGCGGGGTTAAACCTGTTTGCTGTGCTGGATTGCGCCGCCTTGCCAGAGTCCACCACCGCGCCGATGCTTGCCTCCGGCGTGCCGTTGGCCGATTACCGGCGGCTGGTTTTGTTGGGGCATGGTGGACGGCGGTTGTGGGCGGCGCTGCAAAAATGGGGGGTGAAAACGACCGATCCCGTTGACCATTACAGCCTCACCCTCACCCGCCAATTCATCCGCGACTATCTGGGCGATCCGCCGGTTTGCTGGCTGTATCCACAAACCGATTACCTCGCGCCGTTACAGCAGTTGGGCGCGTTGGCCGGTTGGAGCCATTCGTCACCCTTGGGATTGGGCATTCACCCGGAGTATGGCGTCTGGTTCGCCTATCGCGCCGCCTTTCTGACGACGGCCGAATTGCCGCTGCGTGTTGAACCGGAACGGCCGTCGCCCTGCGCCACCTGTACTAATAAACCCTGTATCACCACCTGCCCGGTGGAAGCGGTGCAAATAGATCGCTTTGACGTAGATGGCTGCGCCCGCTACCGGCTGCGCCCCCAATCCCCCTGCGCCGACCGCTGCCTGGCGCGGCTGGCCTGCCCCTTTTTCCCTGAACATCGCTACACCCTGGCGCAAATGCAGTACCATTACCGCCATTCGCTGGGGACGCTGCGGGCATGGTATGGGGAGACCGAGACAGAACAGCCTGGAGATTACAGCCCCAGAGATAAGGACAATCAACCAGTATAAAAAAAGGGTATGGTTCAATGCTATCAAAATGTCTTTTACAAATGAAAAGAGTCATTCCTTCGACAAGCTCAGGACAGGTCTGAGCTTGTCGAAGGAATGACGATTCGTGGACTGATTTGTAAAGGACAGCTTCTGTTTTTTGAACCATGCCCAAACTCCTTCAGGAGAACACAATGCCAAGATTAACCAAAATTTACACACGACAGGGAGACCAGGGGACAACCAGCCTGGGCAGCCGACAGCGCGTGCCGAAAGATGCGCTGCGCGTGGCTGCTTATGGCACGGTAGATGAACTCAATTCGCAGCTTGGCGTGGCGGTGGCCGCTGGATTGGTCCCGCGTCTAATGGTCGCGCTGCCCGTCATCCAAAACGAGTTGTTCCACCTGGGATCGGACCTGGCCTTTACCGACGAAGACAAGCAGGCGTACAACATTCCGCAGATTGCGCCGCGCCACGTGCAGGCGTTAGAAGCGTTGATTGACGAACTGAACGAAGTGGTAGGGCCGCTGGAGAATTTTATTTTGCCGGGCGGCAGCCAGGGGGCGGCGCTGCTGCATGTGGCGCGCACCGTTTGCCGCCGAGCAGAGCGGGAGACGGTGACGCTGGCGCGCAGCGAGACGGTGGGGGCGCAGGTCATCCCGTACCTGAACCGGTTATCTGACCTGTTGTTTGTGATGGCGCGTTATGAGAATCATCAACGGGGCGTGTCGGAGCCGTTGTGGAATACGCTGGCGTAATGGAGATGCCGCGCAGTTTTGAACTGGTCAGCAGCGCGGAGAGCATTCCACTGCCGATGGTTGGCATTGAGCGGTCCAACATCACCAAATACCTGGCCGTCTTGCGTGAGTTGGGCTATGTCGAACGGCTGACGCCGGCCACGGTGCGCCGCCCGGAGCAAAGCCGTCAGGGGCGGTATGTGATCACCGATGAAGAGTTAAGCCGCGACATTTCGTGAAAAATTACCGTCACTATTTGTTCACTGATTTTTCCTAAAACCGAAGGAACTGCCATGACGCCCGACACCATTACCAATCACCTCCTCAACTGGCTGCTGGCCGGCGATGTCGCCATCCAGTACCAGGTTTGCCGTGACTTGTTGGATGCAGAGCGCCCCGATTTACGGGCGCGCATCGCTATCGAAGGTTGGGGCGCACAGTTCTTACGCGCTCGCCAGCCGGAAGGACATTGGGGCCGAGGGTTCTACCAGCCCAAGTGGATTTCAACCCACTACACGCTGCTTGACCTGAAGCATCTCGGCATCACGCCCGATCTGGCGCCAATCCGCGCAGCTATCAGCCATATCCTGGCGCACCACAAATCGGCCGATGGCGGCGTCAACCCAGCAAAAACTGTCGAAAAAAGTGACGTCTGCATCAACGGCATGTTCCTCAACTATGCTGCCTACTTCGGAATGCCTGTCGCATCGCTCCACTCCATTGTAGACTTCCTGATTGGGGTACAAATGGCCGATGGCGGCTTTAACTGCCAGTCCAATCAGCAGGGAGCCGTTCACAGTTCACTCCATTCGACCATTTCGGTGCTGGAGGGGATTGGTGAGTATCGGGTCAATGGGTATACGTATCGGGCCGCCGAGTTAGCTGTCATTGCGCGTCAGGCGCAAGAATTTATCTTGCTGCACAGGCTGTTCCGCTCCGACCGCACCGGCGCAATTATCAGTCCCCGCTTCTTGCTCCTATCCTACCCGTCACGCTGGTTTTACGACATCCTGCGGGCGCTGGATTATTTTCGGAGCGTTGGCGCAGATTATGATCCCCGGATGCAGGATGCATTGGATGTCCTGCGGCAAAAACGGCGCAAAGATGGAACCTGGCCTCTCCAGGCCAAACATCCCGGCCAAACTCATTTCGACATGGAGACCCCCGGTCAACCCAGCCGCTGGAATACGCTGCGGGCGCTGCGGGTGTTGGCGCATTTTCGGCAAGACAATCCAGTCGGGGTTTAATACCTTTCAAGTTAGATGCTTGCCCGTCGAGCAAGAATTTTTAACGCAAAGATGCAAAGAAACTTGGAGAACAAAGATGAATCCGACAATCTGGCGTTACGTTTTGCTTGTTTTGCTCGTCCTGCTTGGCCTCGGTGGTATCGGCGGCGGCGCGGCAATGCTGGCTGATCCCAGCGGCGTGGGGATAGGTCTGTCCCCGGAGATGCTGGAAGGTCTGCCCATCTCTAACTTCGTCCTGCCAGGGCTGTTTTTGATTGGGGTGATGGGTCTGGCCCCGCTGGTAATTGCCTACGGTTTCTGGAAACGACTGCCCTGGGCCTGGGCTGCGGCTGTCACCCAGGGTGGGGCATTGGTCTTGTGGATTAGTCTGCAAATTATGCTGTGGGGCGCGCCAATGGGCATTCAGATTCTCTACCTGGTTTGGGGCATTGTGATTGTCGCCTTATGTTTTGCTCCAGGAGTAAAGACGAAGTGACCAAAACGATCTACCACCGAATGAAAGCCCTCAATGTCCGTATGGCGGCCAACTACCGGCGCGGGATCGGCCCCACTCGTGTGGTGCTGCTCTTGACCACCACCGGTCGCAAATCTGGATTGCTGCGAGTGACTCCGTTACAATATGAGAAAGAAAACGATTACGCTTCGACCGCGCTGACCTGGAAAAATTCTGCCAGAAAAAGACGATGGTGGTTCTTCACCCTATCCTGGAGTCAACGTGAAAAAAGCCCAACTGGACGCATTATCATCTTTTTCACCTTGCCCACCGTCTCAGCCGTGTGGATTGGCCTGTGATTGTCCGCTTATCGGTTGAAAAGAATCAGAGTTAAATATGATTCAAATTTCCATCCAAGTTCTCATTGACCAAATCGAACAAGTCGTCCGTGAAACCAATTTTTCTGGCGCCATTTCTATTCATCAAGCGGACGCGCCGCTCTATGAACAGGCCTTTGGCTATCGTGATATTCAAAACCAGCATCCCAATTTGCCGGGAACGCGTTTTGGCATTGCCTCCGGGACAAAATTTTTCACCGCCCTGGGGATTGGTCGGCTGATTGACCAGGGTTTGCTCGCATTAGATACCCAGGTTGGCGAACTTTCCCCCGATTATGTCGGTTTTATCAACCCACACGCCACTATCCAGCATTTATTGACGCACACCTCCGGCATTTACGATTACTACGACGAAGAAACTGAGCAAGATTTTGACCATTTTTTTGTCTCGATACCCTGGTATCACCTGGAAACTCCCTCAAACTATTGGCCTTTATTCCAGGGGCAGGCCGCGAAATTTCAACCGGGCGAGCGGTTTTCCTATTCAAACGGCGGTTATGTCTTCCTGGGCCTGCTGATTGAAAAAATCACCGGCCAACTCTTGCGCGATTTTATGCAAGAACAGGTCTTCCAGGTTGCCCACATGCCCCAGACCGGCTTTTACGCACTGAACAACCTGCCCGCCAACACTGCCCTGGGGTATCTCGAAGACCGCAAGACAACCAATATTTACAACCTGCCGCTTCGGGGTGGCGGCGATGGCGGCTTGTTTACCACTGCCGCAGACCTGCGCTCCTTCTGGCAACATCTTTTCTCCCATCGTATTCTCTCACTTGAATTAACCGCCGTTTTCTTGCAGACTCATGCGCGTTTTGACGAAAAAACCGGTTATGGCTGCGGGCTTTACAAACGGCTTGACGAAAGCCTGTTTGCCATCGTCGGTGGGGATGCAGGCGTGGGCTTTGATTCTCGTTACCTGGTCAATCAGAAAATCACTGTTAGCATTCTCTCCAACATCACCAATGGCGAAGAAGAACTACGCGAAGTTGTCATAGACTTTTTCGACAAAGAAGGATAGCGCAAGGCGAAGGTATAGTGCCTATGCCTTGCGGCTGTCCCTGTTCGGTTTTTTGCCAGCCGGAGAACACCGCATCACGCTTGCCAGCATAGACCGGGACGCCAACCTGATCAAGAGTAAAGAAAACGGCGCTGGAAAAAACTCTTGCACAGCAGAACACAGGATTTGAAATGAACCAAGATGCAACCTGGAAACCACTCTACCGGACTGGCGCGATTGCCGCCCTGATCGCCGCCTTGCTATTTCGTCGCAATATCGGCGCGGAAGTGTCGCTCTTTACCGGCGTGGAGGCCATTCCGACCACAGCGGCGGACTGGTATACGCTCTTGCAGGCCAATCCCTTCGTTGGGTTGTCCCTGCTGGCCGTTTTCGACCTGGTCAATTACCTCCTGGTCGGGGTGATATTCCTGGCGTTGGGCGCGGCGCTCTGGCAGGTGAACAGGAACGCTGCGGCAATCGCCCTCGCCAGCGGGTTGGTGGGCGTCACGCTCAACCTTGCCGCGAACATTTCGTTGACCATGCTCTCGCTCAGCCAGCGTTATACCGTGGCAACATCCGCAGCGCAAAGAGCCGACCTGCTGGCCGCCGGTCAAGCCGTCCTGGCGACCAGCCCCGGCACGGGTACGCTGGTCAGTTTGCTGTTGGTCGCCCTGGCGGGGCTGCTGTTTTCGCTTGCGCTGTTGCCCACCCACCGCGCGACGGCCGTTCTCGGTCTGCTGGCCAGCGGCTGCGACCTGGCCTATTGCCTGGTTTTTCCCCTGACGCCTGTCGCGCCGGTCTACCTGCTCCTGGCCGCTGCCGGGTTGTTCTGGATGCTCTGGCATTTGCTGGTAGCCTGGGTTTTGTGGAAATATGCAAAGGAGTAAATGATGCGAAAAGCGACTAAAATAGTTATCGCCTGGTTGGGCGTTGTAGCCGGGATTACCGGTTTAGAACACGGTTATAAAGATAAACGCACTGCCCTTACCATCCTATCTATCCTGGCAATGATTTTACTCCTTGCCTCCTCTTTGACCGCCATCCTGTTGGACGATGGCGGCGCTCCCTACCTTTTCACCACTCCACGCGGCGAACAAGTCGAAATCTACGGTGGCGATGGGCCTTATCAATTCGACAACACTTATAAAGCCATCGCCTTTCGCAGTTTCGATTGGGCCAACCTGGCGGTTGTTTTGCCCTTGTTCATCGCCGGATTATGGCTGTATCGCCGGAGCAAATTAAGCGGGGAATTGCTGCTTGCGGCGCTCTTTACCTATCTGGCCTACATTTACCTGATCGGTGTGATAGGCAATGCTTTCAATGCCCTGTTCCTGGTTTGGACCGCACTTTTCTCTATCGGGGTGTTCAGTTTGTGCCTGATGCTGACGCAGATGGATTTTGCTGCTTTACCGGCGAAACTGGCGGGCAACTTTCCCCGGAAAGCTGTGGCGGTTTATGTGTTGGGATTAGGTCTGCTTCTTCTAGTAGTTCAACCGACAAGTTTTGACGGGTTCTATTCCGCGAAAAAATCCATCAAAACAACATTGTCG
>JACSRF010000480.1 GCA_014879875.1 Anaerolinea sp.
AGATGTGTATAAGAGACAGATATCACACTTTGTTCGTGACGAGTGACGAGTGACGAGTGATTGGTTGGTCACGCATCACGCATCACTCGTCACGTATCACGCATCACTCGTCACGCCCCATTCTATACCGCCTCGCCGAGTTTGACGGCTTCAAAGACGCGCATGCGGGCGGCGAGGGCGATGAGGATGAGGGTGGCCAGGATGAACATGGCGGCGAAGAGGACGTAGATGACGGCCAACTGTTCCCAGGCGATCTGCACGACAAAGGGGGGCGTCACGGCCGTTTTCCCCACACCTATCTGTAAAAACGGAATAAACAGACGGCTGGCCCACACGCCTAAACCCGTGCCCAGCCCCACCCCGGCGGCAATCAGCAGCGCCTGCTCACCGGCCAGATAAGCGGCCATTTGCCCCACCGAGAAGCCAATGGCGCGCAGCATCCCTAGTTGGATGGCGCGCTGGTGGAAAGAGACGACGGCATACACCAGAAAACCCAACACCGTCAGCACGGCCGCTGCCAGAAAACCGACCGACAGCAGGCCAAACAGCCCCTGCCGCTCCGGGCGCGTCTGCTCTTGCAGGATGCGGGCGCGGGCATCCTGGGCGGTGACGACGGTAAACCCCAACTGGCGCACCCCGTCTATGATCTGGCCGGTGGTCACGGCCGTGTCCGTTTGCAGCCACACATTATAAGGAAACGCCCCACCCAACGCCTGGTGCAGATAATCCAGATTCGCCACAAAAAAGGGGCCATCTTGTGGATATTGGGTGGGGAACAGGTCCAGCGGGCCGGCGATGGTGAACGGGGCATCGGCAAATTCGCCGGCCGCGCCGATGGTCAGGCGCAGCGGATCGCCCACTTGCAAGCTGTTACGCGCCAGGAACTCCCGGCTGACCAGCAGATGATCGGGCTGCACCGCCAGCCGGTTCATCAGCCCGCCCAACGATTCATTACCGGCAAAGTCTGGGCGGTAAAAGGCGACCGGGGCAAAATCAATCCGGTCTATGCCCAGGATGCGCCCGGACTGCTGCCGCCCGCCGATGCTGGCGACGGCCGTGTACTCACCCACCCGCGCCGCCGCCTGCACCCCCTCTACCAGCAGATGGTCGCTGACGGGCAGGAACAGCCAACGTGGTTCGTTTTCATTCGCTGCTGTGGGGGCGGCCGGTTGCCCCAGTCCACCGGGCGACTGGCCCGTTTGTTCCGTATTTTCACCCAACTCCGCCAGATTCAGGTCAGCGCCGACCTGGTAATAAATCTGGGACGCCAGATGAGCGTCAAAAGTGACGGCCATGGAGGCGGTGAAGCTGGCCAGGCTGAGGGTGAGGGTGAGCAGCAGCAGTGGGCCGGTGTATTGGGCGGCGGCGCGGGCCAATTGGCGCAGCGTCAGCAGCAGCGTAGTGCCCGGCAGCTTTTCCGCCAGCCAGGCCAGGCCGTTCATCAGCCAGGGGAAGAAGCGCAGCGCCAGCAGCGCCAGCGCAAAACAGAACAGGATGGGTACCAGAAAGAGCAGGGGGTTGGCAAACGGATCACGCCCGCCGCTGCCCAGCGTGATGTTCCCTTGCTGGCGGAGTTGGTACCAGCCGTACAAGACCGGCAGCAGCAGCAGCACGTCCAGGTAGGCGCGCTGCCAGAGGGGGGCCAACAGCGCCCGCGCCTGCCGCCAGCGCATGGTGACGATGGTGTAGGCGCTGGTGAGATAGGCGGGCAGCAGCAGCGCCAGCAGCGCCAATCCCACACCCATGAGGGCATAGATGACGGCCGTCGGCGACAAAACCGGCGTCAATTCCCCTGCCACCAGCCCTGAGCCTGCCCCGAACCCTGAGCCTGCCGAAGGGGAAGGGGCAGCCAGAATCGCCGGGTCGAGGAAGGTGCGGGTGCGCCCCATCAGCCGGGCGATGTGTGTGCCCACCCAGAGGCCAACCGCCAGCCCCAGGCCGCCCACCAGCAGCCCTTCCAGCAGGTAGACGCCCACCACCTGGCGGCGGGTGGCCCCCGGCTGCGCCAGACGGCGATCTCGCTGGCCCCCGCGCCACCACCATGTTGGCCATCAGGCTGATGAAGTACAGGATGATGCCGATGAGGGGGATGGCAAAAATGGTCAAGGTGAGGGTGAGCAGGTTGTTGGCCCGGCCGTAATTTTGCAGGGCGCGCACCGGGGACACATCCAGCGTCGTGCCGCTGCGCAGCGCCGTCGCCCGCGCCTCCACGATGGCCACGTTTTCCAGGAAGCGGTTGACGGTGGCGGGGCGGATGCGGCCGCCGTCGTACAGTTGATACCACACGGCCGTGCTCACCGCATCAGCCAAAACGGGAGCCACCTGCTGGACAAACTGGCCCTCGCTGGTAAACAGCATCTCGGCGAAGGCGTCCGGCTGGTAAAACCAGAATGGGTCCGTGCGGTCGCGCGGCTGCCAGACGCCCACAATTTGCAGGGGCAGGCGGCTGTTGTCGCTGGCCCCAAACAGCGTGTATGCCTCGCCCACCTGCAAGCCTAGCTGATCGGCCGTGCTGCGGCTGACGATGACCTCGATGTTGGCCGAGGAAGCTGTTTCGGCCGGATAAGCCCCTTCCACCAGCTCAATTTGCCCGGCCAGGTTGGTAATAAAGCCCAGGTTGGCCCACAGCAGCGGTTCGTTCTGGTTAAAGCTGGCGTCGGTGCCGGGGAAGAGGCGCAGTTTGGCGGTGGCGACGTGCCGGATTTGATTATCTACGGGCAGGTTGATGATGCCGGGGGCCTGTTCCGTCAGGTAGCTGTTGATGGGCTGGTACGCTTCCCAGGTGATGTCGCCGTTCCAGGCGCCGATGTAGCGCCAGAGGAAGGCAAAGGGCGGACGGTAGGTTCCGGCTTCGGTGAGTTCGCCTTGCAGCAGCCGGTTTTGCACGGCGTCGGCGTACAGGGGGATGCCGGAGAGCAGCCCGACAGCGGCGATCAGCCCGGCCAGCAGGCAGGCCGTCAGCAGCCGCTGCCGCCACAGGCGGCGGGCGGCCAGGCTGAAAAGGGAGAGGAGGGCGGTTAACGGTTTCATGGATTGATGCGTGACGAGTGATGCGTGACCAACCAATCACTCGTCACTCGTCACTCGTCACGTATTATAGCATTAGACGCGGCACGGCCGTTTCCCCTCCATTATTCCCCCCTTTTCCTTTACCGGTACTTTTCCGCCTGCATGGTGTAGGGCCGGGCGTACTGCGCGCCTCGTGTCAGAAGTTCCTCGTGGGAGCCGTGTTCTACAATGTTGCCCGCCTCTAAAACGGCGATGCAGTCGGCCATTTTATAAGCGCTGAAGCGGTGAGCGTTCGCGGCGAACACCGATGAGGAGGGCGGGGCACGGCCGTTCCTCCCCGCGTCCTCCATAGATTGGTTTCAATCATCCTGAGTTGTCAATATGCACAACATATTGTACATAATCAACCGCCTAATTATAATTGAGGCATACGATATTTAGGGTACTCATTCACCCCCGCCCCCTGAGCATGTCGAAGGAGGACCGGTTTCGACAGGCTCAACCGACAGGGGGGTGAACAGTTACCATTTAGGAGAGGATGTCATGGAAGTTGTCACCTTTACGGAAGCAAGAAACAACTTGAAGCGTATTTTGGATCGGGTTGTTGATGATGCTGATTATACAGTCATCACACGACGCGATGCTCAAGATACAGTCGTGATGTCTTTGGATTCGTTCAACAGTTTGCTGGAAACAGTTTATTTGCTCCAATCGCCGGCCAACGCGGCTCACCTGGCTCGTTCCATTGAGCAATTTAGAGGTGGGGAAGTGAGGGAAAGGGAATTGTTGGATGAATAGAAAGCTGGCCTGGACGGATAAAGCATGGTCAGATTATGTCTATTGGCAATCACAGGATAAGAAAACGCTAAAACGCATTAACCGCCTGATAACTGAGACAAAACGTGACCCATTTCATGGGATTGGCAAGCCAGAACCTTTGCGTGAGACTTTAGCTGGGTTTTGGTCGCGGCGTATTGATGAAAGCAATCGCCTTATTTACGCCGTGGATGATGACTATCTGACCATTATTGCTTGTCGGTACCACTACTGATTGTGTACAGTCGTCATTAAGAGGGGGGACGGCCGTTTCTATATGAACCAGAAAGCCTGTCACCTTAATCCTGAAGGCATTTATGCCCCTTGAAAGCTCTTGTCGTGGCTCATTCGCGTGGCACGGAATAGGATTTGGGCATTTTCGCCACAAACGCGCAGGTCGTCGCGCCGGTGCAGGTGGGGCCACAATGGGCGGCCGCTGGCGCGCAGGTCATCTCGGCGGCCTGATCATCTTGCAAGCGCCCTTTGCGCACCCAATAGGCGATCATACCATCCAACGCCGTGCGCTCAATGCCTAGCTGCCGGCTTAGCTCGGCCATGTTGACGGGGCCGACGGCCGTTTCAATCGCTTGTAACACCTGTTTCAACATCTGCTCACCCTATCCCTAACAACAAACCACCTTGAAAAACAGCCAACGCCATGAGCCAGGCCAACACCAACTGCCCAATCACACTGCGCCACATCCACTTGCTGCCTAATTCCTGCCGTTCAGCGGCTACGGCGACCATGCAAGGGGTGTAGATAAGCACAAAAACCATGAAGGCTAACCCGGCCAATGCGCCGTGCCCGCCACTTGACTGCTCAAACTTGGCGTAGATCACCTGACGCAGGTCGCTGGGCACAGCTTCGTCAGCGTCACCGGATAAGTCAATGCCCACAATCAGGGGGAGCGCTTTCAGTGTATCAGCCGTGGCCTGCACAAAACCGACGCCAATGGCGCCTAAATCCTGGAGAAATGTGGTGGGCGCGACGGCCGTCTCCGTGTCATCTTCACTCAGGCCATACGTTTGCGCAATCGTGCTGACCACAACCTCTTTAGCAACAAAGCCGCTAATCAGCGCGCCGCTCGCCTCCCAATTACCAAATCCCAAGGGCCGGAGCGCCGGGCTTATGGCCCCGGCAACGGTAGCAAACAGGCTGTGGTTGACGTCGGTGTCGGCAAAAGAACCGGCATCTGCGCCTACGGGGATCGCCATCAGCAGCCAGAGAATGATGCTGGTGATGAGAATCAACGTCCACGCATTTTTGATGAAGGAACTGGTGCGCTCCCAGGTGTGTACCCAGATTGTTTTGAGATTGGGGCGGCGATACGGGGGCAGCTCCATGAGCAAAGCGGTTTGCTCTTTCCCCCTGAACAGGGTGTGGCGCAAAATAAGCCCAAGCAAAATCGCGGTGACAATGCCCAGCAGATACATGCTGAACACGACTAACCCGGCGTACTGCGCAAAGAAAACGGCCGCAAACAACACATACACCGGCAGCCGCGCCCCACAGCTCATAAATGGAACCAGCAGCCCGGTGAGGATGCGGTCTTTTTCGTTTTCCAGCGTGCGCGTGGCGTAAATGGCGGGCACGGTGCAGCCAAAGCCGACCATCATCGGCAAAAAGCTTTTCCCTTGCAGGCCAATTCTGCTCATCAAGCCATCCATGACAAAGGCGGCGCGCGCCATGTAGCCGGTATCTTCCAAAATTGCCAGGGTGACATACAATGACATGAGCACAGGCACGAAGACGAGTACGCCCCCCACCCCGGCAATGACGCCATCGAGAATCAGGCTCTCGAACCAGGTTCCGGCAAGCCCCAGAACAGCGAGCACAGCCGCGGCCCAATTGGTGATCGGGCCGCCAATGACGCCATCCACCCAATCCAGGTAAGGGGCGGAGACGTCGGCCGTGATTTTGAAAACGGTCCACATGACGACCAAAAAGATGGGAATGCCGAGAATACGATGCGTTACCAGGCGATCAATTTTATCGGTGAGGGTGAGGTCGCTGCTCTTTTTTTGCACGACTTCGCCGACCAGGTCGTGAATAAATTGATAGCGGCGGTCGGCGATGAGTACGTCAATCTCTTCGCCATACTCGTCTTCCAGGCGCGCATAGCTTAATTGCGCTTTGGTGAGCAGCGCCGGGCCACCGCTGGCGAGCAGCAGCCTGGCCTGCATGTCGGTGTCTTGTTCTAGTAATTTGACGGCCAACCAACGGCCGTTAAACTGCTGTTTGATCTCTGGATAGCGGGCGATTTCCACCTCAAGGTCACGAATTTCTTTTTCAAGTGTACGGCCGTAATCTACTACCTGCGCCGCCGCCTGAAGTGTGTCGGTGTATGTTGTCATCGGATCATTCCTTGAATAATCTCTTGCAGCCGGTCAAACCCTTCGCCGCGGCTGGCAACCATGCGCACCACAGGCGCGTGCAACCGTTGGCTGAGGCGGTCAACGTCAATGGTCATGCCCCGTTCGGTGGCAATGTCCGCCATGTTGAGCACGACCACAACCGGCACGCCCAGTTCTAAGACTTGCACGGTGAGGTACAGGTTGCGTTCCAGATTGGCGGCGTCTAAGACGGTGATGACGAGTGACGGCCGTTCCTGCAAAATAAAATCGCGGGCTATCACTTCTTCTGGGGAATGGGCCGCCAGGCTGTAGGTTCCTGGTAAATCAACGAGGGTTATGGTACGGCCGTTTAGCTGCCAGGTACCCTCTTTTTTGGCGATTGTCTTCCCCGGCCAGTTGCCAACGTGCTGGTTCTCGCCGGTAAGCGCGTTGAAGATCGTGCTCTTGCCAGCGTTCGGGTTGCCGGCCAGCGCAATCAAGATTGTATTCATCTTCTTTACTCACGTGGGTAGATTTTGACAGTCGGTGCTATCTCTGGTAAGGAACGAGAATTAAATAATTTGCCCATTTAGATTGGTTCAATCTCCGAAGATTGAACCAATCTTGA
>JACSRF010000272.1 GCA_014879875.1 Anaerolinea sp.
CGGGGTGGTGGGCACTGCCGTTGTCAAAGCATTCGACCTGACCATCGCCCACACCGGCCTCAGCGAGAAGCAGGCGCGCGCCCTGGGGTACGATGCTGCCAGCGCCGTCATTCAGGCTGAGTCGCGGGCGCACTACATGCCGGGCCACGCGCCCATCCACGTCAAGCTGGTCTATGAACAAGGGTCGCAGCGCGTGTTGGGGGCGCAAATGGTGGGCGCCGATGGCGTCGCCAAGCGCATTGATGTGGTCGCCGCCGCCTTGCACGCCGGTTGGACGGTGGCGGACCTGGCGCAGCTTGACCTGAGCTACGCGCCGTCGTTTGCGCCGGTGTGGGAGCCGGTGATGGTGGCGGCGAATGTGGTGGGGCGTGAGACGTAAGGCGTGAAGCGTGATGCCCTGCGATGGGGTTGGGGCGGACCGCGAGATGGGAAATGGGAGGCGCATGGCGCACCTCTTTCTGTTTTTCGGGATGCAGGGAATCAGCGTCAGAAAACGCGGCAACGAATTGACCTGGTTTACAGCAAAAATGGGCGTGGTTCATTCTTTCTGAACCCTGCCCATGTCGAGCGCCTCTATATACGTCTGGTTACGGCGCAGCACCGCTTGCAGCCAGGCCGCGCCGGCGTGTTGGGCATCAGGTTATTTCTTTCATCCGTTGTCGTCCCCCCAAGATAGCGCCATATATCCCCCCAGTTAGAGTATAATAACTTTCATGCGACAGCGATTGACCGTCATAGCGCGACGATTTTTGCCTGACCTGCCTTATGCGACGCCGGAAATACAGTCGGCGGCGTTGGGGAGCGTGTTGGGGGCGCTGTATGGCCTGCCGCTGGCTATGGCCGGATTGGTCTGGCTGTTGTTGGTGACAGATTGGGCTGTGCTGGCTGCGCAATGGCCGCTGCTGCTGTTGTTATTGATCCTGCATGGGCTGCTGCGCTACTTTAACTTTTCCACCGTGCTGGAAGATGATTCAGTGCGCGTGCATGGGACGCAGGCGCGGATGGTGACGTGGTCGGCGGCGCTGTTGTTGGGGGCGGGGGCACTGTGGCTGGACGTGGCGAGCGCCCTGGTTGACGTGCTTTTTCGGCGTAGACGGCCGTCTTCGACCCCATTTGTCGCCCATATTCAACGCTGGGATCGGGTGCGCAGGTTTGCGGTGGATGTGGCGCGAGAAACATTGTCTATGCTGCCGGCGTTGTGGCTGTACGGCCGTTTAGGGGGCAGCATCCCGTTGCCTGCCCTCAGCCCGGAGGCGATGGGGCCGGCGCTGTGGGCGACGCTGTTGAAGAGTGGCCTGTTTATGCTGGTCATGGCGCCCATGCTGTTGGTGTTTATCACGGCCGCGCAACGGCCGTCGTTCGTGGACCAACTGCGCACCTTTTACCGCTTTTGGCTCGCCGTGATCATCTTTTATCTGCTGCCCGAACCCTTTGGCGTGTTGGCCGCCGGTTTGTATGCGGCCGCCGGGTTGTGGGCCTATCTGTTTCTCTTTGCCGGCATTTACCTGTTTAGCTTCCTGACGCACCGCCTGGTGCGGGTGGCGCTGGCACATCAGCGGCGCGAGCGGGAATTGGTGACGTTAGAGACGATTGCCCAAATTGTGCTCAAGCAGCCGACGCCGGAATTGAATCTGACCGAACTGCTGCAGGATCATTTGCCTCGACTGCTGCCCTTTGTCTGGGTCGAGGCGCGCCTGTTCCCGGCGGAGACTATCTATCGTTCTGATCAACCGGGATCGTCCCCGGAAGTAGGGGCGACGCCCGCTTTACAACCTGTGTTGGCGGAAGCGGTGTGGCAGCAGTTGGCCGATTCCTGTGAACCGTACCTGCTGCTGCGCCAGTTCGATGACCAGGAGAAGCGGGATGGGCTGTTGGTCCCCATTTTGCATAACCCCGACCATGAGCCGATTGGTGGGGTGTGCGCTTTGCCGCACGCGCACGATGGCAATGTGCTGGACTTTTTGCCCGCGCTGCGTTCGTTGGCGGCGTTGATTGCCGCCGTGCAGTATCAGAAAGGGCAGTACGAGATGGCGCTGGCGGCGCAGGCCGAGGCTTACCAGGCGGAATTGTACGCACAGGCATACCAGGCGGAGTTGTATGCGCAGGCGTTGGCTTACCAGAAGATGACGCAGGAATTGGTGGTGGCCGGGAAAATTCAGGCGAGCTTTTTGCCGCAATCGCTGCCGGAGGTGGCCGGGTGGCAGTTGGCGGTGACGCTAGAACCGGCGCGGGAAACGTCGGGCGATTTTTATGACATCATCCCGCTGCGCGACGGCCGTATCGCGCTGCTGGTGGCCGACGTGGCCGACAAAGGGATTGGGCCGGCGCTGTACATGGCGCTCAGCCGCACGCTGATTCGTACCTATGCCGATGCGTATGTGCGGGAACCAGACCAGGTGTTGGCGGCGGTGAACCGGCGGATTCTGGCGGAAACGATGAATGATTTGTTTGTCACCGTATTTTATGCGGAGCTAGACCCGGAAACGGGAATGATGGTGTATTGCAATGCCGGGCATAATCCTCCTTTCTTGCTGCAAGCGCAAAACGGCCGTGCAGCCTGTCCCCTGACACGCACGGCCATCCCGTTGGGCATTATGGAAACAGTCGAATGGGGGCGCAGCCAGGTCATGATGGCCCCGGGCGACGTGCTGGTGATGTATACGGATGGCGTGACCGAGGCGCAAGATGAAGAGCAGGACTTTTTTGGCGAGGAGCGGCTGCTGCAAGTGGTGCGCGCGCACATGCACCGTTCTGCCGACATCATTGAAGACAAGGTGGTCTCGGCGATTTACGAATTTGTCGGCGATGCGCCGCAGTTTGATGATATTACGTTGATGGTGTTGCTGCGGGAGGAGAAATTATAAGAACTTATTACAAAGTTACAAAGAAACAAAGCTACAAAGAATCTCTTTGTCCCTTTGTCCCTTTGTTTCTTTGTAATAAATTCCCCGGTTCTAGCGTTTTTCGACGTTTTACTCATCCAACAAAATGACCGGCTCCTGATAATAACGCAGGCGGCTGCGGGCCAATTTTTCTTCCAGGAATTTGTTAAACCAGGCGCGTTTGGCGGAGAGCGGTTCATCCAGTTTGAGCCGTTGTAGGTCGGCGTTGAGGCGTAAAATGCGGCCAGGAATGACGAAGCGAGTGAGTCCGGCTGGTAACAGGGCGCCGGCGCTGGCGGCATTGAAAACGGCCGTCGGCGTGAATTCCGGGAAAATGGCGACGGCCGTCATCTCCGGGAATTGCGCCAGCAGCCGTGCCAGGTCGGTCAACAGCGTGCGCTCCACCTGTCCCCAATCTGTGTACAAATTCACCATGTCATTCATCACCGCCAGGCGGTCGGCGGTGGCGGCGACGCGGACCAGGGTGGCATGCCCATCCCGATCCAGGAAGTAACAGAGCGTATCGGGCCATTGCAGCGCGTTTTGCATGTCGTGGGCGTCCAGGGGATGCAGGCTTAGCCCGGCAATGGCGGCAAGCTGCTGCCTTAGGGCGGCGAAGGGCTGTGGGCTGGAGATGGCGTGATACCAGGTGTGCAGCTCAAACGCTTGCTGTTCGGCGCGGGCCACCTGCACGATCAGGTAAGGGTAGCCGAGGCGTTTGAAGGCGGTGGCGCGGGTGGCGCCATCGAGGACAATGTAACGGCCGTCCCAATACGTCGTCACCGGGGGGTTCACCAGACGGCCGTCGTCTTGCAGCCGTTCCATGAGGCGGGCGACGCGCTTTTCATCTATTTGCTCGTGCGGGATAACCTGCTCGATTGGCGCCAGTTCCAGCGACAACGATTCTTTTGCCTCCTGCGTGTTCAACACCTCAACCAACTTTTGCGCCACGTAAACGGCCGCATCCCGCTGCCGGTTGCTCAAAATGGCGCTGACGTGCGGGGAGACGATCACTTTGGCGTGCTGCCGCAGGTTGACGGTGGCCGGGGGCATGGCATTGGGGTGGATTTGTGGCGGCAGGGCGGGCAAGACGGCCGCGCGCAGCCGGCCCTGTTCCAATGCGTCGAGCAAGGCGGCGTCGTCCACCAGGTCAGTATGACCGGTGTGAATGAGGCAGGCGGTGGGCTTCAGCAGCGCCATCTCGCCCGCGCCGAGGATGGTGTGCGTTTCCTGCTTAAACGGCACGTGCAGACTGACAAAATCCGCCGCGCGCAGCAGGTCGTGCAGGTCGGCGCCTTCGACGCCGGCCGACACCGCCAGTTCGGGGGTCATGCGCGGCTGGTTGACAATGACGCGCACGTCAAAAGCGCGCGCCCGTCGCGCTACCTCGCGCCCCACCTCGCCAAAGCCGATGATACCCAACGTTTTGCCCGCCAGACGGCCGTCGGCAAATTGATAGGCCAGCATCAGCAGCCGCGCCATCGTGTTTTCCGCTATAGCGACGGCGCTGCTGCCCGGCGCATTCACAATCTGAATGCCCAGGTCGCGGGCGGTGGAAACGTCTACATGCCCCAAATGGGAGCTGATCAGGCCGATGGCGCGTAAATTGAAGCCATACTCGATCATTTCCCCGCTAAGGCGGCGAGTGCGGTCAATGACAACCGCCTGATAATCGCTGATGCGGCTGATGAGCGCCTCCTGGCTGATGTCTGGCTCGATATCCAGGTCGGCGGCGGCGCGCAAAATCTCCAACCCCGCTTCGTCCACGGCGTCGCAGACCAGGACGCGGGGGCGGCGGGTTGGCGCGGGCGGCGCGGCGGCTGCTGGACGCCGTTTGGTGGGCGGCGCGGCTGGTTGGTGGAAGAAGCCGCAGTCGCCCACGTTGACATTGCCGCCGCTGAGGATAACGCCAACGCGCTGCCCGGCGGCGGCGTAGGTCCCGGTTAACAGGGGCGCCAGGGCGACGGCCGAACTGGGTTCGATGACGATTTTCAGGCGCGACCAGACAAATTGCAGCGTTTCCATGATGGCGGCTTCGCTGACGGCCGTCATGTCGGCCACATATTGGCGCATCACTGCCAGGTTGCGCTGACCGATGAAGCGGGTGCGCAGCCCATCGGCGATGGTGTTGGGGACGTGGTCGAGGGTGACAATGGCATTGCTGCGCCACGATTGGTTGGCGTCGGCGGCGATTTCTGGTTCAACGCCGACGACGCGGCATTGGGGGGCGCAGGCAGCCGCAGCCAGCGCCGTACCGCTGATCAACCCGCCACCGCCAACCGGGGCAAAGAGCAGGTCCAGATGGCCTACTTCGTCGAATAGTTCCCAGGCGGCCGTGCCTTGCCCGGCAATGATCTGGTCATTGTCGTAGGGGTGGATGAGCGTATACCCATGTGTGGCGCCGAGGTCAGCGGTGACGCGCTCGCGGTCAATGGCGGCACAGGTGACGATTTCCGCGCCGTAAGCGGCAGTGGCGGCGCGTTTGTTAGCCGGCGCATCGGCGGGCATGACGACGACGGCGCGTATGCCCGCTAATTTGGCCGCCAGCGCCAGCCCTTGCGCGTGGTTGCCGCTGGAATGGGTGATGACCCCGGCCGCTTTTTGCGCGGGGGTCAACTGGCTGATGGCATTGTAAGCGCCGCGAAATTTAAACGCGCCGACGCGCTGAAAATTTTCACATTTCAGGAAAATTTCGCAGCCGGTCAGGGCGTTTAAGGTGCGGGAGGTGAGAACGGGAGTGCGGTTCACAACACCTGCCAGCCGTTGCCTAGCAGCGGCGACATGTGCAGGGGAAAGTGGTTGTTCGGCCATAAGTTTTGGATTTGTATTTTCTCTGTCTGTATGTAACATCAACCATAGTTATCGGCTAATTCCAAACGCTTGTCCACTGCGCTCAACACCCGCTATCGCTTGGCGGATTTCCACTGCTATTTTATGTTGAATTTCCGCCGGAACTTTGACCCAACGGTAATGGTCGTAAGGATTAGCAAAATGCGGGTCTTCGAATGCCCAATCATCGGTTTGTACTGGGTGATTGTATCGTGGAACAGCCCACCAATGAATGTGCGGCTCCGGCGGATCTTCACGATACGAATGATTCATATAGCAGGACCAGTTAAACATTGTGGCATCAAATGCTTTCCGCAACGCGCTTTCCAAGGTCTTCACAACAGTTAACCACTCAAGTATCTCATCAGGCGTCGTATCAGCCACATCACCACAGTGTCTTTTCAGGTGAAGTACACATCTCCCAACAAGACACTGGTTTGGCGCCAACACAACTCGCCAATATCTTGTCTCATGCAACAGCAAGTAGTCTGGGTTGTCAGGTGACCATGAGCAAATAGGGCATGCCATATGGTTCTCTCCCAAATGTACCTCTGCCTCTTGCGGCTTGTGCCGCCCAACACCTTGTTCAGGCGCGGATCATTTCAATGCGACGGAAGGAATCAAAATAGCCGGCTTCTTCAAACCCGATCCATTTGGGATCGGTGGCCGGGATGTTTTCGGCAATGGCATCTTGCCGTTTGTGGCGTTGGTGCATCACTTTGAGCACGGTGGCGGCCACGCCGGCCGGATCGCCGACGGTGACTTCGACGACAATGCGCGTTAATTGCAGCAGACCGGCGTGGTAAGTGACCCAGCCGCGGCCGCCATCGTTGAGTTCAACCAGCAGCGCCGAGAGGTTGCGCACGTTTTGCATACTTTCTGTTTCATTGAGCCAATTCGGGCGCTCCTGGCGATGAGAGAGCAAGATGATGGCGTCTTCGTGGTCGAGGAAGGTGACGCGCTTAACTTTGTTGCCGACGTCTATGGGGGTGTTGGGATTGGGCGGCCGGCGGGCGACCAGGAGTTCCCGTGTTTCGACGAAGCCGCATTTTTGGAAGAGGGTATGCGCTGGTTTGTTGCCTTTGATGACCTCTAGCCAGATGGTGGGGATGCCTAATGCTTCGGAGCCGCCGATCAGGTTGTCCATGATGATTTGCCCTATTCCTTGACGACGACCAGAGGGCAAGACGCCTAAGCGGGTGATCCAACTGCGATTCTCACGGACGCCGAGCATACCCAGCCCCAGTATGTCCTGGTCGCGTTGGGCGACGAATGAGTGTGGCAACTGCACATCGTAGACGTGAGTATATTCACGCAGGCGCGCGACATTCATGGGCATAGGGACGAGATAGTCTACGCGCGTTTGATTGTAGGCTTCTGTAAGCTGTTCAAAGGTGTAGTGGTCGGCAGATAGAAGTTCCATGAGAAGCGTGTAGATATCAATAGATACTGGCGGGGCGCAAATTGATGTGTTTGGTGCGGTCAGACTTGTACTTGGCAAAGCCGAAGCCAACCGACTACAACCAGTATAGTCGGCTTACGTCTGTTTGCGTATGGTGAGAAAATAAGCGATTTGGTCAGGGAATTGGCGCACGTCAATGGGTTTGACAATACATCCATCACAACCATAGCGCTGCGCCATTTCTTCAGCTTTGTCACGCGGCCAGGCTGTGATGGCGACGATGGGGGTGTCTTGCAGGTCTGGGATTTGGCGCATCAGGGTGACAACTGTTTGGCCGTCAATGTCTGGCAGGCCCATGTCTACCAGGATGAGATCTGGTTTTTCGTCAATGGCGATGCTCACGCCGGTTTCACCGTCGGAGGCGTGTAGGAGACGATAGTTGTGCTTTTCTAGAATGCGTTCGGCAAGTACGCGGTTGGCGTAATTGTCTTCTATTTGCAAAATCGTTTTCATGGCCAGGTCTCTCCGCAAGGATATGACGCTTTGGACGTTATTTGTTGGCGCAAAGCAATCAGGCAGGGGGAGGCGGGACGGGGAGGTCCGCTACGGCCGTATTCTGCCACTTTTTGCCTTCTTCGATCAGCATGACGGGGATGCCGTCGCGGATCGGATATTTCATGCCGCTGTCGGCGCAGACGAGCCAGCAGTTGTGGGCTAGTTCCAGGCGGCCGGGATCGTCGCCATATTCTTTGGATTGGACGGCAACCGGGCAGCGTAGAATTTCTAATAGTTCATGGCTGATGGGGGGGGATACTATTTCACTCATAGGTTTTCTCCGTACATATTTATGGTTCGTTGTGGATGATACCGGTATTGTGTGTATGTAGCAAGTGCGATTGGCTTCATTTTCGTGGGACTGGAGGGGGATGTGTTGGCAAAGGGTCTCAACCAAGATTTTGCCCTTATGTAGATTCTTCCCTATACTTTTGTGGTGTGAATGCTGTGATGATAGCTGAGATGATGACACCATGAATCCTTACGTAATTGATGGGCCGGTGCTGGATGAACGTCTGTTTTTTGGCCGTGCGGCCGTTTTTGATTGGGTGCATACGAATCTGGATGCGTTTCCTTTGCGCCAACTGCTGGTGATCAATGGGGCAGCGCGTATGGGGAAGTCATCGGCGCTGCAGCAGATAGCGCGGGGTCGGTTAGGGGAGAAGGTGACGCCAGTTTACGTTGATTTGCTGCAATTGAGCGTAGATAGTTTGAGTTTGTTTTACCGCTCTTTTGCGGAAATGGTCGTTTCTACCTTGCAGCTTGCCGGGGTGTCCTTTCCGAAACTGGAGCAGCCTGTTTTTGTGAATGATCCCTCGGCGGCATTGACAACCTATGTCTTGCAGCCGATAACGGCCGCACTCGATGGACGGAAGCTGCTGTTTTTGTTGGATAATGTCACCCGTTTCATTGATCGGGTTGACGATGGTTACTTACACCCGAACACCTTAATGGATCTGGATTATGTGCTGCGCCGGCTGCCACAGGTGTATACACTGTATGCGTTGGAAACGTCGCCGGTGGCCGTTTTGTCAGAACAAGTCGCTTTCCTGAATGAGGCGCAGTATTATGAACTCCTGCCGTTTCGCCCAGAGGTGGCGGCGGCGCTTGTGCGCGAGCCTGTGCCCTATATGGTTGTGCAAGAGGTGGCGAATTATATTTATGAACTGACGGCCGGCCATCCGTACCAGCTACAGGTTTTGTGCCATGCTCTGTATGAACGTCAGGTTGAATATGGCTTGAGCCAGATGACGGTGGCGGATGTGGCGCTGGTTTATCGGCGGCTCCGTTTGCGTGGTGGAGAGTGGACAACGGCCAACGCGCTGCCACTCTATGCCATAGATGCGCCGCCGCCGACATTGCGCGCGTTGATGCGGCGTGACGCCGTTGGCGGGCGCCGGCCGCGCCTGGCCTGGCTGTTGCTGGCTGTCCCCTTTTTACTCATTGTTGTGGCGCTTTTTGTGGTTGCATCGCAGCAGCGCGCGCAAGTTGAAGCGGCGGCCGCCGTTTTTGCGCCCACCGTTGTGGTAGAGGTGACGGAAACGGCCGTTTTCAGGGAAACGGCCGTACCGACAAAAACGGCCGTGCCCACGGAAACGGCCGTGCCCACGATGGCTGCTGCGGCGACGGCCACCGCGACTGTCACCCCAACCGCCACGCCAACACCAACGCCTGAACCAACCACCACGCCAACGGCCAGCCCAACAGCTACCGTTACCGCTACGGCCACGTTTGCCGCATATCCACCAGAAATGACGCGCGCGATAGATGGCATGGTCATGGTTTACATCCCGACCGGTTCCTTTTTAATGGGGTCGGCGCCCGATGACGTCAGCGCCGGGATAGACGAGAGGCCGCAGCATCAGGTAACGCTCGATCATTTTTATATAGACAAATATGAAGTTTCTGTGGCGCAATATGCAGCCTTTTTGAACGAGTGGGGCGGTTACGACCGCGCCTGTGACGACGTTGATTGTGTCCTGCCACGGGAACGGATAGGATATACCAGCTATTTGCTTGAGCAAGATTTGGGAGATGGCGCGACAATTTTTGCAGCGATGACCGGATTTGCCAATTATCCGATTAACCATGTTAGCTGGTATGGCGCGGCCACTTATTGCCGCTACGTGGGGGGCAGGCTGCCTGCGGAGGCGGAATGGGAGTATGCGGCGCGGGGGGATGACGGCCGTATTTACCCCTGGGGTAATGAACCGCCTGATAAGACGCGGGCCGTTTTCCAAAGCCAGAGTTTTGAGGAGTTGAAGCCGGTGGACGCGCTGCCCGCCGGGGCCAGCCCATTTGGCGTGTTCGGCATGGCTGGCAGTGTGTGGGAGTGGACGGCCGATTGGTATGATGAATCTTACTACAGCCAAAGCCCGGATGTGAACCCGACTGGGCCGGCAGCGGGGTTAACCCGCGCAGTACGCGGCGGCGCCTGGCCGAACAACAATGAAGCAGACCGTATCCGCGCGGCCAATCGTCTCTCCTTGGCGCCAACCCATATCAGTTCAACCGTTGGCTTTCGCTGTGCCTGGACCCCGTGACGCCATGCCCATCCCCGAACCGTCCACCGACGCCCGACGCCCGACGCCCGACATTAACACGTCGCGGATGTAATCATACTCAACTTTGAGCTGCTGCATATCGGTGCGGGCTACGTCCAGGCCATATTGCCTGGTGATGGTTTCGATGCGTTGGCTGAGCTGCGTCAGACTGGTAAAAGCCAGGCTGGCGCAGTTTCCTTTGAACGCATGAATGGCTTGTAAAAATGTCGTTTCATCGTTGTTGGCGACGGCCGTTTCCATGCGCTGCAGCAAATTGTGTGTGTCCTCGAAAAAAAGAGGGAGCAATTCCTGAATTTGCAGCTCGGCGTCTGCTCCAATCATCGCTTGCAACCGCAGCATATCTACCGGCCAGGTTGCCGTCACTTGCTTGAGCCTGGACGGCGCACTGCCTGCGGCCAGGGAAGCGTTCATGGGCTGGCATTTGGCAAGGACAGATACCAGGTCATCAATGCGCACCGGTTTGCTGATATAGTCATCCATGCCGCCAGCCAGATACGTTTCCCGGTCGCCGGGCAAGGCGTGCGCCGTCATCGCCACAATCCAGGGCTGCTGCGCCGGCGGAAAGTGGCGGCGAATGTGATGGGTGGCGGCAACGCCATCCATTTCCGGCATTTGCACGTCCATTAAAACGAGATCGTAAGGCTGCCGCTGCAACGCGGCAATGGTTTCTAACCCGTTGCCGGCAACGTCGGCGCGGTATCCCAGCCGTTCTAAAATACGCAGCGCCACTTTTTGATTGATGGCATTGTCTTCGGCGACCAGAATGCGCAGAGGGTTCTTTTCACCCAGGCGGGTGGAAAATGGCGTTGGGGCGGGTTGTGTCTCGGCCAATTCCTGACCGTCCAGCACATGAAGCGGCGCCGCAGCCGTATCTACCTGGATCGTGAAGTGAAAATAGGAGCCTTGACCCATTTCACTTTCAGCCCAAATTTTGCCCGACATCATTTCAATAAAATGTTTGCTGATAATCAGCCCCAGCCCGGTTCCCCCATATTGGCGCGTCATTGAGGCGTCAACCTGGCTAAAAGCGTGGAAGAGGTGGTTCATGCGGTCTGGGGGAATGCCAATGCCGGTATCGCGCACGGTAAGGTGTAGTTCCCAGCGGCCCTGGTGCAGAGCACGGCCGTTTCCAGTCACCACCACTTCTCCCGTTTCCGTAAATTTGACGGCGTTGTCAATGAGATTAGCCAGCACTTGCCGCAGCCGGGTGACGTCGCCGATAATGGTGTCTGGAATCTCTTCCGCCAGGATATAGGCCAGGTCTAACCCTTTTTCTTTGGCCCGCGGCGCCAGCAGGTCTAATGAATCCTCAATGCAAGCGCGCAAACTGAAGGGTTGGTTTTCCATTTTCAATTGGCCCGCCTCAATTTTGGAAAAATCGAGGATGTCATTAATGACGGCCAACAAGATGTCGCTGCTGGTGCGCACCGTTTCGACAAAATCGTATTGTTCATCGGAGAGCGTCGTGTCGAGCAGCAGCCCTGTCATGCCAATAATGGCATTCAGAGGGGTGCGAATTTCATGGCTCATATTGGTGAGAAATTGCGATTTGGCGCGCGCGGCTGCTTCTGCGGCTTCTTTTGCTTCGTGTAAGGCTATTTCATACTGTTTCTGATCGGCGATGCGCTGTTCAAGTTCCTGGGTGTAATGGCGTAGCTCTTCATATAATCGGGCGTTTTCCAGCGACAGGGCGGCATGTTCGGCAAAGACGTTGATCACACGCCGGTCGCGCTCGTCAAAGGCGTCTTTGATGGGGCTTTGCAAGTCGAGCGCGCCGATGATTTGCTTGCCGACGCGCAGGGGGACGACCAGTTCGGAGCGTGTCTGGTTGTCGCCAACCAGGTAGCGCGGGTCGGCGGTGACGTCGGGAACGTGCAGCGTCTGTCCGGTGCGAATGGCGGCCGGAATGAGACCGGGGCCATCTAGTTTTAAGGCGCTGGCAACGGAATGCTGGTATTTGCCAGCCTGCGCCATACGGATGATCTGCCCGGGAACGGCCGTTTGGGTCTTGTCCAGATAGCGTGGCGATGGCAAAAATTCTTCACGCAGCAGCACCGTACAATCGGCAAAATCAAATTCTTGCGTCAAATTAATGCAAATTTGTTGCGCCGAGTCGCGTAGATTGCTGGCGCGGAAAAGCTGTACCGACGCCCGATATAGGGCTGCCAGTTCATCTGCGTCTTGACTCAGTTCAATTGTAGAGGGACGCTGTTGTTCTAACTCTGTATGCAACTGGCTTAATTGGTGCAAAAATTGCAGCCATTGTTGAGCGTCAGGAGGGTGATGCGGGGTGAGTTTGAGCGCCTGTAACTGTTCCTGTAAATGATGGTGCAGCATATGCGTTTCCACTAGTGGCGCGGTCAGAGCTTGCACTGTGCTTGCCCAAGCAAAACCGGCCACAGCATAAAGCGGAGATTAAGAGTAGGAGATTAGTTGTTTGTCGTGAATAGTTGGAGCGCCTGCTTCACCGCGTCAAATTCGGCGCGGATGTGTTCGATGAGTATGGCTGTTTCTGTCGGTCTGTCTACAGCGGCCAATTCTTCTAACTCGGCGCAAAGCTGCGCGAAACGGCGAATGCCAATACTGCTGCTGCTTCCTTTCAGGGTATGGGCGATTTCTTTGAGGCGTACCATTTGCTGATCATGAAACGCAACGGCCGCTTCCTCAATCAGTTGCGGAATGTCACTCACAAACATGGCGGCGAGTTCGCCAATAATGTCATTGGCGGCAGGGCCAACACTGCGCTGCATCTCGGCGCGCATGGTAGCTGTGATTTGCTCAGAAGATGAAGGCTCAAATAAATGCTCACTCATCGCGTGACTTTACTCTTGCGCCAAAACAACCAGGATCGTCTGAGCAATCATACGGCCGACAACCTTGACGTCAGCGCCTATTTGCAGGCTAAAGGGGCCGGCAAAGGGGGCGATCTCCACAACCTCGAACTGGACGCCGGGGGTTAACCCCAATTCCGCCAGGTAGCGCAGCATGTCACTGTTGGCGTCATCTATGATCCGGGCGACCTGCGCGCGCGCGCCCACTTCCATGTCGGCGAGCACAACCGTATCCATCGTCACCATGGCGCCATCTTTGTCGGGAATGGGATCGCCGTGTGGGTCAAGCGTTGGGTGACCCAAGAAAGCCGCAATACGCTCTTCTAACTGCTCGCTGATCACGTGCTCCAAAATGTCCGCCTGTTCGTGTACTTCATCCCAGGCAAACCCCAGCGCCTCCATTAAATAAAGCTCTAACAGGCGGTGGTGTCGAATGACCTCCAGCGCCACTTTTTCACCGGCCGGCGTCAGGGCCACGCCATAATGCTTTTCATAATGAACCATGTTCAACTTTGCCAGCCGCCGCAGCATACTGGTGACGGAGGCGGGTTTGACGTCGCGCGCTTCGGCAATGCGCGACGTGCTGACCGGGCTTTCTATCTCGGCCAACATGTAGATGGTTTTGAGGTAATCTTCAACGGCCTGGTGGTTTAAGCTATCGCGCTGCGCTGATGAGCCGCTTTTTAAGGATTCTATTTCAGGCATATGGGTTGTATTTGACCTTATCGGAAATAGTTATATGAGCTGTGTTGCGTATTGACCTCTGGTTACGTAATTCTTTGCCGGATATGCTGCAAAAGCTAACATAATCGTACATTGTTGTCAATCGCTGCTGCTGACCAAAGCCTGGCCGCGCCGTGCGTCCCTACCCGGTCGTCAGGGTGTGTTGATATGCGTGACCAGGAACGCGCCGTCGCCATCTTGCAGGGGGATGCGCTGCAAATCGGGCCAGGTGTACAGGCCAAGATAGAGGGTATAACGGCCGTCGGCAAGCTGTGGCGGCATCTGTAGATCAAACTGCATTACCAGTTGGTCGCCCGGCTGCCAATAGGTGGCGGCGATGGTTGGCGCGTCGTGCTGGGCGACGATTTCCCCTTGTTCGTTCAGCAAATGGTTGAAGACGTGGTAATGGACGCCGCCGGGCTGCGCCGCCGTTACCTGCCAGGTGTAGATCAGGGTGAGGCGTGCGGCGGCATGAACATTGCCACCGGCGACGGCCGTACCACCGATTTGCACATCCGTCAGCCGCAGCCCGTTTTCCCAGATTGCTCGCGCGGGCGGGGCAGTCGCTGTGTTGCTCTCCACCAGGTAAAACCGCCAGGTCTCATCCCCTGTTTGTACCTGTGGCGGCAGCAAGGTGGCGTTGGCTTCCAGCCAGCCGGTCACCAGATCGTCCGCGCCGGCTGTCAGGTAGAGGGCGCACGTTTGCGGGATGATGTAGCCGCGCCCCACGTCCACCAGGCGCGTGGGCGTCGGGTAAACGAAATGTTCCACCAGCCCCAATTTGGAAGATTCCGGTGTGCCCCCTTCATCCACAATGATGAAATCGCAGCCGGGGAACTGCGCGGCGACCTGCTGGCTGGCGTGAATGGCGTGGTTGATGTCGGCTAACGGCCGTTCCACCTCAATGCGCCCCTCGTCCAGCCACACCAGCCGCGCGTGCCCAATTTGCGCCTGCCACAGCGCCAGCAGCAGCAGCGGCGCGGCGATGAGCCAGCGCGCATGCGGCAACTGCTGCATCAGTTGGTCGGCCAGCAAGGCCAGCAGCAGGAACGGGGCGGGGTATAAAAATAGGAAGTAATAATTTTGTAGATAGACCGTGTGCCGCAGGTAGAGCGCCACCGGCAGTAAAATCCAGAGCGCCAAAATGACTAGGGCGGTAGCAAATGACGACAGCGAAGTATGGCGGCGGCGTTGGGTGATGGGGAGGATGACGGCCGTGAGCAGCGCCACCGCCAACAACCCTTGCGCCATGTCAAACAGCCCATACAAAGGCCATACGGCGTCGCGGGGCAGGCCGGTGGCGGCAAAAATGTGGCTGCCACTGCTCAACTCCTGCGTCAACAGCCACGACGCCAGGTTCGTTTCCGCCGGTTGGCCGTCGGCCGGTTGGCCGTCGGCGTCACTGCCTGGCCCGCCGATGAGCGCGTTGAGGGTGGCGCGGACGTCGTTGAAGCCGACGGCGCGCTCGAACCGCAGATAAGGGGTATAGAGCAGCAGCGCCAACCCCAACCCCACCGCCCATGGGGCGAAGGTTTGCCAGCGCCAGCCGCGCCACCAGCGCCGCCAAAAGAGGAGCAAGATCAGCGCCACCGTCGGCGCGAGGACCAGGCTGCCCAGGTGTAACTGCGTTACGGCTGCCAGCCAGAGGCCAGACAAAGCGAGATGTACCCATTGTTGCCCGCCGCAGAAGTAGGCGAGCAGGCTCAGCAGCAGCAGGGTGGAAAACAGGGGGATGGGGTTGGGGTTCCAAAGGAAACGGCCGTAGTACACCGCCCAGGGGTTGACGGCAAACAACAGCGCCGCCAACAGCGCCACCCGCTGCCCAAACAGCCGCCAGGCGTACAGGTAGAGGATGAGGACGGCCGTTATGCTCAAGATGGCCTGGAAAAGGTGAACGGCCGTTAATGACTGGCGCAGAAACAGGGGCAGCGCCAGCAAATAGGCGATCAGCGGCGGGTTCATGATGCCTGCGGACGATTTATTCGCCGCCAGCGGCAGCATGGCCTGCCCCTGGTTCACCCAACGCAGCGCAATGCTGAGCAAAATGGATTGGTCGGCCAGAATAGGGCTGTGTTCCAGCCCCCGCACACGCAAATAGGCGGCGACGACCAAAATCAGCAGCAATGCAAGGAGGTGATAACGCGCCAAACGCGACATAAACCAACCAACCAACCAACGACTAACCGACCTCTCAAAGCACAATCTTCTCTGTGCCCGGCGGCGGTTCCGCGCCATAGATGACAGACACGCCGCGAATGCGCCCCACCAGCCACTCGACGGCGGCGATGAGCAGCATAAAGAGGATGTCTACGGCGATGGCCATGGAGAAGGCAATGCCTAGATAGCCAAACACGGTAGCGGCCGGCTGCGCCAGACCGGCAATGACAATGTCGCCGACCCCCAGGATGGCGAGAATGATGACCAACGCCAGCATGGTCAGCAAGAAGGCGGGCCAGGCGCGGCGGTCGGCCGGGCTGGGCATCATCGCATTGCTGATGGCAAAGAGCAGATAGAGCCAGACGAGGATGTCGCTGGTGGCAAAAATCTGCCCCAGGGTGGCCGATAGGTTATCTATTTCCCCGCTTTGGATGGCGGCGGCCAGGTCGGTGACGCCAAAGATTTTGAAGCCGATGAGCAGGATAACGGCCGTGCCTGCCAACAGCGGCGCGCCGCCAATCACACTCTCCCGAATCGGCCCCAGGGTACGCCCTTTGTAATATTCCACGTACCCTAACACAATGGAGCCATCCGCCTGGCGGCGCGGGATGAGCGAAAAGGAGCCGGTGCGCACGCCCAAAAAAGTGGCCGTCAGCCAATGGCTTATTTCGTGCAGAAAGACGCCGGGCAGCAAAACGAGCGAATAGAGGATGACCGCCCACTCCGCACGCCGGGTGATCAACATGCTGACGCCATGCAGATGGGTATGAATCCAGCGCTGCATCAGCAGCAGGGCCACAAAGGCGATGATCACCCAGATAAAGGGCATTAGAGCTGTGCTCATGCTTTCCTCGACTTGCGTGAAACGTGACGGCTTTTCTCACGTTTCACGTTTCACGCTTCACCTCTCACGTCAAACAACCGCGTTTTGCACAAGTTGGACGAAGGTCGCTTTCAGGCTGGCCCCGCCCACCAACGCGCCATCAATGTCTGGCTGCTGCATGTAGTCGGCGATGTTTTTCTCGTTGGCGCTGCCGCCGTATTGAATGCGTACCAGAGCGGCCGTTGCCGCGCCAAATAGATTGGCAATGGTCCCGCGCACCGTCTGGCCGATGATCGCGCCGGCCTGCTCGGCGCTGGCTGATTTGCCCGTGCCAATGGCCCAAATGGGTTCGTAGGCGATGACACAGAGGGCCACGTCGGCGGCCGTTAGCCCGGCAAAAGCGGCCGTTACCTGTCCACTCACAAATGAATGGGTTTCGCCAGCCTCATTTTGCGTCAGGCTTTCCCCGACGCAGACAATGGGCGTCAGGCCATGCGCCAGCGCCGTCTTGATCTTCTTGTTGACGCCCTCATCCGTCTCGCCAAAATATTCGCGCCGTTCTGAATGGCCGAGGATGACGTATTGGCAGAAGGGGGTGAGCATGTTGGCGGCCAGTTCGCCGGTGTACGCGCCGCTCTCTTCGTAGTGCATATTTTGTGCGCCAACGCCGATTTTGGTTCCGGCAACGGCGGCGGCGACGGCCGGAATGGTTAGCGCCGGCGGGCAAAAAACGATGTCTACCCCGGCAATGTCGTTGAGCGCTTCTTTGATTTCGTTGGCAAATTCGGCGGCGGCGGCCGCTGTTTTGTTCATTTTCCAGTTACCGGCAATGATAGGTGTACGCATGGTGTCTCTCCTTTTCGTATCTATTGGCTGTGGTCGGCCTACTTTCGCTTTGCTCAGTACAAGCCTGACCACGCCAACTCTGGTTGTGTGGGGTTTCGCGCTGCACATGTCATGTTGCACGCTTCACACCGCACGGGCTTGCTCCCATTTTTGCAGCGAACGTTTAGCGCTGCTCATGCTTGAATTATAGGTGAGGCTGACCGTGTGGGCAATTTAGACCCACCAAGACCTGTCAGGTCTTACGCTGCAACTGTCCCAGCAGGTAGAGTGGCGCGCCCAACAGCCCTGACAGCCGTTCTAATGTGAAAACCAGCAGTGAGAGGGAGACGGCTTGTTCCCCGTTCAGGCTCGCGGCGGCAAAGAGGGTGGGCGCCAGCAGTTCGCGCACGCCTAGCCCGCCGATGGAGGGGGCCATGAGGGCAATGGAGAGGATGGGCACGGCGAAGATGTAGTAGCTGAACGGGACGTTGAGGGCCAGGGCGCGGCCGGTGGTCGCCCACCAGCCGGCCAGGATCAGGTTGAAGAGGATGGAGACGCCTAACGCGCGGCCAATGGCGCGGCGATCACATACCTGGACGGCTTTGAGGACTTTAGCCAGCAGGCCGCTGCCGGTGGGGGAGAGTGGGCCGGGCAGCCATCCGCCGAGGCGGACGAGCAGGTGGTGTTGGAGGAGGAGGGCGAGGATGAGGAGGGAAACGGCCGTGCCCCCCACAATCAGCCAGCGTAATGTTGCCGGGATAACGGCCGCCTGCCAGGGCAGCATAACCAGGGCGGCGACAAAGAGCATCACCAATCCGCTGAAGCGATCCAGCAGTACCGTGCCTGTCGCTATATCCACGTCCACCTCTTTCGTCAGTTCCAGCACGCGCACCACATCCCCCCCAAATCCAGAAGGGAGAAAGGTGTTGAAAAAGCTGCCGACGAAATAGAGGGCGACTAAGCGCCAAAACGAGACGTGAATGCCCAGACCGCGCAGCAGCAGTGACCAACGCCAGGCGCGCAGCGCCATGCTGGCGCTGATCAGCAGCAGCCCCCACAGCAGCCAGCCGAGGTTGGCCTGGCGCAGGGTGTGCCCCAGGGTTGGCAGGTCAAGCTCGCGCAAACTGAGCCACAGCCCCAGCAGGGTGACACCGAGTTTGAGCAGGGTGGAAAGGTGTTTGTTTACGTGGCCCTCCGTTGGATGCGCCAGCATTGGTGGCTGCGTTGATTGCGAAAATCTTCGGGAATGGTTTGGGCGGTGATCTCTTCGATGGCGAGGTGGGGCAACACGGCCGTATCCAGCTTGAAGCGGTGGGCGTTGGCGCTGAAGTAGAGCGCGCCATCGGGGGCGAGCAGGCGGGCGCAGTGACGAATCAGTTCGGCGTGGTCGCGGGTCACGTCGAAGGAGCCGCGCTGCATCCGTTTGGAGTTGCTGAACGTGGGCGGGTCGCAGACGATCAGGTCGTATTGTTCACGCCGCTGCGCCGCCTCGTGTAAAAATTGGAAGCAATCTTGGGCGATGATGCGCTGCTGGCGGTTGACGGTGAACCCATTGTGCGCCAGATTGCGGGCGATCCAGTCGCAGTACGTTTTGCTCATGTCTACACTGGTGGTGGCGGCGGCACGGCCGTCCAGGGCGTAGCAGGTGAAGGAGCCGGTGTAGGCAAACAGGTTGAGCACGCGCTTGCCGTCCGCTTGCTGCCGCACCAGGGCGCGCGTCTGGCGATGGTCAAGAAAGAGGCCGGTGTCGAGGTAGTCGCTGAGGTTGACCTCAAAGCGCAGCCCTTGTTCGGCCACCAGGCGCGTGTACCCTTGCTGGGCGAAGCGTTCGTATTGCGCCGCGCCGCGCTGCCGCGCCCGCTCTTTGACAAAGATGCGGGCGGCGGTTATGTCCAGTCCCGCTGCAATTTCGCCCAGAACGTGGTCGCGGAAAGCATCGGCTTCGGCGTCTGTCTCGTCCCGCTTGCGCTCATACAGCCAGACGACGACATCCCCATCATACCAGTCGAGGATGAGTGGGTATTCGGGGATGTCGCGGGCGTAGAGGCGATAACAGGTAACGTCGTGGCGGACGGCCCATTTGCGCAGGTGGCGCTGGCGTTTGCGCAGGCGGTTGGCGAGCATGGTCAGGCGGTCCAGGCTTGCAGGCTGGCGGTGAGGGCGGGGTCAACGGCCGTTTGCTCCCATATCTCGCGTAGTGGTCGGATGGCGCTGGCAAACTGCTGCCGCGCCTGGCTGCTTTGCGCGGCGGTGATCAGTTTCTGGTCGGCCAGGAAGCGGAGCCAGGCAGGTAAGGCGCTGACGAGGGCGGCGGCGCGGTAATATTGTGGGGCAAACGGGTCAAGCAGGCTGTCCAGATATTCGTCGAGCAGTTTGGCGGTGGGGAGGAGGGGAGAAGGCGCGGCGGTGATGCGCGTGTACGGTCCCTTTTGCTTGTTTTTCGACTGGTAACTGGAACTGGTCAGCAGGTCTTCGCTGTGCGTGAACAGCAGTTCGGCGAGCGGCCAATAGGCCAACCCGGCGCGGCTGAGAGGCATTTGTTCGTTGGTGCGCAGATGGTGGACGAAGGCGCGCAGCAGGTGCGTCAGGTTCTGTTCTAGCTGTTCGGGGATTTCGGTGTCGCGGTGCGCTTTGGGGAGGGCGAAGTCGCTGTTTTGCCAGGCGCGAGGGGCTTGCCCGGTGATTTGCGTCATATGTTCGGCCAGGCCGCTGGCCTCGAATTCGATGTACTGTTCAAGCTGCGTCAGCAATGCGGCGTCGGTTGGGGTGGGGGCGACGGCCGTTTCCAGGTAATGCAAAATGATGGCGTTGGTGGCGAGGATGGCGAACTCTTCAATGACCCATTCGTCAATGTCGGCGGCCTGGATGTGCGGCCAGGCGTCGTTAAAGAGCGTGGCCAGGGGGGCGAGTTGGTCGTAATAGGCTAACTGGTCGGTGGCGTTGATGACAATTTCGGGGGCGTCGGCGGCGTGCTGCGCCAGTTCCTGGATCAGGGTGGGGATGGTTGCGAAACGGCCGTCTACCAGTGCGTTGGTGATCTGCCATTCCAGCATGTACCCGGCTTCTGCGTCGTAGGCGGCCGGCGCATTCTTCCGCAGCGTCAAGATGAGCTGGTCGAAGCGGTCGCGTTCATTGGCGGCGGCGGCGTATTCGTACAGTTCGTCGAGCATCGCAAAGGCCAATTCCCCATCCATCTCTGGATGGGTGACCGCTTGTTGGAACAGTTGGCAGCGCGTTTCGTAGTCGGCCGCTTCAAATTGCTCATAGAGTGCGTCTAAATCGGTATTCATGTTCGTTTTCCATTTCTCAGCAAATTATTAATCTGCAAAAACACATTCGATGGGTTGGTGTTTGCTTCACGTTTCACAAGCAAATGATTATACTCCGCAAGCGGAGGAATGGGCGACATGGATGGATGGATTTTGGCGTTTGATTTTGGCGGCACGAAGTTATCGGCGGCGCTGCTGCCGCTGGCGGCATTGAGCGAATCGCAGCCAACCTGGACGGCGCAGCGGCGCGTTTTTTCACCGGCGAATGGGGATGCGCGTGATGATTTGCAGACGATGATCCGCCTGGGACATGAATTGTTGGCGGGGCGGAAGGCAACGGCCGTTGGCGTGAGTTTTGGCGGACCGGTGGATGCGGCGGCGGGGATGGTGCGCCTGTCGCATCACGTGCCCGGTTGGGAGAATGCGCCCTTGCAGGCGTTGTTGGCGGCGGAATTTGCCGCGCCAGTTCGCATAGACAACGACGCTAACACGGCCGCGTTAGGCGAATGGCGCTTTGGTGCGGGGCGCGGCGTGGCGGATTTGTTGTACATCACGGTGAGTACGGGGGTGGGGGGTGGATGGGTGTTAAACGGCCGTCCCTGGCGCGGTCACCAAAGCATGGCGGGCGAGATTGGGCACATGGTAGTGGACCCTGGCGGGCCGCTCTGCCTGTGTGGCAAGCGGGGCTGCGTCGAGCGGTTGGCGTCTGGCCCATACATGGCGCAAGATTACAACGCCCAACGCCCAAACGCCGACGCCCCCATCACTGGTGAGTTGGTGGCCCGGTTGGCGGCGCAGGGGGATGAAACGGCCGTGCGTATTTTGCGGCGGGGAGCGTGGGCGCTGGGCGTGGGTATTGGCAATGCGGCGAATTTGATGAATCCGCAGCTGTTTGTTTTGGGCGGCGGCGTCACCAAGTCAGGCGAGCTGTGGTGGGACGTGGTGCGGCAAACGGCGCGGGCGACGGCGCTGCCAGAGGTGGCGGTGACGATTGTGCCGGCGGCGCTGCAAGATGATGCGCCGTTGTGGGGAGCGGTGGCGTTGGCCTATAGGATTTACGATTAACGATTGGCGATTTACGATCCCCTTGCATTTTGCGTTTGGCGAACAGAAGTGCGTTTTGTACACTATACCGATTACCGATTACCGATTACCAATTACCGAATGAGCAACCTGTCTATCTTCACCATTGGTTATGGGGCGCGCGACCTGGAGCAGTTTATCGCGGTGTTGCAGCAGTATGAGATCGCTTACCTGATTGATGTGCGTTCACGGCCGTATTCACGTTACAAGCCAGAGTTTTCTAAGCAAGCGTTGGCGCAGGCTGTGCAGCAGGTGGGCATCCGTTACCTGTTCATGGGTGATGCGCTGGGCGGGCAGCCGGATGACGCGGATTGCTACACAGGTGGGAAGGTGGATTATGAGAAGGTGCGCGGCATGGATTTTTACCGGCGGGGGATCGGCCGTTTGCAGGAAGCGTGGCGGCAAGAATTGCGCGTAGTCATTATGTGCAGCGAGGGCAAGCCCGAAATGTGCCACCGCAGCAAGCTGATCGGGCAGTCGTTGGCGGAACTGAGTATTCCTGTGGCGCACATTGACGAATCTGATCAGGCGCTTATGCAGCATGAGGTGATGCTGCGCCTTAACAGCGGTCAACCCAGTTTGTTTGGCGATGATTTTCCCAAGTTGACATCGCGTAAAAAGTATCGGGAGGAGGATGATGCGTGAGATTGTGACGATTGGCGTGTATGGGTATGACGAGGCGGCCTTTTTCGCGGCGCTGCAAACGGCACGGGTGGATACGTTTTGCGACATCCGCCAGCGGCGGGGGGTGCGCGGACGTGAGTATGCCTTTGTCAACAGCCAGCGGTTGCAGGCGCGGCTGGCGGAGTTGGGGATTCGTTACCTGCATTACAAGGAATTGGCGCCGACAACGGCCGTGCGCGACCGCCAAAAGCAGGAGGACAAAGCGCAGGGCATTGCCAAACGAACCCGCAGCAGCCTGGGTGCAGCCTTCATTGCCGCTTATCAGGAGGAAGTGCTGCGAGATTTTATGCCCGAAGCGTTGCAGGCGGCGCTGCCCCCGGATGCGCAGGTGGTCGCCTTTTTTTGCGTGGAGCGCGACCCGGCCGCCTGCCACCGGTCGTTGGTGGCGGACAGATTGGCGCGGGAATGGGGCGTGGGGGTGGTGCATTTAGTATGAATGAAAATCTGTAGTCCGAACACTCTTGTTCGGACATCGAACAGGGATGTTCGATTTACACAGGAGACAGTCGCATGAAAGTGGTTGTTGTTGCTAAAACGCGCATGGGGGCGGGAGCGTGCATTGGGGCGCTGACGTTCGACGGCCGTTCGCTGCGCCTTATCGCTGCCGACCAGGCCGTGAATGACCAATTCAACATGGAATATGCAATTGGCGATGTGTGGGACGTGGAGTGGACGCCCGATTCGGCTATCTTGCCGCCGCACGTGGAAAATATCATCGTTCACAACAAGCGCAAGCTGCCCCCTTTGCAGGATTTGTCGCAATTTATCCAGACGCACTTGCCAGCGCGCGTGGGCGGGGTGGAGGTGTTGTACGATGGGTTGACGCAGGCGACGAGCGCGGGCGTGCTGTACATTGCCGCGCGCAGCGGCGTTCCGGCGTACAGCACCTTTTTCTGGCAGCCTGAACAACCGCTGCGGCGTGACGACGACGCGAAGCGGGTGCGTTACCGTTACCCCACGCCTGATGGCGGCCGTACATTGACCTTTGTCGGGTTTCAGGAGCCGCCGGAGGAAATACCGGCGGGGGCGCTACTGCGCGTTTCGCTGGCGCATTGGTGGCGGCCGGACGATATGCCGGAGGGGGAATTGCGCTGTTATGTGCAGTTGTCGGGCTGGTTTTTGCCCCGACCGGTGGCGCTGCCCAGGCCGGCGGCGCAATTGCCCGCCATGCCGGTGGTGGAAGTTGTGCAAACGGAAGCCATGGATGCAACGGCCGTACCCCGCCTGCTGCGCTCCATTTTTGGCTACGATACCTTTCGCCCGCTGCAAGAGAAGATTGTGCAAAATTTGTTGGCAAAGCGGGATACGCTGGCGATTATGCCTACCGGCAGTGGCAAATCGTTGTGCTACCAGCTTCCGGCGTTGATTTTTGGCGGGCTGACCGTCGTTGTCTCGCCGCTCATTTCCTTGATGCAGGATCAGGTCGAGCAGTTGCATGAGTTGGGCGTGGCGGCTGCCTTCCTTAACAGCACCCTCAGCTATGGCGAGTACCTGGACGTGACCAACCGGATTCGGCAGGGGCAGGTGAAGCTGCTTTACGCTGCCCCAGAGACGCTGCTGCGCCCGGAGACGCTGCTGCTGTTGACGCAGGTGCGGGTGGACTGCCTGACCATTGACGAGGCGCACTGCATCTCTTCGTGGGGGCATGATTTTCGGCCGGAGTACCGGCAGTTATTGGAAGTGCGGCGGCGTGTGCCAACGGCCGTTGTGTTGGCTGTCACGGCTACTGCTACCGAGCGCGTGCGCCAGGACATCAAGCAAACGTTGGGCATTGCCGATGCGGACGAGTTCGTCGCCAGCTTTGATCGCGAAAACCTGTTCCTGAGCGTGCAGCCGCGCGTGAATGGGTTGGCGCAGCTGCTGGCCTTCTTGTCTGACCATCAGGAGCAGTCGGGCATTATTTATTGCAGCACGCGCAAGCAGACAGACAAACTGTATGCGGAGTTGACGCAGCGCGGCTGGAAGGCGCTGCCGTACCATGCCGGATTGGATGACGCCACGCGCCGCGACAATCAGCGCCGCTTTTTGCGCGACGATGCGCCGATTATGGTGGCGACGATTGCTTTTGGCATGGGCATTAACAAGCCGAATGTGCGTTTTGTGGCGCATTACAATTTGCCGGAGAATGTGGAGAGCTATTACCAGCAAATTGGCCGCGCGGGGCGGGATGGGCTGCGCGCAGATTGTTTGCTGCTGTATGGGGCGCAGGATGTGGGCACGATTCAGCATTTTATCGGCGAGATGCCGCCGGCGCAGCAGCCGGGGGCGACGGCGCGGCTGCAAGCGATGCTGCGGTATGTGGAGGCGCGGGAATGTCGGCGACGGCCGTTGCTGGCTTATTTTGGCGAAACATTCAGCGCCGACTCCTGTGCGGTGTGCGACAATTGCCAGACGGAGCAAGTGGCTGAGCAGCTAGAAGATGTGACCATCCCGGCGCAGAAATTCCTCTCTTGCGTTAAGCGCACCGGCGAGATGTTTGGCGTGAGTTATATCATTGATGTGCTGCGCGGATCGCGGCAGGCGCGCATTTTGCAAAATCGGCATGATCACCTGTCTACCTATAACATTGGCGACGAGTTTTCGAAGATGGAGTGGCAGTTGTTGGCGCAGCAGTTCATCCAGCAAGGGCTGCTGCTGCAAGATATGACGCATGGCAGTTTGAAGTTGACGCCGCAGGCGTATGCTGTGTTTAAGGGGGAGCAGAAGGTGCTGGCGCGGATGGAACGGCCGTCTACGCCCCTTGCCCCACTTGCGGAATACGACAGCGTCCTCTTTAACCTGCTGCGCGATAAACGCAAAGAGTTGGCTGACGCCGCCAATGTGCCGCCCTATGTCATTTTCTCTGACCGTTCACTGGTGGAGATGGTGACTTATTTGCCGCAGTCGCGCACGTCCTTTGCCACGATTTCCGGCGTGGGAGAGATGAAATTGCAAAAGTATGCGGATGTTTTCCTACCGTTGATTCGGGAGTATGCGGCGGCAAATGGACTGGCGGAGAAGGGGCGGCGGATTAGCGGTGCGGGCGGAGAAGGGCGCGGGGAACGGGCAACGGCCGTTGGCGAAGCGTACAACGCCGGGCAATCCATAGACGAAATCGCCGCCCGGATGGGGGTGCAGCGGCGGACGATCATCGGCCATTTGTGGAAGTATGCGCAGCAGGGGAATGGGCTGCGACGGGCGGATGACCTGTTGGAACTATCGGAGTTAAATGTGGAGGCGCAGGGGCGGGTGTTGGCTTGTTTTGCCGAATTGGGGCCAGATTATTTGCGCCCGGTGTATGATGCGTTGGGGGAGACGGTGAGTTATGATGAGCTGCATCTGCTGCGATTGGTGTACTGCGGACAAACTACCGACGTGTCTGGTATTCCAGCACGGTGAGGTGGCGAAAGTCGCGCCGGGTGAGGCTGTCGGCGTGGGCTGAAAACCAGGCGGTGACGGGGTCCGTTTGGGCGTCGGTGGTGTTGGTGTTGATCCAGACGAGCCAGACGCGCTGACCGGGGGGGATGGGCGCCGCCTCGTTGTCCGTATAATCGTTGTTGTTAGCGCCCTGATAAGGGAAACGGCCGTTTGCATAGTACCGGTCAAACGCCATCCGCGCCCAACCTGGCGTGAGCACAATGATGTCCCCGGCCTGCCCGTGAGCGTCAATGTGTTGGGCAATGCCCCGCCAATCCTCAAACGGCCGTCCCCAGGCCGTTATCCCTGCCAACAGCAGGGACATGACAATGATGACGCCTACCAACCACTCTTTGCGCACATAGGCCAAAGCCCAGGCGGCGACCAGGACGGCCACCGGCCAAAAAACCAATAACTGCCGCCGAATAGACAGGCCGCGCGGGATGGCTCCTCCAATTGTCGCTAGAATAAATGTCAGGGTGATGGCGATGGCGATGAACGGCAGTAATGTGTGCGCCAATGTGAGCAGGCGCGGCTGCCACCAGACTACCAGCCATAACAGGACGCCACTTAACACGATCATGGCGCCGGCCGCCAGCGCCAACGCCAGTGTGTCGGCCAGCGTGCCAGAGAGATCAATCCCGAATCGGGGTAGGATGAGCCAGTTAAAGGTCAGTCCGCGTTGTAACTGCTGCTGCATGAGCGGCCACCACAGCGCAAACGTTGCCCCAACGAATAGCTGCGCCAGCAGCCAGCGAATCAATCGTCCTATTTGGCGACCGGCCAGGTGCCAGCAGAGCCAAAACAAGCTTAACTGCATTCCCCACAGACCCAGTGTAGGGTAGGCGGTGAACAACCCCAGCAACGTGGTCGCCGCCAGACCAAAGGCGTCAATCCAGGCGTCGCGCCGGATGGAGGCGATGAAGTAGTAAAGTGACAAGACCCAAAAGAGGCTGGCCAGGCCGTACATGCGCGCCTCACGAGAGTACCAGACGTGCAGTGGGGAGAGAGCCAGTAAAGCGGCGGCAATGAGCGCCAATTTGGGGCGCTGTAAGAGGATGCCTGTGCGCCACATACCCACAACTGCCAGCCAGCCGGCCAACGCCGAGGGCAGCCGCAGCCAGGCGTCATTGTCCCGGATTTGCAGCATTATGTGAAACAACAGGTAATACAGCGGCGGATGTTGATCGTCTGGGACGCCTTGTGTGAGGATTCTGAGTTGTGGCGTCAGGCGCCAGGTGTATAGTTCGTCGGTCCAAAAACTCCAAGAACCGAGGGCGATGAAACGAAGCGCTGCGCCTAATAATAAAATGATAAACAGCAGCGCCAGATCGTTTTGTCGGATTGCTTTGAGGTGGTTGGGTAAAGGCATATGGCTAAAGGATTTACGATTGATGATTTTGGATTTACGATTGTCTTGTGGCGCTGCTATGAGGTGACTTTTCTCATAGAGATTCGTCTGTAGTCAGGGTGGCGACGAGTAAATTGAGGGCAGTGGTCATGTCGTTGCGGCCGGTTTTGACGCCGACGTCAATGTCGAGCAGATGGCGGTAAATTTGCTCTAGCTGGTCAAGGCTGAAGCCACGTGTCTGCTGGTGAATTTTGCCGACGACGAAGCTGTGTAGTTTGAGGGTTTTGGCAATGGCCGGCGGCCGTTCGCCGGCGTCGGCTAACTCTTTCACTTGCAGCAGCAGCCGGAACTGGCGCACGAACATGGAAAAGATGTAGAAGGGGTCGGCCCCTTCGTTGAATTTTTGTTGGAGGAGGGTGGCGGCTTTACGGCCGTTGCGATTGCCAATGGCGTCTACCAGCTCAAAAATGTTGGCCTCGGCCAGGTAGGGGCACAATTTGGTCACATCATCCCCTTTGATTTCGGCGTCGCCGGCGTAGAGCAGCAATTTTTCGATTTCGTTGTCCAAAATTTGCAAATCGTTACCGATGTTGACGGCGAGGAGTTGGGTGGCGTGTGGGGAGATACGGCCGTTTTTCTCCCCGACGCGCTGCCGAATCCACCGTTCCAGCCCGATCCCTTCTGGGCGTGAGAAGCGTTTGACATAGCCGTTAACGGCCGTTTCTGCTGCTTTCAGCACGGCATGATTGTCTGGTAGGGCGGCCGATTCCAGGAAAAAAAGGCGTGTGGTGTCGGGCAAATTGGGAAAAAGCGTCAACAATTGTTTGGTAAATGCCTTGTCTGGTTTGGTGGTCAACAAGTTGCGGGCAATGACAATCCGTGCCTTTGCCAGGAAAGGTATAGAACTGCAAGCCTGCTGCAAAGCGGCAAAATCTACCGCTCCCTCAAAGCGGGTTGTGTTCAGGTCTAGCAGGCCCGGATCACCCAACTTTGCCAGCAGGCCATCCAGCGTCTCTTTTTGTGAGTGGGTGTCGTCCCCATGGAAAATGTAGAACATACGAGATATTTTATGGTCTTAAGACGTGAAGTTCTTTGTCAGGTAAACTGACTCAATACATTCGGCGAGAAGTTTAAAGTCTAAAAGATTCATGCTGCCATTGAGGATGATTCGTTTTTCTGTGTAACGGCTAGGGCGAAAGATAACGTAGCTCAATGTGTATAAATCATGGTTCATTCCAAGTAATTTATGCTTTACAAATCTAGCAAGAAAGCGCGTCATGCTGAACGGAGTCTTCGGAGTGAAGCATCCCGTTCAC
>JACSRF010000417.1 GCA_014879875.1 Anaerolinea sp.
CCGGCGTTTGCGCCGTCGTCCCCGGCGTTTGCGCCGTCGTCCCCGGCGTTTGCGCCGTCGTCCCCGGCGCTGCCTGCTTCTGCGGCATTCGTGGTAGAACCGCTTTCAGCTTCGCCTGTATCCGCGGCGCTGCTTGCTGCCCCAGAATTGTCTGCTGCCGCCCCGCTGTTCGCTTCCCCGGCGCTGCCGCTGTCACTGCTATTTGGGCTGCCGGCGGCGTCATTGACGTCTGTGGATGTGTCGCCGTTGCCGGGTGATGGCGTATTAGCGGAGGAGTCGCTTGTGTCGGTGGCGGCGCTGTCACCCTCGCCCGGATTTGCGTCCAGGGTGTTGTCTGCCGCGCTGCCAGGGAGCGATATTGTACCGGTGTTGCCCGCTGCGTCTGCTGTGCTCGCTGCGCCCGCTGTGCTCGCTGCGCCTGTACTGCCCGTCGTGTCAGCGCCATTGGTCGCGTCAGCGCCATCGGTCACGTCAGCGTCAGGCGGGACGTAGCCAGGGATTAGCCCATCCAGATAAGCGATGGCCTGACGGCGATCACAGGGGGTACTACTGAGCGCGACGGTCGCGCCCGCGTGGTTGATGCGCATGATGCTGCCATCGGGGAATTGGACGGCGGTGATGTTGCGCAGGGTGTTGGCAATGGGAACGGCCGTAGCCGCACAATCTGCGCCATTCCGCATAGCGCCCTGCGCCTGGCGCACGTAGGCGACGTATTCCGTAAAAGTGATGGTTTGCTGTGCCTGCGCGGGTATTACCTTGACGAAGAGCAGCAGCATTAACCCTATGCAGGTCGCAGAGATAAGCAATTGCCTGATTTTGTTGCGCGTTGCCATTGTTAGTCCCTCTGCCGTGCCGCAAAAAGCATGACTAACCTGATCAAATCGTCGGGTAATGTAGGGCGAACTTTCTAGTTCGCCCATTATTGTGGTGTATTTTTATAGCAAGGGCAAGCCCGGTACAAAGTGTTAAAATGAAGGCCATAGATTTTTACTCAGGTGCAAGGCATTGATCATAAAGGTTACGAGTGAGCAAGACGGCCTGGTCGGCGCCTCGCACCACGTTGAGGGAGATGATGTCTTACGTTGACTGGATACGCGCGCGTGTTGGGACGCGCAAGATATTTTTGGTCTATAGTAGTGTTGTGCTGCTGGACGAGATGGGGCGCGTGCTCTTGCAGCGACGCGCTGATTTTGACGTCTGGGGGCTGCCGGGCGGCGTGATGGAAATCGAGGAGGATATCGTCACCTGCGCGCGGCGTGAATTGCAGGAGGAGTCGGGATTGACGGCCGGGGAACTGTCTTTGGTTGGCGTGTATACCCACCCCAAATTTGACGTCACCTACCCGAATGGGGACCAGGTGCAGCAGTTCACCGTTTGTCTGCGCGGTATGGTCAACGGGGGGCAGATGCAGGTGGATGGCGTGGAGACGCGCGAGCAGGCTTTTTTTACCTGGCCGCCCCCAGACACGTTAACGATCCAGCACTGGTATCGGGCGATGTTGGCGGATGCGCTGCGCGGTGGCCCGCCAGCATTTACGCCGCCATTTGCCAACGGCCGTTCCCAAGACCAGATCGCCGCCATTCGCCCTTACGTGGGGGATGATCGCTTCATTGCCGTGGGCGCGTCGGCGGTGGTGGTGCGTGAGGACGGCCGTATCCTGATGGTGCAGCGCCGCGACAATGGGAACTGGGTCTTCCCCGCCGGGTACAGTGACTTGGGCGAAAACGTGGCGTATACGGCCGTGCGCGAAACGAAAGAGGAAACCGGCCTGGACATCTTGCCTGAACGCATCCTCGGTGTGTACTCATCCCCCCTATTTCACCACACCTACCCCAACGGTCACCAGATCAAAGACGTTGGCGTCACCTTTCGCGCCCGTCTGCTCGGCGGCGCTGCGGATACCCACGTAGACGAACACGAGATCGCCGACAGCGCCTGGCTGATGCCAGCAGAAATATTGCAAGTTACGCCAGCGCAGTACCGTCCTTATTTTGAGAGCGCGTTGGCCCATTTGCACGAAGGATACTTTTTGTTATGAGCGCCGATGCACACCGGTTAGCCACGCAGTTAATCCATGCGGGCGATGCGGCAAACCCGACAACGGCCGTTTCCGCCCCCATTTACCAGAGCGCCACCTTTCGGTTCGACTCGCCCGAAGCGATTGCTGAAGCCATGACGAGCGAGGCGCACCCGTTGTTTTACGGCCGTTACGCCACCCCCAACACACAGCAAGTCGAAGCAACCCTGGCAAAGTTAGAAGGCGGGGAAGCAGCCCTGGCCGTCGCTTCTGGCATGGCCGCCGTTTCCCAGACGCTGCTCACCTTTTTGAATGCTGGCGACCACCTTGTCGCGCAGAAGGCGCTCTACCCCACCACCTACCGCCTGCTCAATGAGATGCTGCCCCGCCTGGGCATCACCGCCACCTTTGTAGACCAGACCGATGTGGCCGCTTTTGCCGCGGCCATCCAGCCCAATACAAAGCTAATCTACACCGAAAGCCCGGCTAACCCCACCCTCAGCCTCACCGACCTGACGGCCGTCGCCGGCCTGGCGCGCGCCCACAACCTGCTCACCGTCACCGACAACACCTTTGCCACGCCATATAATCAACGGCCGTTAGCCCTGGGCATAGACATCGTACTGCACAGCGCCACCAAATACCTGGCCGGGCATTCTGACGTGGTGGCCGGGGTCATCGTCAGCAGCCAGGAGCGCATCAGCCGCCTCTGGCGTGACTTTTTGCTGCTGGGGGGCGTGCTGCACCCCATGGAGGCGTGGCTGTTGGAGCGGGGACTGAAGACTTTTGCTGTGCGCATGAGGCAGCATAATGAGAATGCAACGGCCGTTGCCCACTTTTTGCACACCCACCCCGCCGTGCGCCAGGTTTACTATCCCGGCCTGCCCACCCATCCCCAACATCACCTGGCGCAGCAGCAAATGCCCGGCGGTTACAGCGGCATGGTCTGCTTTGATCTCAAAGGGGGACGGCAGGCAGGATATGACTTGCTCCAGCGCGTCAAACTGATCAGCCTGGCCGTCAGCCTGGGTGGCGTCCATTCACTTATCACCCACCCCGCCAGCACCATTTCCGCCGTGCAAAGCGACGCGCAAATGGCCGCCAGCGGCGTCATGCCCGGTCTGGTACGCCTCTCCGTTGGTCTGGAAGACGCCGCCGACCTGATCGCCGACCTGGAACAGGCATTGGCTTAACCCTGGTTTTACTTGCTGTGGCCGGTCTACTTCGGCTTTGCCAGTATAGTTAGCAGCCGCCGCGTCACGTCCTTCGTATCTGGGCCGATGTCACCGGGCGGGCCGACGCAGGCGGGGCAGCCGTCGCGGCAGCGGCAGCCGCGCACCAGTTCCAGGGCGCTGCGCAGCAGGTCATCATGCAGGTCGTAGAGGCGCTGGCTGAAGCCGACGCCGGCGGCCACGCGCTCGTAAATGACCAGCGTCGGCGCTTTGGTCAGCGGACTGATGCTTTCCACGCTGACGAGGATGTCGCCAGGGTCGCACATGAGGAAAAGGGGGGCCAGATTGCGCAAGGCGTAGCCCAACCCGCCCAGGCCAGAGCGAGTTTGCTGCCCTGCTTCCGCCTGGCGGTGACAGGCAGGGCAAAGGGTGGTCAGGTTGTCCAGTTCATTGGCCGCCTGGTAATGGTCGTTTTGGCCGGGGATGTAGCCGAATTCGCGGAACGGCCGTATATGATGCACATGCAGCATTCCCTCGCTCGCCCCACACATGCGGCAGCGGTAGCCATCCCGCGCCAGCGCCAACTTGCGCTGCTGCTGCCAATTCGGGCCATACTCATTAGGGCGCAGCAAAATGCCCAGGTCATACAACTTTTCGGTTAACGCCTCGCCGAAAATGAGCCAGTAACCGCTCGTCTCCAGCGTCATTTGCGGCAAATCAATCAGACCAAAACCCAATGTTTCGTGCGTATACCGCTTAATCTTGCGATACCCCGTCGCCTGCGTCACCACCGTCACATCCCCCCACGCCCGCAGCAAACCCATGGACTCCTTCTCTTCTCCCTTTGTCTCTTTTGTCTCTTCGTCTCTTTGTAATAAAAACTCTTCCTCCGCCCGCAGTTCGCGGATCGTGCTGCCCACACTGGCGCGGGTATAGTAATCCACATCTACCGGGCGGGCATGGGCGATACGGCCGTCCCAATCCAAATTTTCCACCAGATACGTGCGCGCCTGGTGCATGTAAATCGCCCCTTCGTACAGCAGCAGGTGTACGCTCTCCAGGTCAACCTCGCCGATGATGGTATTGTCCGCGGCCAGGTCATGAATCAACACCGCGTCATCGCCGCTGGTACGCAGGGAAACGGCATGAGAGGGCGGCCCTTCGCCCAGCCAATGGTATTGGTTGCGCGTTTCATGCAAATCGCCCGCCGCTTGCAGCGCCTCCAGCAGTGGGTCAACGGGCGCATAGCCGCCAAAGGTTTCCCCCTTCTGGAACGGGAGTTCAAAAGCAGCGCAGCCGAGGTGGCGCAGCAAAATGCGCAAATTGTCCGGGTTGGTGAGGGCGTGTTCGGGCGAACGGCCGAACAGGTAGCGCGGGTTATTGCAAATGTACTGGTCGAGGGCGCTGTTGCTGGCAATCAGTACCGCCGCCGACTGCGCCGCCCGCCGCCCGGCGCGCCCCGCCTGCTGCCACACAGAAGCGATGGAGCCGGGGTAGCCGGTGATGACGGCCGCATCCAACTGCCCAATGTCAATGCCCAATTCCAGCGCATTGGTCGCCACCACGCCGCGCAAACTACCGCTGCGCAGCCCGGTCTCAATCTCGCGCCGTTCCAGGGGTAAATAGCCGCCGCGATAACCGGTAACGGCCGTCTCCCCCTTCCCCAAATACGCCAACTCATCCTGGATATAGGCCAGCAGCAGTTCCACCGTCTGGCGGGCACGGGCAAAGACGATGGTTTGCACATTTTCGGCGAGAAAGGTAACGGCCGTGTCCTTCGCCGCCAACACCACGCTGCCGCGCAGCCCCAATTCCTCGTCAATGATGGGCGGGTTGTAAAGGATGAACTGCTTTTCGCCCGTCGGCGCGCCATTTTGCGCCTCGTCCACCAGCGTAAAGGGCGCGCCCACCAGCCGCTGCGCATGTTCTTGGGGGTTGGCAATGGTCGCCGAGCAGCAGATGAACTGCGGCTTGCTGCCATAAAAGGCGCATAAGCGCTGCAACCGGCGCAGCACGTTTGCCACGTGGCTGCCAAAGACGCCAGTGTAAGCGTGAATCTCATCCAGCACCACAAATTCCAGGCCGCGCAGCAGGTTGCGCCAGGTGGTGTGGTAAGGCAAGATGCCGGCGTGCAGCATGTCTGGGTTGGTGATGAGGATGCCAGCGGCGGCGCGTACTTTGCGCCGCTGGCTCTGGGGAGTGTCGCCGTCGTAGCTGTACACCTGCACCGGTAGGCGCCCCGCGCTGATGACAGACGCCGTTTCGGCCCATTGGTCATGCGCCAGCGCCTTTGTGGGGAAGAGGTAGAGGGCGCGCGCTTTGGGGCGCTCGATTAGCCGCTGCAAGACGGGCACAGTATAGCAGAGCGATTTGCCGGAGGCGGTGGCGGTGGCGATGACGACGTTTTCACCGCGCTGCGCGGCATCAATGGCCGCCGCCTGGTGGGTGAAAAATTGAGCGATGCCCCGTTCGCGCAGCGCCGCCAGCAGTCCTGCGGAAAGGGGCGCGTTGACGGGCGCAAACTGCGCCGGGTGCGCGGGCAGCCGTTCCCAGGCGGCCACGCCGCGCATAAAGTCGCGGTTGAGGCGCAGGGCGGAGAGGAGTTCGGGTAGCTGCATGAGGGTGATTATAACAAGTTAATCTCTTGCGCGAAGATATGACATTTTGCATGTCAAATTCCTGACGGTTTATGATTCGCATCATATTGAAATGTGGCAAAATAGGCAGCGCAAAGTTTTTTACTGCTAATTTTTGGAGGTTGTTGATGAAGAAAGTCCTGTTTCTACTTGTTGTCTTGACGTTGATTATCGTTGGGGGAGAAGGTTCTCGCATGGAGCCAATCCATGCGTCGCCTACCGATATTCATCTTTTCTGGCAAGAGTTTGGTATTTCGCCCACTATTTACAATATTGCGGTGGGGCATACCTATGCGTGGGGCGCACATACTGAGGGCGCTATTCGGTGGCATAAGCAAGACCATACCTACCGTGTGTTTACAGAAGCGGACGGGTTGCTTGACAAAAACGTAACGGCCGTTGTGGTTGACAATCAGGATAATGTCTGGTTTGGGACGCCCGTTGGTCTCAGCAAATATGATGGAACTTCCTGGAGCCACTACACAACAGACAATGGGTTAACCCATAATTATGTCACCTCTCTCTCCTTAGGCCCTCAAGGAGAGTTACTGGTAGGCACAGGGGGGATCAGCATTTTTAATGGGGTCATTTGGCAACAATATTACTCAAGCCCCACAACAGACCCGTACAACTGTTTAAATCGTCGCACAGATGACGTCGCTATCGGGCCAGATGGGCGCATTTGGGTTGCTGGCGCTGGCTATCCTCTTTGTTATTTTAATGGCACGGTTTGGCATATCTTTTCCGTTAACGGAATTAGCGTCTCAGCTTCCGCTATCGAATTCCACGCCAATGGGGACCTGTGGGTGGTGAGTGACCAGGCAGTGGTCAACCGCTATACAGCTTCCGGTGAGGAGATCGTTTACACACTGGCGGATGGCATTCTAGATGCATCGGCCAACTCCATTGCTATTGATGGAAATGGCGGTGTATGGGTCGGCGCTACAAGTTGGAGTGGGAATAGTGGCGTCAATTATTTTGATGGGTTCACATGGCATACCTATACCGGTAGAAACGGGTTATACAGTGGCGTAGTCTATGACATTGCCGTAGACAGCGCCGGCGATATTTGGACAGGCAGTGAAAATGTCAGCCGGTTTCATGGCGGGAAGTGGCAGACATACCTGGCTGGGTTGCCGCGTCGTGGCCTGTTTCTCAGCGCCTTGTTTGTGGACTCCAGTGACAACGTTTGGGTTGGCGTCAGCCGGCAGGGTGTGGTGAAGTTTGATGGTCAGGCCTGGTGGCAGTATACATCGGCCGATGGGCTGGGCGGCGATTTGGTTTATGTGATTGGTCAAGATAAGAATGACCATATGTGGTTTGCCAGTTACCACGATGAATTTGACATTATTGGCGCCGGTTTAACAAAGTATGATGGTAATTCCTGGGAAAGATTTACGACCGCAGATGGACTGCCCAGTGATTCAATCACCGATATCATGGTAGATGACAGTGGCGTGTTATGGGCCGCCCATCGTGATGCAGGAGTTTCAAAACGGTCAGGGGCAGGTTGGATTAATTACAACACGGCTCATGGCATCTTGAGTAACAACGTTAGTTCTATTCTGGCGCAAGGTGATAGCATTTGGGCAGGACACGCTTCAGCAATGGGTATTTCCCGATTTGACGGGGATACCTGGCAAACATTCGGCAGCGATGATGGCTTAGATGGCAATATTCTTGATCTGGCGTTGGGCCAAACTGGACAATTAGTAACCACAGGCAGCGCTGGATTGCAGCAATATGATGGTATGACCTGGAGCGATCTTCCTTCCCCGCCGGACATCGGGTCAACGGACGTAATCGCTGTTGACCAGGCAAATCAAATCTGGCTTGTCGGATATTCAGATGCGGCCGTATACAATGGCGCGCAATGGACTTTGGTATCGGCCATAAACCCCGAACTGGCGACTTTACAATATCACATGGCTATCAATGAGCGTGGCAGCATTATTTGGTTTGAATCAAGCATGGGTATTACCAGACTTAACCTCATTAATGTCACCGACCAACTCTTTTTGCCACTGGTAACCCGTTAGGAATGACAATGACATACAAAGGGATCATTTTTGACTTCAACGGCGTGTTATTGTGGGACGGCCGTTTGCATGAACAAGCCTGGGCCGAATTTGCGCGGCAGGTGCGGGATGAGCCATTTACAGTGGCAGAGATGGCGGTGCAGATGCACGGCCGTTCCAACCACGCCATCCTCGAATACCTCACCGGGCAGAAACTGGACTTTGCCGCCGCCCACGAGTTGGCGCAGCAAAAAGAAGCCGTCTACCGCCAGATGTGCCTCGATTTGGGCGCAGCGTTCCAGCTTTCACCCGGCGCAGTTGAACTGCTCGATTGGTTGGTCGCCCACAATATTCCCCGTACCATCGCCACCGCTTCCGAAGCGCTTAACGTCGCCTTTTTTGGGCAACATCTGCACCTGGGGCGCTGGTTTGACGTGGGCAAAATCGTCTTTGACGATGGCACAATGCCCAACAAGCCTGCCCCAGATATCTACCTGCGCGCGGCGGCGACGTTGGGGCTGGCCCCGGCCGACTGTGTGGTGGTGGAAGATTCCCACTCCGGCATTCAGGCCGCGCACGCGGCCGGCATTGGGCACATCATTGCGCTGGGACCTGCGCCCACACACCCCAATTTGCGAGCTTTACCCGGCGTCACGCAAGTGTTAGCCAATCTAGGTGAAGTACAAGCGTCGGTTTTGTTCGATTTGTGATCATAGCATTGTGGTGTGGTCAGACCCGGCGTTCCCCAACTTTTGATGAGCATTTGACCTGTAACCGGCTGTTTCTGTTATCATAGCCTCGTTTGCACCCCACACCGCAACATCAAATTAAACTCAAAGGAGTTACCCATGCAAATTGACACGAAAACTGAGTTTGGGCAGCGCGTCCAACGCCGTTTGCAGGAAGCGCGTATCGCCTGGTTGACCACCGTTGATGAACAAGGAACACCGCAGCCGCGCCCCGTCTGGTTTTTATGGGATGGCGAGAGCTTCTTGATTTTTAGCCGCCCCTCCACCCATAAGCTGCGCCACATTACCCAAAACTCCCAGGTTGCTTTACACCTGGATGGGGATGGTTTGGGCGGAGACATTATTGTCTTTACCGGGGAAGCGGCCGTTTCGCCCGAAGCCCCTACCGCTGACCAGATTCTCGCCTATGTCGAAAAGTACACTAGCGGATTTGCGCGCATTAACATGAGTGCGGCTCAATTTGCCCAGGAGTATAGCGTGGCCCTACGTGTAAAACCCTTGAAATTACGAGGTCATTGAGCCATGCGCCGACAATATGTTGTGTTGACACTGTTAGCGTTATTGGTGGGTATCACGGCCGTTTTCCCTCCCCGTGCCAGCGAAGCCCAAAGTGTTTGCACGGGGGAATTCATCTCTGTCAGCCAACCGCTGAACGACCTGGGCAGCGATGAGTATGTGCGCATGGATGGCACGGCGACGGGCGTGAGCGGCGGATTATACCCTGGCGGCAGCAACGCCCGCCCTGCCCCCCACGAGGCCGCCGGCGTGGCCCTGGCGCAGCAAATCACGCCTCTGAATACCCAGGGAGAACCGGATGCCAACGGCCGTATCGTCCTCATCTCCGTCGGTATGTCCAACACGGCCTCAGAATTCATCGAGTTTATCCGCCTCTGGCGCAACGACGACGACATCAACCCGGCGCTGGCCGTCGTCAATGGCGCCCAGCCCGGCCAGACCGCAGACATATGGCGCGATCCCGACGCCCAGGTATGGCAAGATTTAGACAACTTTTTGCTCTCTGGTGGCCTCAATCCGCTGCAAGTGCAGGTCGCCTGGGTCAAACTGGCGCAAATTGGACCCGGCGCGTTTCCGGCCAAAGCGGAAGCGCTGCAGGCAGACCTGGCGCAGGTCGCGCGCAATCTGCAAGCGCGTTACCCGAACATCAAAATCGCCTACCTTTCCAGCCGCACCCGCTCTTACACCTATTGGCAAGGTCTCAGCCCAGAGCCGACAGCGTTGGAAACAGCCTTTGCCGTGCGCTGGCTGCTGGAACAGCAGATTAATGGCGACCCCACCCTCAACTATGATCCCGACGCCGGCCCCGTCGTGGCGCCGTATCTCTCCTGGGGGCCATATTTGTGGATTGATGGGCTAAACCCTCGCTCGGATGGCCTTACCTGGCCACAAACAGATTTGGTCGGTGATTGCACCCATCCTTCCGACAGCGGCGAATTAAAAGTTGCGCATATGCTGATGGATTTCTTCAAGGCAGACACAACGGCCGTTTCCTGGTTCTTGTCTGACTCTATCACCCCTACACCCACTGCTTATCCGACAAATACGCCAACTTCAACGCCTACGCCTACGCCAACCTCCACCCCCACCATCATAGACCCATCTATTTTTCTTCCTTATATTCAAGCCATCACGTCAACTGCCCCTACCGGATTTGATGCATCAACACCAAAATCATCACTCCCTACGCAGAAATACGGTAAAAGCCTGCACGCAAAAGGACATAGTTATGTTAGGGTAAGGGAGCCTTCATGAAACCATTAATCCATGCGCCTTTTAATGCTGGCTTTTTTCCGCAGCATGTAGCCCTGGTCTCTATTGGCAACAATATGCTGCCCATGGGGTATTGGACCGTTATTTCCAAAGAGCCATTTCGTTTCCTGATTTGTATGGGGGTAGGCAATTACAGCCTGCAGCTGCTGCGCGAATTAGGGGAAGCGGCCGTTCACTTTATGCCCTGGAGCCAGCGGGAACAGGTGGTACGCGCCGGGTATATCAGCGGTCGTGAAGGAGACAAAGCGAAACGACTTGGGTTTACCTGGCTGCCAGCCAACCAGTTGCAACAGACAAAACTAATCGCTGGCGCAGAGACAATTTATGAGACAACAGTTTTTCGTGAACTAACCGAACTGGCCTCGCGTGAATTTGTTCCCTTTGTGTTAGATGTAGTCGCCATTCATGGCATCAGTCGTCCGCAGCAAAAATCCCCCATCATCTACCTCAGCCACAAAGATTTCGCCACATTAGGCGAACGATGGCGTTATCGTTAAAAGAAGGCAATCAGGAGGTTGCGCAGAGATTCACAGAAAGAAGAAAATTTCTTGGCAAATTGTTCTAGTTTGGCTATAATGTCCTTCGCTTTGGCGCCATAGCTCAGTTGGCAGAGCGCGGGACTCATAAGCCCTAGGTCACTGGTTCAAGTCCAGTTGGCGCCACACAAGTCAAAGAGTTTAGATTGTTAAGGTTCACGCACCAACACTAAACAATGGCTTTGTAGAGAAGCGTCACTATGCTGGTAGTGACGCTTCTTGCTTTTATCAGCCATTTTCTAATGAAACACCCAACTGTTCTGCTATCATCTTCACAGACTTACCTGAAATGGCATAAGCGGCCGTTTTTCCCAGGCCAGTTTTTCTGAAATCTGGGAACTTACCCGCCTTTAGCCATTTCCACACAGTCGCCCGATCAACCTTTAGCATTTTGGCCGTTTCACTGATGGTATATTCATCTGCCATTGTCAGTGCCTCCAATCAGTTACTATTGCCATTATAGCCACTATTGCCAATGTGTCAATCGTGTTCCCGTGTCGTTATGATCATGTAGAAACTGATACCCCAAACGATCAACCCTGTTGCGGATTGGTTTACCAAGTGCAGGATAAATGATGCAACCATCCCCACCAAACCAAACCATCGTCGCCATTGTCGTGATACGGATGGGGAAGGGAATTTCTCCCGTTCATTCATGGCGCGGTTGATTTCCGCAAACGGCAAATAGCAACCGCCAAACTCATCTAACGGCTGTGACATGACCAGATCAATGGTTACATCCACAGACTCGCCCGACGCCGTTTCTGCGGTCACAGAAACAGCATCGGCCACACGGCCGTTACGCACCGGAAATGACACAAACTCCGGCATTTTTAATGAACCCCCATCCTCAGAATCAATCACCACGTAATTCATTTCACGCCCCTTCCATTGTTAAACCATAGCTGCTTAAGAAATCCCGTTTCAGCTTTGATAAATTACCCCAAACCACAAACGCGCTTGGGAATGGCGCTGATTGTTTTTGCCCGTGACGGCCGTACAGATTATTTTTCTTCCCATCAATCACTTGCGTTTCCCAACGCCACTGCCAATAGGCGTTACTACCAAAGGCTAGACGACCGCGAATGAACACAACCTGGCTGGCCGTACACACCGTATCTTGCCACCAGGCCGTTTCTGTTCGCGCCGGGAGCAGCGCCACAACCGTAGCCTGGCTACTCGCCGCCGCCTTTTGCGTCCAACTGCCGATTGCACGGCCGTATGGTGGATTCATCCAGCACAGTCCGCGCCAGGTTTGTGCCAGGCCATCTTCATCCGGGGAATAAAAAAGTGTGCAGACATTTGCCTCGTCTGCACACACATCCGCATCCCAGGTGAAAACCGGCCGCATCTCGGCCACTAACTCTGGTGGCGTGTTCCACTGCCCGGTGGTCGAGGAAAACGCCGCTTGCCAAAACGAATCAGTCGCCACTGTCGCCTCCCGTTAACCAGCCATTCCGAAAGAGGACATCGGTGAGGGCCAATGCTACTATGTCTAACTCTTCGTGATGTTCATTTAGCCCATTTAGGTGCATCGCTTCGGCAATGCCATGTAATATTTCGTGCAGCAGCGTTTGCCACAAGTCTTCCATCGGACGGCCGTTATCATAAATGCGGATTGTACGTGTCCAATAATCAATCTGCCCCCAAAGTGATTTGCGGCGGAAGATGTCAACCTCCGCTGGATTCTGCACATATTCAACAGTGTAGGTTACACCAAGGATATTGACCTTAGTCGGCTTTAGCACAACGCTACTCCCTTCCACGCCGGATTCCGCAAAAGATCGGCCAGGAGCCGCGTGTGTGCCACCTCCGCATACTCCCAACTATCCGCGCCTTCTGGATTTGGCAAATTTTTTGTCTCAAAAAAATGCTCAATCTCCATGCGCAGCAGGTTGGGGGCGATGCGCCGCCCCCTGACCTCGTGACGGCCGTTCACGCTCCCCTGGGCAATCATCCCCTCACCGCCTGGTCGCAGCGTAAACTCAGCAAAACTGCCCCAGGCCACATAATACAGCACCAGGTCAGGGCGAATGCCGTACATCTGCTCATACAGCCATCCGTACATCCACAGCTGGCAAACGTGGGCTGAACGCGGAAGCGAGTTTTTGTAGTCAAACCATTGATCTCCTGTCGCTTTATGCTCCACAATGACTGGCCTTTCTCCATCAGTACCATGCCCAATCACAAAGTCCGCATACCCAGACCATTTGTCATTCCAAAGTGGGAACTGAGTCAGCACATTTGGGTAGGCATACTGCAAGGCCCGCGTCGTTTCGCTCTCAAAAGCATTGCCATACTGCATCTTGATTCGCGTGCCTACATCAAACTCTGACGTTTCGCCCAACAAAATACGGGACATCGTCTTGTACGGATGATAGCCCAGGTCACTCACATACAGCACCGGCGTCTCTTTGCGCGCCGGTCGCGCCGTTACATACTTCTCAACAGATTCTCTTATCATCATCTACCTCTTTTTGCCAATAGCCCACTGCCTGGATACTCGTCCCATTCACGCCCGTCGAGAAGACGACCGGCAGCTTGTTTGCCGACCCTCCAATATTCTCGATCCTCACTGAATGGATCAATTGCTGGACCGCCCAACCACTGTCCCTGATCATCAGGCCAATACTCTCCCCACTGTTTGAAAAAGAAGGGCACACCGGCCGCCTGGCATTGGTCTCGAATTGACCGCGCCCAATCAGAATCCATCTGCCGAGCATTTGGCCCAGACTCGCCGCCGACTATGACCCAATCAATCGTCGGGGCTTGTGTACCTTTGAAATCTAATACGTTATGGACGTAGCTGGCTACCGAACTCGCCTTGAATTCTACACGCGACAAATCCACCGGTCCCAACAGCGGCTCCATGCTTAAAAACCGGACCCCCACCGGAATCTTCAACAGCGCCGGTATGCGCTTGTCCGCCTGCTCCTGGTTCTCGACTGATACGCCAATCCACACGTTAGGCGGCAATGCCGTGACGGTATCACCGCCCAACTTCTCCCAGGCGACGTTTAGCAGTCGCATGACGTTTTCAGGCCGTTTGGTCAGCAGCAGCCAATCAAGGGACGGGGTGGCCTGAATCATTGCCATCAAGTCAGCGCGCCAATCATCCATCTCTGGCTGATCCGACTTATCCTCAAAAACGTCAGCTAATGACGCACAAAATACCAGCGCCCTCCTGCCCGATTCCGTCGCTTCCCGATTCCATTTCAGTGGCTTTTTCCAGTTGGCGGCGGAGGTGCGGACTCGCTTACCCTGCGCGCCCCACTTCACTTTACCAAAACGATGGTCAAAGTCGCGTTCGGCATAGCAATTCCTACAACCTTCACTGACTTTAGCACAACCCATCCAGGGATTGAACGTATGGTCACACCACTCAATTTTGCTTTCTTCGCCCATTTTTCACCTCCGTTAAATCATCTATTCCTTTGCCAATAGCCAACTTCCCGCTGTATCGGGGTCACAAACGGGACGCCCAACAGTTCAAACACATCGCACTCCTCTGGAGTTGCCAACCGCGCATGAGTGCGCGCATCGTGCCAACGCGCATCTCGACTATAAAACAACGGCCGTCCCCCATCATCCACCGGCACGGCGCCCCCCTGGCTGCGCGGCGTAACAATCCAATGGCTGAAATCGGCCGAACCGGTACGGATGAGGAAGTTTTGCCCCCAGGTAGCAGGGTCAGGTTGCAAAAACAAATCAACCTGCACCCGCCGCCCCTGCGCCGTTGTCATCACAAATTGCACGTACTTTGGGCCGTTCTTCACAATAGAGACGCCAGCATCAGCAGCATCAGCCAGAAATTGTGTTACCAGGTAAGGTGGATGTATCTCACCCCCAATAGAAATTTGCGCAGGAATGGGTACAGCCACCATTTCAAAATCGCCAATGAGTGGTTGCCTGCGCCGCAAGCTGCCCGCCATCTCAATACGCGCGCAAAACGGCCGCAGCTTATCTAGCAACTTCTCTGCCAATGGAAGCATCACCGCTATCGGCTGCTTATCCTTACTCATTTCGCCCCCAATATTGGTCATGCAACGCGGACGCTTGATCATCCAGCCTCATGCCCCTGTCAAATAACTTTGATGCTTCCTCAAACACCTTTCTACCGGCCAACGTTTTGTCTTGCAGCGCCTTGCTAGACAGGGTAAGCGACTCTTCCCGCATTGCTAATGATTGTCTCTGCAACCGTTCAATGCGCGCCCTTGCGATGTCTCGTTCTGTTAGGCTAAAGCAATGCCGTCGCAGCAGCCAGATGAGTTCTTCCTTCGTTAAATCATCTAGCTCCATACAACGCCTCCACGTCCACTTTGAAAAACTTCTGCATCCCGCGTAGCGGTGCGAACGGCAACGGCCGTGCATCCCGCAGCACAAACCCCTTTGGCCCAAAGAACCACCTGCTGCTGCTCTCTGTCACCATTGTTACCAGGTTCGCTACGCCCACAATCCCGCCTGTCTCAAGCTCATCAGGGGCAGGCAAGGGAATATCAGGGTATCGTTTTTGGGCCAAATCGTAACCAGGTTCATCAATCATTTTGGCGGCATGAACCAAAAAAGCCCCGCGCGCGGCCGTTACCCATGTCCGATTCTCTACATCCTTGATCTCCCCTCGACGGTACAACCGCACGCGCGCTTCTGGAACCGTCACATCTGGTCGCAGCAGCAGCCACGCCCAGGGCTGGCGTACACTCAATGCTACCCTGGGCAATGAGGGCGCAGGTTTGGAAACACTTTGACTTCTCTGCCACCATCTGGACGCCTCAGCAATCACCTCGGCATGGCACGGTTTAGGGTTACACCAACACACCAACGCCATTGTAGGCGAGATACTTTCCAACGCCTCAACAACCTCCGGATCGCGCTGTAACATCTTTTGCCACAGCCAACGCCGGTAACTGGCAATGGGGTCATCCGCTTTCTTGGCGTTTGTTGTCTCTCTAGCCGCAAACGGATTCGCCAGCGGGCTTTGCACCAGCCCATAATGCGCGTTGCGCCGCCCCACATACATCCAGTCGTCACCGAAGGCCGCGCGTAACCCCTTTTCGCTCTTGTAGTCATGAAAATTAACCACCACAGGCATCACGCACCTCCAACCAGGCCAGCAGCCTCTGCCACATTGAGTATCCGTTCCATATACACTATATGGGTGCTAAGCCCAAGTACATAGTGCAAAAATTTAGGGGTATCCTGGCTGTCTGGGTCCGCTTCCGCTCTTGATAACGTGGCGAGCAACAATTCCCTTGATGGTTTTGTGCAAATAGCTTTGCCGCAATTTTCACAGTTCGCTTCTATCAAATCGGGATAACTCAAGTTGTAATCTCGCCTATGCCTATTGTCACCGGCACAACCCTCACACAAAAAAGCAGATGAATCTTTTACTACGAAAGGAAATTCTCTTTGGGGAAGCGGGTATAAAGTCTGCAAACGGACGTAAAGCAACATTACTCGCCTCCGCAGATCGGCAAAACGCTGCAAATCATCGCGGGAAATGCGGAAGGTTCGACGTGTTTTTTGGGTTCTTGTTTCTGCGTCGTACTCTTGCTGACAGGCGATTAGATTGTTCTCGCCTTTTATGGACGTAACCTTAACGCCCAACCCTTCCCACTTGAACGATGCGCCTTCATACAGACGTTTTTTTTCGTTAGAGTACGGATCGATATACAAAAACGGCCGCCGCTCCATGTGTTTTTCCAGGGCAACCAACGCCGATCCGTTTCCCGACTCAACCACAAATCTATATTCATTCTCGCCACGAAAGCTGCAATCGCACTGTTCCTTAATAACTGTGAAATCGCCCTCGTCGAATCGTAGATGGGCTTTGACTGCCAGTTCAATCGCCTGGCGCACAAGTCCATAACGCGCTTGGTAGCTCTGGATGCGTGTTTTCTGCGTGAGTAACCGCACAAAGCGTACAGCTGGTGACTCTGCGACCCTGCGCCAACTTTGATGGAACTCGTCTGGTACAGCCCGATATTCGTACCAATCCTTACCGCTTTGGTATTTCACCAACAGCTTGCCATCACCTCCATCCCTGACCTTGTATTCGCGTTGGTAGTCGCTACCCCAGGGCGCGCGCCGTTCAATAAAATCACCAACGCGGATAATCTCTTCGCCCCGTATCGGGATCATGATTTTTTCTTCATCCGTTGACATGGTTCTCTCCTCGCAGCGCCCGCAGCAGCCACTCAATCGCCTGACCATCACGAATCATCTCCGGCGTCACGCGAATGAGCGTCCACCCCGCCAGCGCCGCCTCATTGTATTTATGGCAATCCTCAATAAACCGTTTGGGATGCGCATGTCCTTTGCCCCGTCCAGTGCGCGTTTGCATCCACACCCCGCCTTCAACTTCACAGGCTACTTTGGCGCGCAGCCAGGCCAAATCAAAGCGCCAGGCACGTTCCGTGTGGAAGCGATGCTCCAACACAGGCTTTGGCAGCCCCACCAGGGCAAGTTGCTGCAAAAGCGCCTGTACCTGCTCATTAGGTTCTGGAAGGGCGGCCACCTTGCCCCGCTTTGTGCGCCCGGCAGAAACCCGTTCCTCGCTCACGGCCGTCTCCTGCAAACGTAGCTCAGGGTTCCGCGCCAACCACCCCTGTACAGTCTTATCGCTGACCATCTTTTACCCATGGAGCCAGCAACCCACCACTTTGTAGCCATACATCAAACGTTTGTGCCGCCTGTGCCGCGCGCCAGGCGCGTTGTCGGTAGGCGTAGTAGCAGTCCCGGTACACAGCCAGATGCCACAGCATGTCACCCGCTACCAGCCAGGCGCCGCGTCCAATCGTGCCGAAAAACTGGCGCACTTCCCATTCAACTTTCAATCGCCAATACCAAATTGATTTCATCGTTCCTCCAGATAAAGCAGCGGGTACCGCTGCCGCAAATTAGCCGTCTCTTGTCTGACTTCGCGTGCCAGCGCATCAGTCAGCGACGGCGACAACCACAAAGACTCTGTACGACTACCTCCCCCATCAATGCGTGCCTGACGGTCTATGCGCCGCCAGCCCCGCTGATCGAACAAATCGGCGTACAACTCATTCGCACTGCCGTCCCTATTCGTGGCATACCCGCTAACCAATGCCATCCCCTGGATGCCGTTCATCACATCCGCCAGGGCTTCGTGGTCGCCTCCTGTCATGGAATCTTCCTGGTAGATTTTTGTCTGGCGCGAACGCGTATCCAGCACATAGGGCGGGTCCACGTAAAAGACGGCACGGGGATGGTCGTACAACTGAATGAAGTCCAACGCCTCCATCTGCTCAATTGACACACCACGTAACCGCTCGGCATACCACCACAGATGCTCCAAATCCATAAACAACTGTGCGGCGCTGGACATTGGCGAACTCGTCCCATCCCGCCCACGCCCTAGCACCTTCTGCCGCCGAAACGCAGGCCATTTATCAAACGGCCGTATCGCCATGTAGCATCTCACGTAAAACCGCCGCGCTCGCTCCAGGGGGTCGCTGCATGGTTGAACCGCCAACGTCAACTCGGCTGATGACCAAAACGTGAAGCGCAGCTTTCCTATCAGTTCATCAGGCCGCTCGCGCAAGGTGATGAGGAAGTTGATGAGGTCGCCGCTGGCGTCGTTGACTGCTTCCAGCGGAGACCGCCCCTTCGCCGTCAACACGGCCGCACTACCCACATACGGCTCGTTGTAGGTGTCGTGGTCCTGTGGTATATGCGCCAGAATCCACGCCGCCAACTGATTCTTTGCGCCTGGGTAGCGGAGCAACGGCCGCCTGGGGCGATCATCTTGCAGCATCACATGCTCTCCCTGGCCGCGTTCATGAGGCGTTCAAATGTATCAGGGGTCAAATGCTGTCGCGCCGCCGTCACAAACGCTTGCTCAAGACGTTTGGCGCGAGACACACGGCGGTTGCGCATCTCGTTTTGGATTGCCTGTACCCGCCGAGACAGGTGCGACCGCGCCCGCGTCGCCCGCGCCTGCCAGTTCTCATCAAACCGCCCGTTAGCGCGCGTATCGCGCATCTGCATTTTGATACTACTGACAGACTCTTCAAGGTAGTTCTTCAACGTCAGCAGTTCATCGTCTTTCAGTCGCCTTATCGCAGTTGTAAACTCATCCAAGTCCATTTGTTGGTATGTCTGTGTCTCCATCGTTATCTCCCGTCGTTTCAAATGTGCGATGCCAACCATCGCCGCGGTTCAAAATACCCACCGGCCCCATGTCCGTTTCTAACCACACCATCACCGCCGCTCCGGGGGCCTCTGCCGAAGCGTGGGCAATACGCAGTAGTTTGCCGCTTATCTCTTGCTGTCGCGTGCCATTTACGTGCAACACCGCCGTTACCATCGCGCCCATTACCGTTCTCTCCTCCCCCCCCCAACGAAGTGGCCGGTTATGGGGTTGCGCCTCCGCGCTTCCCTGGCGATTGGACGGCGATGCCGTTCCCACGCCACTGCGCGCACAGCCGTTTCCGGCCATTCTGGGTGAATGTCATCTGCACCCAAGGCATCGTACAACGCCTCGCGCTCCGGCAACGAGTATGACATCCACTCCTTCACCAAAGCCCCTTTGTCATCAAAAAAGTCAATTCCGTATTGAGATACCGCTATCATTACCTGCATGTCTTGCCTCCATTTCTTTGCGCACCATCTCGCGCACCGCACTACCATGCGCGCGCCTGGTTGCTTCCCCAAAAGTCGAAAAATACCCGCCCAGATTATTGACGCTGCTCCAGGTCTCCTCATGAAACCAGAAGCCACCACGTTCCCCGCCATCTTCTTCCAGATACTTCCAACCCTCAGCCTCTAACTCCCGCGCCATCTGGTATGGGCCTGGCACATCATCACGCCGCGAAGCCGGACGTAAAGCGCCAGCAGTCACCGCGTCACGCATCAGGTTCTTAGTCACTGTCTTGGGACGGCTCCCGGTATAGTTGTCACGCACCAGGTTGCTGCACACCAGTTCCAGACCGCCATACGCGCCACGCTGTACCAACATCACGGCAATGGGAATCAATTCTTTGCGGGGTTTTATCCAGTTGTTCATGTTTGTGCGATATTAGATATGATTAAATCACACTGAATTGTGGTAAAAAAAACTTAGGGCATCACGTCAATGCGCCGTACTCCACCGATGCGTTTGGCGTAAGCCAATACCTGTGACTTTGCCCGACCATAATTCGTTGATCCAAATAACTGCTGCTCGCTGTGCCCACCCTGGAAAGACAACTCAAAGATCCATATGCCAGTCCCGCGTGGTTGACGGCTGTGAGTGTTTTTATATGTCTGTGTCTGAATTCTTAAAGTTGCCATGCCTTGTTTCGCTCCATAATTTGATATGATTAAGTATGATTAAATTATATCATCCTTCCATCCCTGGTCAAGCCCCCCCCAGAAATTGGTTATAGATTCGTTGTCTAACCTCTGTCCAACCTCCAAACAAGTTGTCCAACTTACGCCGCTGGACCCAGAAACACAAAAGCAGCCTGCGCCATCCTGCGCGGTCTGGGGGGATTTCGGCAAAATAGGTATGAATATATCTGTTGTCGAAATAAATTGATTTTTGATTTATAGGAATGAGAGAGGGTAGACGTTAAACATTATGGTCATTTGCAACCCACGCCATCCTGCGCAAAGTGGGGGGATGCCTGGGGAAGAAGAGCGCGAGGTGTGGGGGCGGATTTTGGATTACAGCCGTCGCTACCAAAACCTGGACAAAAAAAAGCGGCCTACGCCGCTTCTGTTACATAATCAACCAGGTGCTTTTTCATCCAATCTGGCATACGCTGCGACTGTCGTTTGATCTGCTGCATCACGCGCGTCGCCTCCCGTAATTCGGAGCGCACTTGGCGCAGATACGGCCGTTGTTGTTTAACATCCGGCCGTTTTTCCAGCCATTGCAAGAAATGGATGCGCATTGCCCACTGTGTCAGGTCGGCCGCATCCTCCACCGACATTTCCGTCAAGGCCGCAAACCCATCCAGAACAGGTTGCACGGTTCCCAACACCTCCTGCATGTCAGGCGGTAGCGTAGGCGAAATGGGGTTCATAAGCCATACCCTCTCTCCAACCAAAAAAGGTTTTAGCTGGAATAAATGTGACCCCTGCACGCGCAGCGGCCAGACGGTCATCGTCACTATTGCCGATCATCACCGTTTGTTGCGGTGAGGCATGACTCCGCCCTATGGCGGCCATCAGCATCCCCGCGTTGGGTTTGCGCCAGTTACGCGACCAGCGTTCGTTACCCAGCGACTCGCGTGGGGTATCCACCCAGATACCCTCGGAGAATTTGTACGCAAACGACATGAACACCAGCGATGGCGGAATATTGAGCAGACGGGCTACCTGGAACACGCGCTGACCTGCCTTTTCCGCAGTAGGGTATTGGCTGTGGCGCAGCGTATCATAGGCATAGTGATGGCGCATGGCAACACCCCCCTGATTGGTGGCAATCGCCACCGCGAGGCGGGTTGGACGCATTCCAAACCACGTTTGTACACCGGGTAACAGTTCGTAGGTTAACGGCCGTACCAGCGTCCCGTCCAGATTAAAGATTGCCAACTTAATGTCCTGATTTAACATTTTGCCTCTATCCAATTAAATATTATTAAGTATTAGTAAATCATACTTATTATATCAAATAGAGCGCAAAAATGGAACTCCCGTTCCAATTCTCCAAACTGGCAAGGGTCGCCCCTGCTCTGTTCAACTATTTAAGCAGCGAGAGTTGTTCCGGCCCATCCCCCTTCACCGTGCGCGCCTGCTTGAAGGTGACGTTACCGGAAGGCATGTCAACGCTCTTGCCCTCCAACAACTCGCGGATGGTCAAAATCTGGATGGACGGGTAATCGCGGTTGAAACCTGGCGAATGGTAGTAACCCGCCGTCGTCGCCTCTTTCTGCATCGGAACAGTCGGCTCTTCCAGAGTGATGAAAATACCTATCTGCGCCTTCTCGCGCTGCACCGTACCCACCAGGTCGCGCACGTCGCGGCTGCTCACCTTGCCGCTTTTTACCTGCACCAGCGCCCGCTTCGGCTTATTGCTGGCGTCGTCAATGAAACTCATCACCCCATCAATTCCCTATCACTCAGCGACATACCCTGGCCACGTGTGCGCCGATGATCCGGGCGCACCGTGATCTGCACCAAGTCCTTACCGCAATTTTCACGCTGCGCCCTCCTGCGGTTATCCTCGCGCCATTTTGCCCGCTGCGCCGCCCGCTCATCCTCTGTCATCGCCTCTTGTCGCTGGCGATACCGTTCACGCGCTTGCGCCCTAAGTTCCTCGCGCCGCGCAGCCACAAGGTTGCGCTGATAGGTGCGATGCGCCTCCGCCTCTGCGTCAGTGAGATCGGCAACCGTGCCATCCCTCAGCTTCTCCAGCGCTCGGTGCAGCACTGGATCGTCACCGTGCTTGCGCGGCCGGGAGAGCTTACGCCTGGCATCCGGCGACTTGGATGGGTTGCGCCATGTGCCTGCCCGTACCTCTCGCTTGCGCCCTAATCTGGCGCGTCTCTCCGCGCTCCACCCGCCGCTGCGCTTTTTCGGAGCGGATTGCCGCGCCCGCCTGACTGTTGGCGGCATTGCGACAATCCCGGCAGCAGTACAGGCGCGGCTTGCCCTTGCTGGTGTACTCGCCCATATCGGCTGGTATTTTCCCCAGGCAATAGTCACAAATGCCGAAGGGTTGAACCTTGCTCACCATCGCCCCGACGTGGCCGCGAAGAAGTCAGCCTTTGCCCGCGCCCAATCCAGGCGGGCGCACTGCGCGTTGTGCCGCTGCGCCTGACCGATGAGCCGCTTTAGCTCTCCCTGATTTTGAGAGCGGAATGGCATTTCTTTGCTGAACTGGTACTCATTACAGCCGTTGAAGAAATGCACATGATATACACGCTGCCGCGCCAGCGTGTTCAGCAGTTCTAGATCATATTCGCTGTCTACATTGAGCGTCGTCTCGGCTGTAAACCGCGACCCGCCAAACTCAAAAATCGTCACTACCAGCGCCAGCGCCGCGCCAGTATTCATCAATCCTAATTGTGGTTGCAGCCCGACCGGTCGCTTTCCGCGCCACTGCGCCAGGTCTCTGTCCGTCGCCTTGATGACGATGGAGGCGACTTCGTTTATTTCCATTGCGAAACAGACCAACTCTCCGCCTGCTTCTAGTGCCTGCCGTAGATTGTCTGGAATATTCATGGCACATACCTCACTTCCCAATGGGTGTACCCCTCTCTGTCTGCAATGCCGCTCTCGATTAGGTTGAGAACACAGGCGTCACAGCGCACTGGATAGAGCCTGCTCTGGCGCATCTCTGAGTTCTCCAGGTAAAGTATTGTCTCTCCGCAGTCCATACACACGATTTGGTTTGGAGCGGAATGGGTGAACAATTCAGTCATCATCTTCCTCTGTGTCCCACACAGCCAGCGCCACCAGATCCGCCGGGCACGGGTATTGCCCGCTGCCATTGATGCTGCCGCCCTGCGCAATAACCGCCGCTGCCGCCGCCTCGTCCAACTCTTCCCAATTGACCGCCGCGCTGTAGCGCATCGCGCCGACCTGCCCAGGAACCCATTGGCTGACGATGCAACGGCCGTTCACAACGTCAATCGCGTGACGCAGCGGCGCGCCCGTACCATGGCGGCGACCGCCCCACTGCGGCGGCGTCCAGTCCGGGTGACGCTTGCGCTGGGCTGCCTTAGCCACATGGTAGCGGGCCGTGTCTTTGTGACACCCGAACTCGCGCACCAACGCCGCCAGAGCCTCGCCCTGATTGACGATCTCGCCGCCCCCGTCGAGGCCATCCAGCTTGCCCGTAGTACGGAGAAACTGGTACGCTTCATGGCGACCAGGAAAGCCATGCTCAGCAATCGCCTGGTTGATGAGCGTGTTCACCTCGTCGCTCATCGGCCGTATCTCGACCAACTCCATTGCCCGATCTTGTATTTGCTGTGTTCTGCTTGCCATCTTATTCCCATACCTTCGAGTACAGCTTGTTCTTGAACAGAGCCACCAGTCCGCTGATCTGCTTGAGGCATAGTGCGGCTTGCCCCGTGGCGGCGATGTATCCACTCATTGAACTCGAGATCGAAGTCGGTGTCTTCGATCCCGTGATAGTAGAAGTCAAACTCGTGACTGTCTTTGGTGATCACCTGTAGGCCATTGCCCAAAAAATGAACTTAATTCTTTGTAACGCTGCCTCGTATACGTCAATGTCGCGGTAAGTTTTCATGTCTCTTGGTCAACAAGGTACCGATCTGTTTTGGCACGCAACCACACGAGAATCGCTTTATTGGGCCCATATTGCAACGCATTTGGTAACAACTCTCTAGCTATGCGTACCACAAGATTCGTTCGACTTATGCCACTTTCCGCCTGAACGATAATTGCTATGTCAAACATCTTGAAGCACACGACGAAAGATTTCTGCCTTGTACTCAGAACGTACATGCTATCAACAATTTTTCTGTAACAAATCGCAGCTCTGTATGTAGCCTGATCTAATTTCAAATAATCCAACGCCTTGTCCAACTCTATGCCATCCGCCAGCATGGAATCTACAGATTCAAGCGCGCTCAGCGTCGCTCTGCTAACTTTGGAAACGGGATTGTTGTCCATTGCGATATACCACAACCGTTTTGCCTTAATAACCCTTCCTTCTTGTTGAAGAAGGCGTAGGTAGTTGTTAACAGTCCTTCTTTCTATGCCTGATTGCTCACACAAATCATTTTCAGATATTCCATTTGCCGTGGAGACCATCTGTAGTATTTTGTTTTTTGTTTGCTCGACCATGTTGTAGTTTATTTTTGGCACAGGATTCTCCTTGCTAACCACTCAACTAAACAATCATAATTATTACGAATTGTATCCAAGATTCTTGATTCATCAATATTAACAGAGCAATTTAGCAATCTCCTTCTTCAAGTCGCCTTGTTTCATCGCCTTTAGTTGATTCACCTTGCGCCGAAAATCGGCAACTGCGTCACCTTTGCTTGCCAGCGATTTGCTGATCCGCTCTTCGATACCACAACGCACCCACAGGTCTATGTACGTCGGCCACCCGCCGCGCCGAGGGGTAGATGTGGCACAACAACGCAATTGCCAGCCCAACGCGATCCGGGCAGGCGCTTGACAATACCAGCGTGACGGCCGTTTGCGGGATTGACACAGGAGCCTAGCCCTGTGCCATTACGGAGATTAAACGAGACCTAACTCAATCGCCCGGGTCGCTACATCGCCGCCGATGCAGTTTGGGTACGTCGTGGCGTATAGAGTCATACGCTCCACGAACTTGGCACGACCGATGTTTTCCTCGAATGAACGTGCGTACTCGGAAATCAATTTGTCGATGACGTTCTGCGATGCGTAGATGACATGTGCGTTTCCGTAGTAGTGGCTGTAAAACAACACACCGTCCAGTTCTCTAATGAGCCAGTCTGGATACTCCGTTTCGATGCCCTGGATGTCGCGCGCCCAACTGCCATTCCAGGCAACAGACCCGCTAACCAAACCGTCTAGCACAAACGATCTTTGTAAGCCGCTGGTTTTTTCCTCGACCCAGGCGTTTTTTGCGGCGGTTCGGGCAGCGGCCTCAGCCGCTTTTGCGGCAAGTTCTGCTTTTCGCTGCTGATTTTGAATCAGCAGAGCCGCTTTTTCATCCGCGGTTGGGCATGTGCAATGTTTTTCGCAATATAGGCAATCAACGCACACTGGTTCTGTGTGACACCCTGTTAATTCGCATTCCTGATATAGTTGACCGTTCATCCGTCTCTCCTTGAGTATTTGTAATATTCCATATATTATAATCAAGAATCTTGATTATGCAAATAATTGGTACTCTAATTACATGATAATCGCAAGTTGGAAAATAATCTTCCAACTTACAAACAGAGAACGGCCGTTACCTGGTGTGGTAACGGCCGTTCTCCGCACAGCAGCATAAGGAGTCTACCTAAAACGGCGAATCATCACTTGTCAACGATTGGTGCCACTCGCTCAGCCAACGCATCACCTCATCAAATCTGCGCGCTGGCAGCAACTTGTAGCTGGTGATGCCAAACTTTCGGTACATCTCGCCATACACACCTCCAAACTCGTTGCGCTTCGTCTGCTTACCCAGAGCGATGGCGACCGCCTTAGCTGCCTGGCTGATCTGGCTGGCTTGCTCATTAGTCACTGCGTGGGCTGGTGGCTCCAGACGCGCCTCCAACGCCTGCACGCGCACATCCAACCCAGAAACAGCCGTTTCCGCGCCAGCCAACCGCCGATCAAACTCCATCTGCTCCTCAGCCATCCGCACGATTGCCAGTCCCATCTCGCGCACCTGCATCAGCGCGGATGACGCCGACGATGGGGCAGGGGAAACGGCTGTAAAATGCCGCGCCAGCACCGTGTAGCACTCGCGCTGGTAGGCCAGCAACTTGGCGCGTATCTCCGGCTTTACCCGACGGGCGTTCACGCCGAACAACCAGCCATTTAGGAACTCCAATCGAATCGCCAGCATGTCACTGGTGCGCGGGCGTCGGCTGTCCGGATCAATGTCTGTTGCCGTAATGGCAACAGACATCACCACATCGGCCAGCACATCATCACGCTGTATGCGCCGTGTCTGCGCCGACCAGTCCAGCCCCAAGTAATCGCAGATAGGGCGCAGGGGCACATAAACCACGTGCTCTGCGCCCGATTGCACGACAACGGCCGTAATCTCGTCATCATAAAACAGCACTGTTCGTTGTTCTACAGGAATCAGATCACTCATTGCTCATCCTCCACAAAATAATCCAGATAGTTTACCGTTCGTCCATTCACACGCAAGATCACATGCGAGTGGCACCAGGTAGACCAGCCAACAGACGCCTCCTTGCCAATCAAATCACCCTGGCGCAGCGCCGTTCCCACAACCGGATAATATACACCATGCAGCAGCGTCATCTCCATTCCGTCGCCTGTTATCGTCAGCATCGAGCTTTCCCCATAGCCTGGCGCATCGTACCCATCCATGCCATTGTAGGTGACGATACTCTGACCGGGCAGAGGATTGTACAGAGGCGTACCGCAGCCGGCCGCCAGGTCTACCCCCTCCCATCCCGGCAATCCATGAGGAAAAGCCTGCGTCTCTCGCGCTCGCGCCTGGTACAGCCTGCCCATTCGTTGCCCAGGCTGCGCAGCCGCAGCACGTCGTATCTCATAGCCGCTCAACACCATATCTACATACCCTCGATTGGGAATACAATTGCAGCGGTCAATAGTCCCTGGCCCGGCGTTATAGGCGGCCAACGCCCGCTGCACATTTCCGTCATACCGTTGCAGCAACCATGCCAGGTAACGCGCCCCTCCGTCGAGGTTCTGGATTGGGTCTGTGCGGTCAGTCACGCCCAGTCCGACTGCCGTGCCCGGCATAAGCTGCGTCAGTCCCACAGCGCCGGCAGGGGACACGGCCGTCGGGCTGTACCCACTCTCCACCTCCACCAGAGCGTCCAGCAGCGCCGGGTCCAAATCGTACCGCCTGGCAGCGGCGATGATTTCCGATTGGTATGGCGATTCCTGTAGCCGCCCCGGCAGCCACCACCAGGCAGCAGGCAGGCGCGGCAACGAACCGCTAAAAGCAAACAGAGCCAGCACTCCAATGCTGACCATTTCCAGCGCAGCGCGTACCCCCGCCGCAAAACCACTCATCCTCTTACCTGATAAACGGCTTTTGCCCTGACAAGATGCCTCTGGCACAAATTCAGGAACTCGTAGTAGCGCGCATTACGGCCGCCAAACACGGCCACGGATGTCGCTGAGCGCGACATGCCACTTGCCAGGCACAAAAACGCCAAAATGGTGCGATCCTTTGTGAATGATTCGCCCAACCCCTGAAAATCATTGTGTCGCTCAAAGAGGTGCGCTGCTGCCAGGCGTACTATTTCTGGCGTAAACGGCCGTATTGGCCGTATTTCTGGGGCGCTTGACGAGACAGCCATAGTTGCCGGAACGGGCATTGACACGCGCAGCGGTGGTGCGGCGGCGGCGATTGATCCCCCACGTAACGTCGTAACAGGTGTTACGAGAACAGCATCCTCTCCCTGGTGAGAAGGCGAAAAGTCCCCTGTTTCACGGTTGTTACGCTGGTTTGTTACGGGGCGAGATGTCTCATCTGTTACAGGCGTTACACCTGTCGTCAACCACGTCGGCGCGGGCAGAACCGGCGTCCGGTCGGCGTAAGCGCCAGCCGCCAAGCGTAAATCAATATCGCTGGTCAATGGAACCGTCACTTTGCGCATTCCGCTGAGGGCGCCCACAACCAGCGCCTCGCCGGCGAGTCCGTGATCAACATCTACAACACGTAGTTGGTCAGCGCCAGACTTCTGGCGGTTTGTTGACCAAAACGCTTCTTGCGCATCGGCCACGCGCAGCGACAGGTAAACCATCTGCTTCTTGATGCTGTTGGGAATATTACCCGTCGGCCGTTGTCCAATCAGAATCAAGTGCATCCCCGATGCGCGCCCGAATTGCACCGCTGACGCCACCCGCCCGGTGATCTCCGCCCGCGCTTTGCGCCCACCGGCCTCCTCAACGTGGTTGAGGGCATTCGTGAACTCCTCAATGAGGAGAATGGTCTCCGGTGGTCGCGCGCCTTCAGGTAGATCGCTAATTTGTCTCGCGCCATGTTGCGTTAACAATCGCTGGCGACGGACAACCTCCTGATTGAAGTTGTC
>JACSRF010000251.1 GCA_014879875.1 Anaerolinea sp.
TCGCTCAAGCCGTCGCCGTCGGTGTCGAATTTGTTGGGGTCTGTGCCTAAGGCGAGTTCGTGGGCGTCGGATAGGCCATCGCCATCGGTGTCGCGGCTGCGTGGATTTAAGGACATGGCGATTTCGGTGGCGTCGGGAATGCCGTCGCCATCGCTGTCGGCCCGGTGTGGATCGGTGCCATAGATGTAGAGTTCGGCCAGGTTGCTCAACCCGTCGTTGTCTGCGTCGCGGGGCAAGGCGAGAATGGCTGCGGCCATTTGGTTGTAGCGGGAAAGGGCGATGAGGCTGGCGCTGCACGCAACCATGAGGATGAGGAGAAGCAGGATGACAGCAGGGGAGATGTTGGTGCGGAAGCGCGGTTTGACGGTGAGTTGGCCGCTGGCGGTTTGGCGGGAATGGTCACCGACGCTGACCTGGGCGGTGAAGGGGAGGGTTTGGTTGTGACGGCCGAAAAACGGCCGTCTCCGTGGCAGCACACGCAGGTATATCACCCCTTCTTGCCCGCCAGGGATGGTGAGCTGGGTGTGGAGTTCACCGGGGTACATCACTTCATTTACTTCGCGGCGTTTGGGGAACGGACGTTCTCCGAACGTCTGTTCACCGAACGACTGTTCGCCACGCGCCGGTGTGGGTGTCGGCGTTGTTGTTTTACTGGATCCGCCGGTGGTTGGCATGGACACCTGCGGCATTTGCGCTACCGGAACCATTCGCCCCAACCCTGGCATGATGCGGTTGAGGGCCGTGCGCGGTATGTTGGCGACCTGATACCACCAGCGGCGCGGTGCAGAACGAAGGCGGTTTACCAGGGGTAGTTGGCGCAGGAGACGGCCGCCGCGCGCTGTTTTGGGGGCGACGGCCGTTTTGGTTGTTCCTGACGCCTGGGGGGCCTGCGCGCGCGACGCCTGTGGGCGTGGCCGCCATTCCCCAAAACGGATGTCGCCATTGGCGTCTTGCCCCAAAATGGTGTAGGTGGTGGCGTCAATGCTTTCATTGCGAATGGTGAGGCGGCTGACCCCTTTTTGGTGCAGTACGGTTGGGTACAGGCCGAGCGTGAAGACGGCCGCGGCCGATTGCACGTCCAGGACGCCAGGAATAGATACCTGGTGTTCGCTGGCGCCGCGCGCCCGGACAACGACCAGGTAACGATACTTGCCGGGAAGCGCATCCCGCACCAATGGCGGATGAATGGCGAGGGGGACGACAACCTGATCTTCCGGGGGGATGGCGATGGTCCCCGGCAGCGTAAACCAGGCCTCCGGTAGCCGTTCCATCTGCACGTCCAATTCGAGAGTCGTTTCGCCGTTGTTCGCCACAGCCAGGTTCAGGGCGTGTTCTTTGCCCGGTATGGCTTCCATTTCGCCAGGAGAAATGCGCGCGCTAAATGGTTCGCGGCGAAACGCAAACCCTTTGCCCCGCTGCATCTGCAAAAAGTGTGAGCCAACACGCAAGGTCTGATGGCCGAGCCATTCTTCGGGAATATCTGGCAGCAGCCGTTTTTCGTCGAGGAAAGTGCCGTTTTTGCTGCCCAGGTCACGTACCTGCCAGCCGGCTGCCGTGCGTTCAAGTTGGGCATGGCGGCGGGTGACATTGTTGTCGTTGAGGGTGATGTCGTTGAGATCGCTGCGGCCGATGGTGATGATTTCGCGGTTGAGGAAGTGTGGCGAATCCTGGGTAACGGTGAGGCGGTCGGCGTCGCTGGCCCATTGGGTGGCGCGCAGGCCAACAATGGGGGGGATGTCGGTTTGGGTGATAACGTCGTCAATTTGGGAGGAGACGGCCGTTGCGCCTGTTTGTGGCAGCAAAGCCAGCGCGTGGCGCAGCGTATCCGCCAACTCATCACCAGATTGGAACCGTTGTGACGGCTGCTTGGCGATTGTTTTGAGGAGAATTTCCTCCACGTTGGTGGGCAGTTCCGGCCGTAGTTGTCGCGGTGGGGGCGGGTCTTCGTAAGCGTGCATACGCACCGCTTCTTCCCAGGAGGAAATGGTAAAAGGCAACTGTCCGACGATTAATTCATACAACACAATCCCCAGCGAATAGAGATCGGATCGCCCATCTGTTTCTCGTTTCAGGCATTGCTCTGGCGACAGATAAGGCAAAGATGGCCGGAATGGTTCCGTTTCGGCCTCGATCAGAGACATCAAGCTGAAATCGCTGATGACGGTGCGCGGTTCTTTACTGGCTTCGCTGTATTTGAACAAAATGACGTTGGAGCGGATGTCACGGTGCAGCACGCGCTTGCGGTGTGCGTAGTCCAGCGCCTCGGCCACTTGCAGCCCGATTTGCAGCGCCTCTGCCAGGGATAATTTTTCATTGCGGTATTGCAGCCGTTCCAAATGCGCAGTGAGGCTGCGCCCGGTGACGTACTCCATGGTCAGGTAGAGGATGTCCCGTTCGGTATCCACGCCTGCTTCATGTACCTTGACAATGGAGGGGTGATCCAGGCGCGGGATGGTTTGCACTTCTTGCAGGAAGCGTTCGCGGAAGCCGCGCTGTTGTGTCAGGTGCAGCGAAACGATTTTGAGCGCCACCAGCTCCTGGGTTTCCAAGTCTGTTGCCTGGTAGACCATGCCGATGCGCCCTTGCCCCAGCAGCGCCGTAATTTGATAATGCGAGATGCGTTGTCCAACCAGGTTTGTCATCATGATTTACGATTAACGATTAACGATTAACGATTGACGATTAGTTATGATCAGGAATAAGGTTCTGGTCTTCCTGTTACATATTGCGTGTTATGTAACCAGAGGTCAATATGTAATGCAGTTCATATCGTTGTTTCTGGTAAGGTCTATTCCTTAAAGATCAACGTATACGTTGTGTGGGCCGGTTTGTTCACGTCTATGATGTGCTCTATCATAGCACGATTTACTTCCCTTTCGCGCATGGGAATGTGAATAGAAAAGGTATAAGCGGCCAGATTCTTGTTGGTGTCGTCAATTTCTGGTTTGACACCGGTGTAAATTTCCAAGACACGGCTTAAGGCCCAGGCCGTGCCGCGCAGTTGGTAGATTTGGTGCGCTTCTTGCAGCAATGCGCGCATTTGTGTTTCGCTCCAGCTTGCATCGAAGGTGATTTCATACCAATTTGCCAGCCAGGGCAAAAAGGAGGCGGGGGCGGTTAGCGGATCGAGGTAGAGGTAGAAATTGTCAATGTTCCACTCGATAGGGGACAGGATAGATTCGAGCAAAGCCAGAAAGCGGGCGATGAAGGTGTTTTCTTTGTCCCAATAGATGTCGGGCAGGTATTGCAGGTAGCGGCTTTCATTCCAGGAGAGTCCTGGGGGCAGTTGGTAATGGCCGTTGGGCGCGGCCGGAGGCGTCGCTGTAGGGGGACGCGGAGGAATGAAGCCTGGCGGCGGCGTAACAGGCGTGAAGGAAACGGTTTCAACGTAGTCGGAGGATGGCGCGCGTGATGCAGGGGGTGTGGTAGCTGCGGCGGGCGCCTGTATGGCGCTGCTGGCCGGGATGTCGGGCGCGGCCGTTGCCAGAGTAACGGCCGTTTCCGTTGGCGCGCCTATGGCTACAGAAGGTTCGGGCGTTCCTTCGGGAACGGGCGTTCCTCCGAGAACGGGCGTTCCTCCGAGAACGGGCGTTCCTCCGAGAACGGGCGTTCCTTCGGGAACGGGCGTTCCTCCAGGAACGGGTGTTTCTACCGGCGCGCTTACTTCCGCAGGGGGCGCTGTCGTGGTCACGGGGGCGGCCGTTATGGTGACGATAGGATCGACGATAGGATCGTACACCATGCGAAAAGCACCAATTTCCACGACCATTTCGGCTGTTAGCAGCAGCGGCGTGTTTGCTTCTAACCGCTGCTGGTTGACAAATGTGCCATGCGTGCTGCCGAGGTCGGTCAGGATGCAGGAATCGGCCGTACACGTCAGTAGGGCGTGTTCGCGTGACACCAATGGGTGCGTGAAGACGAGATTGCTCTCCGAATGCCGCCCGATGCGCGTTTTGCCCAGGGGCGCCGTAAAGGTAAATGATAACTGCGGGCCGCGAATCTGGAAGCGATGGGTAATTGTTTGCTGGGTCATTGCTGTCCCTTCAAAAAGTTCAACTTCTCCGCAGAAGTTCAACTTCTCCTAAGCAAATTCTACTTGATGAATGCCGGAGGCAATGACGCCATGCCCAACCACTTCAATGGTTTCTTGTATGTCGCCATGGGGGCCGGCGCCTGGAGTGGTGCGGAACAGATCCACGCTGCGCACATATTGTACGCCGGGAATGTCCTGTAAACATTGGTAAACGTCGGACACGACCAGATCGCGGCCAAAAGGCCAACCCTTTCCGTCTGTCCCCCCTATGAGCGGGTTCAAAAAACGGTATAGGCGCTGTAGAACGTCTTCCTGGACTTGTGCATGGTTGGCTCCCGAAGCAGCATGGATGATGACGCGGGATGCTACCCAATAGTATTCTGGCGCGCGCACGTCCAGGCGTGTGGTCAGTAGCCGTCGCTTATCCAGATAGGAGAGCAGTTCTGCAAAAATACCGTCTTGCTCAACTACTAGATGTTCTGGTTTTGGCCGTTCGCGGTCGCGTGGGTTTTGAATGTGGGGGATGATCAGCACGTAGACCTGCCCCGGAATGACGCGGCTTTCGCGGGAGGGGCGGGGCTGCAAGCATTTGACGCGGTATTGCGCCCAACCGGTGTCGCGCAGCACGTGGCGCGCCAGGAATTCAAAATCAGCTTCGGTGACGGCGCGGTTTTGGGAGCGCAGCAGGCCGGGCGCACGCACCATGGCGTCTTCGAGGGTTTCGGCGTCCAGGCCACCAACGGCCGTTTCCCGATTTTTGACCAGGGCGATGAAGGGGATGGCCGTTTTCAGCGTGTTTAATTTGCCCACCTGCACGTTACCATCCAACCCACCACCAGTACGGTAACGCCGAAAATAGAGACGGGCGCCGCGCGGTGGGATACGGCCGTAACGTTTAATGGAACCATCCCGCTGGCGAATAGCTGGAGCCAGGCGCAGTTCTCCTGTCACACTGTCTAGCGTGTAATGGGGGTCGTTAGCCCCTGATTGAGCAAAATTCAGGGCTTCTGTCCACTCCTCCATGTGGTCGCCATCTCTGACGACGAGGGTTTCACCGGGACGTCGCTGCAAGATTGGCGTTACTTGCAGTTGGTAAATTTGTCCGGTGGAGCCATCGCTGGTTCCCAACAGTTCCATGGCCACTTCCAGGGCGTGTGTGGCTGACGTGCTGCCACCCCAGGCCTGGGGCGTAATTTGGCGCAGCCGGGGGGTTGTTTCGTAAGGCTGCATTTTGCCGTTATATTCGTCTCGTTTGCGGCGAATGCGCAGGCGTACCCAGTATAAATTTTGGTTGTTGAAACGACTGCGTCCCATGGGTGGCAAAAACATGCGGATGCGACCGGGAATGTTTAAACCTTTGGTCGTGTCTTCGCCGGGGTCTTGTTCACATTCTACCCAGGGGGCGTCGCGTGAACCGGTAGAGGCTTCCCACACGTAAGGGGGCAGGTTGGGGTTGATACCGGCGCCTCCGCTGGGGTCGCAGTCCAATTCAAAGCCGAGAATGTAGTTGCTCAAATCGTTGTCGAAGCCAAAGTAGAGGGCGTCATCTTCACGGGGGGCAGTGGAAAAGATAGGGACGTTTTCTTGTCCCTTGAGCAGCCGTTCGATGTTGTGCGACGTGAATTCCTGGTCGTCATTGTCGCCGAAAATGTGGGAGGTAACGGCCGTTAGCTGTGGCGGCTCAATGATAAAGGATTCATTCGTCGTGAACACAATCGAGGGCTGCGTTTCTGTTTGCGTGCTGGCAACTTCTGTTCCTGCGGGAATTTCTACCGGCACGTCCTGCGGCGCGGACAACCAAAATGTCACCGGCGCTCTGGCCGGGACCGGCTCTTTTAGTTTGACGCCCAACATTTCCATAAACTTGATGTAATGGAGATCGGGTACCTGATTGAGCCGGTACAGCAGCATGTCCGTCATCCAGGCGAACAGTTCGATCATCGTCACGCCAGGGTCGCTGACGTTATGGTCTGTCCATTCCTTGATGTAGTAGGGAATGCGTTTCTTGGCTTCGTCCACAATATCTTGAAAATGCCGGTCATCCAGCTTAGGTGTCGGTAACGGCATAATGGCCTCCTCTGCAAATGTAGGGCGAACTTCCCAGTGCGCCCGCGCAAACTGGAAAGTCTGCCCTACTCTTCGGGAATGAGATAAAACGGAAAGACCAGGCTGCGCGGGTCGTTGGTTGCTTTAATCTTGTACTTGATGTCGAGCAGCAGACGGCTTTCGACCGGCTCCGCCGTCACTTCCATCACGATAATGCGTGGTTCCCACATGCCCAGGGCTTCTTCCACGTAACGCTCTGCCAGCCGTGCTGTTTGCGCGTTGTTGGGGGCAAACAGCAGTTCGTGAATGCGGCAGCCAAAGCGGGGCCGCATGACACGCTGCCCCTGCACGGTGCGCAAAATGATGTAAATGGCTTGTTCAATTTCATTGCGGTCGCTGGTGAGCAGTAAATTGCCTTGTGGCCCGACTTGTGGCGGAAAAGACCACCCAGAGCCGACGATTTCATTGGTCATATTTGTGTGCTACCCTCCAATTAAAACAGTAGGAAAGCCGGCAACGATGACGCCACCATGGGCGGTCTGGTCGCCCAGACGCGCGGCCGGTTTACCGCCAATGAGGACGGTGGCCGACCCCATGACGATGCTGTCGGGTGGCCCGGTGCAGACGGCCATGTCGCCCAGGCGCGCGGCCGGCAGGTTGCCAATGAGGACGGTTGGTTCGCCTGGCGGCATAATGGGGCCGCCTACGTGGGGTACCGGCCCCGGGTTGACCATCGGGCAGGTGTGCATGTCGCTGATTCTTGCTGCGGGTTTGCTCATATTCGTTAATCGTCAATCGTCAATCGGTGTGCTAGTTAAGTTTGATCAAAGAGCCTTTCACAGTGACGATGCCATTGGCTTGCAGGTCGAGGTTGCCGGTAGCTTGTAGTTTCATGTTCATGGTGCTTTTGATTTCCACGTCGCCGCTGCTTTCGACAGTGACTTTACGGCCGTTGTCATCTAAGGTAACTTTGTGGCCGCCGCTGCTGGTGAGTTTGATGCTTTTGCCCTGGTCATCGAGGATGAATTTGTGGCCGCCGGCGGTGGTGATTTGGATGACTTTATTGGCGTCGTCGCACACAATTTTGTGCCCGTCGGTGGTTTGTATCTCGATTTTTTTGTCGGCGTTGTCGTACATGGCGAGGATGTGCCCTTTGCGGGAATGCCAGGTGCGTATTAAGGGTATTTCACCGGTGGCTGCGCCGGCCGCTTCGGGTGGGATTTTGTGCCCGTTCTTGTTCCATACACCGCCGAGGATGTAGGGGCGGTTGATATCGCCATGCTCGAAGGCAACGAGGACTTCATCGCCTACGTCGGGCAGGAGGAAGAACCCGGCCGTCGGCCCGGCGCCATGCCCGATGATGCGCGCCCAGTAGCTTTCCGCGTCGTCGGCCATCCAGGGATATTTGATTTTGACACGGCCGTACTTGTCGGGATCGTTGGTGTTGGTGACAACGGCCGTGACCACTCCCGGCCAACGCTGGACCGGTTCTTGCTGTGTTACCTGCTCCGCCAGCAGACCGGTGCGTGTGCCGCGCACGGCAAAGTTTGTGCGCCATTTCTCGATATTATACGTGTGGGTGGCGTGCGTCACCAGATAGTCACCACTGAGCCGAGAGCCTAGCGCATCGAGCTTGATGATTTGTCCGGCGCGTATGTCGGGGCGATCCTCGGCAATCCCCTCGGCGTCAATAAAAGCGCCGCTGCGTTCGTCCAGCCGCGCTTTTGCCAGTACATTCGCTTCGGCCTGGCTGACAACGGGTTGGTTAACGATGACGAGTTTGCCCTGCCCAAAACTGCCGGCCCAAGACGCCCCAGTTTTGGCCTCGCTGATTTTGGGGTACAGGTTTCCTCTTGTTGCCTGACCGATAATGGCCTGTTGGTTGTCAATGTCCCACCCTTTGACGATCACTTCATCTACTTGTTCGGCCAGCGTCACGCGAGGGGAGAACGAAATTAAATCTTTACCCCATTCCAACGTCACTTCGGCGCTGCTGGTCGGCGGCTTGCGGAAATACAGTTTGCCGTCGTCTACGAAGCATTCATAGCCAATACGCCAGGCGCGCTGCATGAGAAAGGCGAGATCAGATTGATTGTCCTGATAGATATGATCGTAGACGGTGTTGGTGGCCTCCACTTGGGTTGACAGTCCGGCGCGGCCGGCGATCTGGCTGGCAAGGTCGCTGTCTTTGATGTTCAGATACGCTGTGCTTTTGGTTTCGCGGTAGAGTCGGTGTGATTTGTCGTACCCACGCACAACCAGTTTGGCGGCGCGCCCTTCCTGGAAGTTTGGTTCGAGCGCCGTGATCTCGCCCTTGATGAGGGTTTTTGTGATGGTAAAACGTCCTTCTTCCTGCACTTTGGCGACGATTTCTACCGGTTTGGTGAGGTTGAAGGGGCCGCTGTCTAGTAAAGCGAGGTCCGGATCGTCTAGTTCGATGGTGAACATGTGCGGCAGGTGGGCATGTTGGTCTATGACCACTTCGAGCAAACTATTTTGGATGGTTTGCTGGATGGCTGCGCCGTCAACTTTTATTTCAACACGACCACCGATTTCAGCTTCAGGCATAGTTCTTCTCGTTTAGTTCCAGGACCCGTGTTCCTTCCGAGGAACGCGGGTCCTCAATTATATAATTTGTGGAATGGCAATCACCTGGCCCGGTCGTAAGGTGAGGGGGTTGATGATGTGGTTGTAGGCAGCGATGATGCGCCATTTGGTGGCGTCGCCATAGACTTCATCAGCGATCAGGTCGAGCCGGTCGCCATAGACAATGGGGCGTATTTGTTGGATGGGGCCGCCGCCAGACGTGGGGTTTTGGTGTGGGTAGCGGGTGGGGTCTTCGCTTTGGATGAAGCTGAGCGTCACTTCGGCGCGTACCGGCTTGCCCTCTTTGGTGAAGAGGGTGTATTTGATGCTCATATCTTTGATATAGGCGGTAAATTCAAAAGAAGCCCAGGAGAAGACGATTTCTGGTGGGGCGGAATCGGGATCGCTGTCGTTGACGGGACGCATGAGATCCCAAAGTTGGTTGGTAATGCGCGCCAGGTCGGCATTGGTTTCGTAGGTGTCGAAGTAAAGGGTGCTGAGGGTGAGGGTGGAACGGCCGTAACTGGTGAAGTTTGGTTTGGGTGGACGCCGTGGCGAGTTCTCGTTGTTTTCCTCAAAATTGTTCGCCTTTTTGATGGTGTAATGTTCCGGGTTGAACATGCAGGGGATTTTAATGGCGCCGTCTACCGTAGCAATGGTAGCGGCCATTAATCCGCTGCGAGTTGTGTTTTCACTTGGTGTTGCTGCTGCCTGCACTGTAGCACCTCTAATGTGTAAACAATAATTTTATCTGGGCGACTTTTTTATTTCATACGCCTGTTTTTAAGCGTCCACGCCCGCGCTCTCTTTCCACTGCTAAACGTCGTTGTAATTGTTGATAAACCAGGCGCGCTAATTGGTCAACGTTAATGTTACCTTCTGCTTCAAGTTCTGACATGTCTATGCCGATTTCTTGTATCTGGCTGGTATCTGCTGCCGCTTCTTCTGCACGCTGGATGGTGAGCGTGGGGGGAGATGGGGTCGTTGGCGGCACAGACGCTGCCCGCATGGTAGTGGACGCTGCTGCCGGCGTCGGCTGGCGCTGCGCCAGGCTCGCAGCCGCTTCAGGCGTTGTGGTGCGCGCCGGCGTTTCCGCCGCGGCGATGGCGCGTTGGAGGGCGGCGTCGGGTGTGGGAACGGCCGCCGCAGGCGCGGTTTCGGCGGTGGCGGTGGCGCGTTGGCGGGCGGCGTCGGGTGTGGGAACGGCCGTCGCGGGCGCGGTGGGTGTGGTTTCGGCGGTGGCGATGGCGCGTTGGCGAGCGGCGTCGGGTGTGGGAACGGCCGTCGTGGGTGCGGTGGGTGCGGTTTCAGCGGTGGTGATGGCGCGTTGGAGGGCGTCGTCGGGTGTGGGTTTGTCAGAAGTGGGGGGTGTGTGCCCCAAAATTTCCCACATGTCTGCCGGTAAAGGGCCGATCGCGGTGGGAATGGTGGTCGGTGTAGGCGCTGGCTGTGCTGTATCCCGCTGCGGTTGAATGCTTGCTGGCGCCGGCGGTCGTGGACGGCGGGGCAAATGAAGTTCGACAGATGAGGCAGTGGGGCGGCCGGTTGTAACCTGATCGAGCCTGGTTTGAACGGCGGCCGTTTCTCCCCGGTTGGCGCGGATGGCAGGTTGTTCCGGGGGTGTGGCCTCAGGAAGAGCAGCCGATGTTGGGGTTGGGCTGCCCGGCCTGCGGCGTACAGGCCACGCTTCTTCGAGTTTGTGCCTGGGCGGGGCCGCCAGTGGCGGGGCCGCCAGTGGCGCGTCGGCTCTTGTTGTTTCTGCTGTTTCAATGGCGCGCGACACGTCTGGCGTGCTGGCTGTTGGTATCGTGGTTGTTGTAGATGGGATGGGCGTGGATGTCACGGGCGTAGATGTCACGGGCGGCGATGTGGTTGGCGGCTGCGCCACCGCGGTCGTTTTTTGCTGGTGCGCGTTAAAGATAGATTGCAGCCGCCGCCAGTTGGCTTCTTCTTCTGTTTTGGGCTGAACGATGGGAACGGCCGTTTGTGGGGGCGTCTGTACGGGTGCGCCGGCGGGTGTTGGCGCGGGTGTAACTGCGCCCGTCGCTGTCGGCGCGCCCGTCGCTTTTTGCTGATGGCCTTGCGCAATTCTTTGTAAGCGACGCCAATCGCTCTGCCCGACAGTAGAGGGCTGGCTCGATGGCGGCGACGGCGTTGTTGACAACGGCGTTGCTGACAACGCCGTTGTCAGCAACGCCGGTTGTGCAGAGGCAACTTGATAGGGCGTCGGGAGGGCGGCGCCGGTTTCGGCGACTTCGATGGCGCGCTGGATGGTGTGGGAAACGGCCGTTGCGTCACCCTCGTAACCGGTGGCAGCAATAGGCGTAACGACTTGCGCCACATTTGCCACAGGGGGCATGGGCGCTGCCTGCACTGTATGGAACAGTGTCGAGAACTGTGCGTGACGGCGTACCCGGTTGAGAAGTGGATTGAGACGTTTCACAATCGTTTGCGCCCCTGTTATGATCCTGTATGCCGCGTGAGTGAAACGCGATTACAGGCGAGTTCTAACGTTTGAATGGCAATTGTATTTTCGCCGCTGTTGAGCTGCGGCCCTGTCCATTTGATGGGGTAAGCATCTTCTATATCCCAGGTCATGATTGGTTTTTGCAACTTTTCTTTAGCGTTAAGCAGTTTGATGGTCACTTTGCGCCGCTTGAAATTTTCATCCAGCGCATCAATATACCAATCCAGTAAGGCGCTGGTCCCCAGGCCATTTTTGAGGGTGATGCGTGTCGTCTTGCGTCGTCCAGGTAGTTGGTGAACGTAACCGTTTAGTCCCCCTTCTTTAATTTCGGTGATGTCCCATTCAATGACGGGTAAAGTACACTCTGTAAAAACAGCTTGTGGCAGGTTAGCAATGTCTACGACAAAGCGAAAAGTTGGGTTAGTGTGCGCCCGTGCTGTTTGCAGGCTTGTGCTTTTGAGTGCATCCACAATTGGATTTGGTGCTGCCATCTTTTTCCTCGCTGGTGCGCCTTTTCCTGATTAGCGATCTGACAGGTTTGTAAAACTCTGTCAGGTCTAAGATTTGGTTAGCGGCCGTTTCCGTTCCTGTTGGATTTTCAAATCGGCCAACCACAACGCATACACTTTATCCGTCACTTGCTTCACAAGTTCCGGCGTGATTTTTGTTTTTGTTGATGCGGACGTTTGATCTGACTTTGCCATGTTCAATATTGCGTATGATTGTCACCCCATCGGCGCAACCTGTAGCTGAAATTGGGCGCTGCAATGGGGGCAAACGGCGTTGATCAGGACAGGTTCACTGCTGTTGAGCCGCAGGTACATATCTTGCAGATAGGCCAGGTCGGCGGCAAAGAGACGCGCGATGATTTGCGGCGTCACGGCGGGCAGTGCGCCTAGTTGTGTTACCACACGCCCCAACAGGTAAACAGGCAGGTAAGATTCCTTTTCATGTACCTGGGGGTGTTCGACGGCTTCGATTTCGTCAACGGCCGTTGCCAGCCGCATCCGCCCTTGTTTATGTACCACACCCGTCTCGTCAATGTAGCCACGCGGCAGTGTAAATTCAAACTCCGTTTGCATGATGTCGCACCTGTGCAGAATTGAATGATGAAAAGCCTGGCTTCTGCACCTCTGTTGCCAGAAGCCAGGCTTTCTTCAGTTAGATCGCCACGCGCTCGATGTACTCATGCGCCAGGGTCAATTCTTCAACGCCAATTTCATTGCTGTCTGATTTAACCGAAGGCCCCGTGACCTTGACCGGCCAGGCGCGCTTAAACTCCCAGCGAGCCACAGGGTCCAGGCTTTGGTTAAACATAGTTACTGAGCCATCCGAACGGGCGCCAAGGACGTCGCCGTCTTCCACTTTCTTGCGCCATTCCCAGATTTGCATATCTGAGGTGATGCCCCGCTTGAGGACGATGTTTTCCCACTTCAAGCGCCCAGGGATTTTCATGATGACTTCAATACCGGTCTCATTGATTACCTTATGTTCAATCGTCTCATGCTCAGAACCCAGGCCAGATACTTCGGTAAAATAGCCTGTTACCTGTCCTTGCACTTCAACGGCGAAATGAAACCCAACAAGGGGATCTTCACGTTGTATATCAACAGTCGCTGCCATTTTTCGCTCCTAATAAGTGTTAGTGTGTTAGTTTGTGATCGTATTACGTAACTACCACACGACATAACTACGCTTCGGCATTTGGCCCGGCCCATTGACTGAGACGGAAGACGACGAATTCGGCTGGTTTCACGGGCGACATGCCAATTTCGATAATCAACTGCCCCAGGTCGCGGATTTCCGGTGGGTTCAACTCGTCGTCGCACTTCACGTAGAATGCTTCATCCTTCGTGCTGCCAAATAACGCGCCGCTGAGCCAGATGGTGCCGAGGAAGGAGTTCACGTCGCGGCGTACCTTAGCCCATAACATGCGGTCATTCGGTTCAAAGACTACCCACTGCATCCCTTGATCGAGTGACGCGCCCACGACAATGAAGAGGCGGCGCACGTTGATGTAACGCCATGATCCATCACTGCTGAGGGTGCGCGCACCCCAGACACGAATGCCGCGCCCAGGGAAGGAGCGGATGCAGTTGACGCCAATGGGATTCAGCACGCCCTGCTCGCCTTTGGTCAGGTTGAGTTCGATGCTGATGGCCCCGGCAACGACTTCGTTGGCGGGCGCTTTGTGGAAGCCCACGCGCGCGTCTACGCGGTTGTAGATGCCAACGACGTGCCCGCTGGGGGGGACCCATTTGGTGGTTTGGGGGCTGTCGCTGAGGTCGGCAACTTCGATCCACGGGTAGTACAGGGCTGCGTAGGAGGTGTCGTAGTTGACGTATTCGCGCCATTCTTTGGCCTGTTGGGCGCTTAATCCGGGTGGCGTGTCGAGCACGGCGAAGCGGTATTTGAGTCGCTCACAATCAGCGATGATAGCTGTTTGTACGGCTTTGATCTTTTGCTTGAAGGCATCTGTGCCATCATACCCGGTCATGAGGTCGGGGCAAAGGATTAGACGCACGTCATCGAGGGCTTCGAGGCCGCTGAGGCCGGTGCGTTTGGCGACGTCGCCGATGAAGTCGGCCGCAGTGGGCAGGCTGATGCCGCCACCGGAGAGCTGGTAGACGCCATCGGTGGGAATGGCTGTGCCGACGTCGGTGATCGTCACGGCGCTAAATTCAGCGTCACCGGCGTATCCTTCGCCCTTTTTCATGGTGAGGCCGCTTTTGCTTTCGCTGCCGACGGTCATAGTAAAGGTTTCCCCTTTTTCGTCAGCTTTGATGGTGACGCTCAAATCATTACCGCCGACGCCTGCGTGTTTGGCGGCCACGGTGATCGCTTTGCCTTTGCCGCTGGCTGGGGCGATGACGACAGAGGCGGTAGGAGCGGCTTTGTCGCTCAGCTCGCTGAAGGCCATGATGCTGGTGACGTAGCAGGGACCGCCGCCATTGCTGAAGTAGCCATAGACGGTATCGGGCAGGAAGGCCCCGGTGACGAAGCCGCCAAAGATGTTTTGAAACTGAGTCCAGTTGGTGACCAACATCGCTTTATTGAGGACGGATTGGACAGGGACTCGTTCACCGGTTGCCGGGTCGAGGGCTTTAATACTGGCTTCGGCAGTAATGCCGACAAAAGCAGCCATTGAAGCGCCAGCCGCTTCAATGGGCTTACTACCTTTGTCAACTTCTTCTACATATACACCTGGGGTGGTGTAGGTTGCAGGCATTGTTTTCTCCTTTTTGAACCTGTCAAGGTTGCTATACTGGTTATACCGTTTCTAAGTCATTGCCATAGGTAGATTGTGGAACATGGGCGGCGCTCGATTTTTATGAGAGCGGCTGGATGGTAGTAGCATACTTACCTCCTCATAGGTGAATATCATAGGTGTCATGGGTGGGGACGGTGATGGGATGTTCTGACGGTTTATCACTGCTGTGCCAGACGACGAGGGTGTAATCGCCGGGCTGGAGTGCGTTGAGATAAAATTGCCCTTCGGTGTCGGTTGTGGCAAAGAGGCCGGTCCCTTTGAGGGCGACTTCGATGCCTGTTTGGGGGTGATCGGCTTTGGTGATGACGCCGCGAATGGAGATGGTCTCGCTGGCGGTTTCCTGGTTGAGGTGTTGACCGTTGTTTTTTTGACCGGCGCGTAAGGTGAAGGTGTGGGCGACGGGGCGGGCGACGGTGACCCAGGGGTTGATGGCGATGGTGACGGTGTAGGAGAGGGACGGCCGTATCTCATTGTCCAGTGAACTCCACACTTCGGCCGGATTGGTGAGTTTGTCATGATACCCCAGCCGCGCTTGAATGTCATAAGGCTGGGTTTCCATCTCACCGACGAAGTGAGCGCGGGGCAGGATGGGGTGGCGCAGCAGGGCGATCATGCAGTTGGTGAGCAGCCGGTGTTCGTCTTGCGCTTCAGTGGCCCAGGTGGTGATCATGTAGTTGAGGTCGAAGCGGTAAGGGGTGCGTTTGAGTTGGGTGATGTTGTCGGGGGAACGGCCGTTGGTGGTGGCGGTTTGCTGCCATTGATGTTGGCGCAGAATATTGTTCTCGCGGACATCATAGAGGAAGAAATTGATGGTCGGCCGTGCCAGCCGCGCGCTCCATTCACGCTTTGGCTGCTCAAACTTAACATCAATCTCGCCATTTTTTATCGGGATTTCGGCTGCAAGGAGCTTTTCTATGGTACGGTCCAGGTCGGCGATCATACACTTCCCCTCAGTCGTCAGGCGCTTTTTAACTGCCTGGCGCAATAAATTCAGTTTACGTCAGCGTTCGTTGGTAAGCGGGTTGGCGCTGTTGTGTTGTCGGCGGCCGCTGTTTGTGGGCTCATTGTCTGGGTGGATGCAGCGTGTTTGGATTGGAAGAATTGTTTGAAGGTGTTGGTGATGGTTTGGGGCTTGAGATATGTTTTAATGAACGCTTTGATTTTTGCCAGGTTTTGAAAATTAATACGGTCACCACTGCTCACATGCGTGATGAGGCCTTGCCATTGTTCAGATTCGGCCGTGTCATCTAACCAGAGCTTGACGACAAATGATTCTGTACTTTCCTCGAACTGGTTCACAAGCCCCTCAATACATGTTAGACAGCCGTTTCTTGCAAGCTGACCACCACGTAAACGGCTTTTGTAAATTTGTCTTGGCAGGTCTGCCCTCTAAGTAAGGTGTGATAAAGCGTTGGATGGTTGTCAGGTCTTTGAAATATTGTTTTTTCCCAGTCTCTACGTGCTGGATCATACCGCGACAACTGGGAAGCTCTCCCTCTAATTCCCGATATTCCCACCAGATGCGGATGATAAACACATGCTCATTCACTTGACAGACTGTACTCCAGGATTTTCCTCTGCCAAACAGTGTAACGGCCAGATAACACAGGCGTATCACCGATGTATCACCGCTTTATCACCATTTCCCAAAAAACTGCGCTTAGGAATGGCACTTCAATAAGTTGGTCAAGATTGGTTCAATCTTCGGAGATTGAACCAATCTAACGTGTATTTACGGCCGTCATTGCTTTTGTTACAATGCGACCCATATCTCTAGCGGCGTGCGAAGGTGGCTGTCATGCGTAAAGAAGCGGAAATTGAGTTAAGGCAGTTACAAATGGGATTACTGGCGTTGAGCGGCCAACTGCGCGCCGGCGTTGATTACCTGGATGACATGACTTGCAAAACGATTGCCCGCGCGCTGGAAGAGATCGTCCAGGAGATGGCGTCTCTACCTCGTCGTAGTGATGCTGAAGAGATCAAGTTGTTTGTCGCGGCAGTTTTGGTGGGGACTGATGAAATGCGGCGGATGCTGGCGGCGCGTTGGTTTGAGGAGTTGCAAGCGCCGATGCAGCGTGCGCGTGAACGAGCAGATGAATTGGGGCATGAATTAGAAGAGTTTTCTTGCCTGTCTGTGGATGGGCGGGAGTGGGGCGCGATTTGTATTAAGTGCCTGGAGTGGATTATTGTGACGCCGGGGCAAACGCGGGGCGCTATTTTGCATCCATGCCGGGGGTGGGCTGTTAGTTGGAAAGGGTAAAGGCGATTGCCTGGCAATCTTGCAGAATTTCATCCAGACTCCTATGAAGCTCTCACCGTATTTTCACCAACCGTCCGGTTATAAAACCCACCAGCGCGATAGGAATTAGCCAGTAACCGGCCGCTGCCCAGCCAATTGATTCAACCAGCTTGCCAAAGAGAACCGGTGCGGCGAACATGCCTAGATTTTGCCCCAGCATCACCACGGCCATGCCCAATCCGATCAACTGTGGATTCCCCATTATCTCCGGGACTGCGGCGAAGGTTGCCGTTGGCACTGCGCCAAGGAGCAGACCGAGCACAATCATGAGGATGACGATTTGCCAGCCGATGACGTGAAAAGGCAGGAGCATCAGGATGGCAAAGAAGAGAAACGGTATGGTCAAAATGAGTTTGCGCGAGCCAATTTTATCGGAAATCCAGCCGGCTAAGGGCGCTGAGAAGAGCACCATTACCGTGGAAATGGTAGCAATGAGAGAAGCATCGGCCAGCGAATAGCCCCGCACTTCTGACAAAAATGTGGGGTAGTAAGTGGCAAGGGGCATGAACACAAAGTTAAAACAGCCAAAGGTCAATCCTAACAGCCAGATGCGCTGGTTCGCCAATGCCTGGCGCAGTGGCAGCGGCGTGAAGTTGGCGCCATGCCCGGTTATGGCGGGCGCGGGACGCATGAGTAGCGCGTAAAGCGCCAGGGCGACCAGGGCAAAGCCGGCGCCTACCCACCAGACGGCCTGCCAACTGGCGGCAATGCCCAGTCGTGGGGCGGTGATCATCATGAAAATGCTGCCCACCGGCACCCAGGTTGCCCAAAGTCCCATGGGCGTACCCTGTTTTTCCGGTGGAAACCAGAGGGCGATGATGGCCGGCGCAACGACCGCGATTAGCCCCATCCCTACCCCTTCGATGACGCGGCTGGTGAGCAGCAGCCCCATGCTGCCGGACAAAGCGCCCAGGCTGGCGCCGATGACCAGGCTGCCAACCGCAATTAGACCGCTCGCTTTTGGCCCCAGTTTTTGCAGGATGATGCCGGCGGGCAGAGCTAACAAAAAGCCGGTAATGCTGAAAACGGACATTAAAAGGCCAGCCTGGCTCAGCCCAATGTTGAATGATTGCATCAGAATGGGCATAAGCGGCGGGACTTTGTTTTGGTTGAGGGGGGCGGCGACGCTGGCCAGGAAAACGACAAATAAGATGACCCAGGCATAGGGCATCACGGCCGTTTCCCCATCCCTCTTTCCTTGTACTACGTCAGGTTGGTTCATTGTACTCTCCATAGAGACGGCGCGAGATACGGCCGTTAGCGAATAAAGCAGGCACCTTTGCCGGTTGTGTCTTGAACACGAATCCACCTAAAAAACAGCGTTGGCGTTTGTCGGGGGCGCTGATGTTATCCAGCGGACGGCAAAAATTGTACTTCCTGACAGAACTGTTATCCCCACAACCAACGGGAGTATGGTGCCATCATAGCTGCGGCCGATCACCATGCCCAGCAGCATAGATATCAAAGTCGAGAGCGAACCAACCACCGCCGCGCCGAGACCCGCCAGGCGTCCCAAAGGCTGCATTGCCAAAGCGTTGATATTCCCAAAAAGAATCCCGATACAAAAGAAAGACGCCATGAGATACGCCATGAAAAGCCACAAGGGAGGATGACCGGCGAGCAAGATAGCGATTCCTAAAAAAATGACAGCCAGTCCAAACAAAATTCTCAATGCCCAGCGAATAAGCGTGAGCATACCATGGCGCATCACCAGACGGGCATTCAAAAAAGAAGCCATTCCCAAAGACAAGGAAATGATGGCGAAGTAGAGGGGAAACGAATCCCCTAAGGCGTACTGCTCCTGGAAGATTTGTTGCGATGAATTCAAGTAACCAAGAAACGCGCCAGAAATCAAGCCTGCGGCCACGGTATATCCGACTGCGGAGCGAATTTTCAGAATTGCCTGAATCGAGTTAACGATTCTTGTCAATGAAAACGGAACCCGGTTTTCCACAGGCAATGTCTCCGGCATTCGCAGTGCAAACCATAGCAAGGTGGTCAGGCCAAATAACAAAAAGCTGCCAAAAATAGCGCGCCAACCAGCCAGCAAAAGAATGCCTTGTCCAATGGTTGGCGCAATCATCGGGACAAGGATGAACACCGTCGTGGCAAACGACATGACCCTTGCCATGCGCGCCCCTTCGTACCGATCACGCACTAAGGCCATCGAAACAGCGCGCGGCGCAGAGATGCCCACTCCCTGAAGGGTACGCCCCACCAACATCGCCAGAAAACTGTTCGAAAACATAGAGACCAGGGAACCGGTCATGAACAAGGCATAACCAGCATAAATTGCCGGTTTACGACCGGTTTTGTCAGAAAGAGGGCCAAAAAACAATTGACCAACGGCCTGCCCCAGAAAAATGATGGAAATGACAAGCTGGCGGTCGTTGGGATTTGCAACTTTGAGGTCGCTGCCGATTTGGGGCAGCGCCGGCAGCATGGCATCAATGGATAAAGCTGTCAGGGACATCATCATCGAGATGATGATGACAAATTCAGCAAAAGATGGCGATGTTTTTTGTTTCTCTATAATCACGCGCATGTCTCTTTGCGATGCAGCCGCTGTTCACCAGAAACCAGGCTTTTCGCGCTATCAAAAAGCCTGGCTTTTCTGGAGAGGAATATTGTGGGGCTGTGGCTGGTCTCCTGACCGAGCCACCAGCGGGCACGGTCAGAGACCGGCCATAGCCACCCCAAGTTATTGAGAAGATACGAGTTTGTTACTTCTTGACCGCATCCATAAACGCGCGCAGTTTCTCGTCGGTGGTGTTTTCAAAGTAGCACCCATGCGCCAATATATAACCCGGCGCATCGCCAAATAACGCCATCAGGTTATCGCAGTAGGCGCGTACTCCATCCGTTGTGCCGGTCGCCATCAGGGAGGCCGGGACGTTCCCGGCAATGATGTATTTGTCGCTTAGAATTTCCTTTACCGGTCCCATTTCGGTCTGGTCGAAGTGGCACACCAGAGATTTTTCGGGCATTTCCGCCAGGTTTTCCAACCGTTTGTTATAGGAGCCTTCAATGAACAGGTAGCTGGTGATGCCCTCTTCATACAGGCCCATCATCACTTGCTTCCAGGTCGGCCAGTAGAATGTTTCAAACTGTTTCTGCGACATGAAGCTGTCAGCCCCTTTGTGCAGCACATACAGCGCGGCGGGCGCGCCGTTCCGGTCACTGGCGTTGATAACGGCGTTAATCAGGACGGGCACATAGGCTTCGCAGGCGGCCAGCAAGTCAGCGGGGCGGCGGTACATGTCGGTCAGGATACCCTTTGTGCCGCGCAGGGTGTCGCCAAGATAATCAAAAGGGGTCTTGACAATATTGAAGCCCATGCCGGGGAACCCGGAAGCGGCGATCATCGCCCCTGTCTGCCCGACAACCCCCAGCATCTTCATTAATTCGTTGCCCGCTTCCATCAACGTTTTCAACATTTCCTGGAAAGGTGGCAGGCCAAAGGGCACCATCATGTCAATGATGTCTACATTTTCGGAGACGCGCGGGAATTCCGTCAGCATCGCCAGCGGCGCAAGCGTGGGCATCACACGCGGCAGGTATTTTTTCAACCAGAAATTAGTCGGGTCGGCCGCGAACTCTCTATATTCATCGCCCATCATGTGTTCGCCCTCAACCGCCTGGATCGTCAGGTTATCGGGCAGCTTTTGCCCACCCCAAATATAGGTTTGGTAATTGAGCATATCCATGATCTTGCCAGGGTATGGCAGTGGGGAAACAGTTACATCCGGTTGAAATTCGTTGTGGAATTCCAGCAGGGGTTCACGCAATTTCTCATGGTTGTACACCATGTCCTTGCCCTGAAGCCCTTTGCGCCGCACGACATACTCATTCGCGCCCATGAAGAGATCGGCGATGGGGCGATCATGTGGCTCCATGTCATAGATTTTGCGCAAACGGCCGATCCGCTCTTTATAGTTCGCTTCCGCCTCTGGGCTGACAAACGCAACCGGGGCATGTTGCCAGGCGTCAAGGCGCGCCTTGCGCCGTTCGCGGGGGGACATTTTGTTCCAATTATCAGGTTTGGTAAACATGTTAACTCCTTTTGGCTTATGCCCACGCTTTCGCCAGGGCGACGGCCGCCATCGCATCCCGTCCATAGGCATCCGCGCCGGTAAACGCGCGAATCTGTTCATCAATCTGGCCCCCGCCAATCATGACTTTGACTCCCAGACCGGTTTCCCGCAGCGCGGCTACCGTTTCCTTCATCGGGTCATAGGCCAGGGTGAGGAAACCGCTGAGACCGACAATGGTCGCGCCAGTTTCTTTGACCGCTTCCACAAATTTCGCTGACGGCACATCCACGCCCAGGTCGGTCACGTCAAAGCCGTTGATTTCCAGCATGAAGGCGACGATATCCTTGGCGATGTCGTGGATGTCCCCTTCGACTGTGCCGATGACGATCTTGCCCAACTTTTCCGCGGCGGCTTCTTCGGCCATGCGCGGTTTGAGGACATTGGAAACGGCCGTCATCATTTCACCGGCCAGGATCAACTCCGGGATAAACGCTTCACCCGTCTCAAACCGTTTGCCAATGATATCCATCGCCTGACGGCAGGCGTCCAAAATCTCCACCGGAGACGTCCCCGCATCCAGCAGTTCATTGGTCAGCTTTAGCGCATCGTCTTCGCGCATGTCTGTAATCGCAGCAATTAAATCTTGTGACATCATTTACTCCTATTGTTGTACCATCTCTAGTTCTTGCTCCGAACTCTAAACTTCTGTTCCCAAAACGGCTTACTCAAACAACCCCTTTCGAGAACCACGTATATAGTTCAAACAATGTTTGTCGCGCCCCAACAGCAAATTCGTTGTCAAAATGGCGGCCATCAACTCCTTGTCCAGCGGATCCAAAATCGCGCTGTCCAATCCGTTTTGCATCGCCATGATTAAAAAGGCGCGGTTGATCTGCTTGCGCGCCGGCAGGCCAAAGGAAATGTTACTCAAGCCCATGGTGAAATGGACGGCCGGGTATTGTTCATGCACGGCGCGAATGGTTTCATAGGCGACAACGGCGCTCTGGTTGGCGGTGGCAATCGTCATGACCAGCGGGTCCACGTACACCTTTTCATCCGGCACATGGGCGGCGCGGGTGGCGGCAATGATCTTGGCGATGATTTCCAACCGTTTTTCGGTCGTTTCAGGGATTTTTTTATCATCCATGGCCAACGCAATCACTTCGCACCCATGTTCGGCCACAATGGGCAAGATTTTTTCCAGCCGGTCAGGTTCGCCGCTGATGGAGTTGATCATGGGCGTTTTGTTCACAGCCTGGATAGCGACCTGGAGCGCCGCCGGGTTGGCGCTGTCCAGGCTTAATGGGATATCCACAACGGACTGAATTGTCTCAATGAGCCAGACCAGGTCGTCAGGTTCCTGGGCCGGATGGGTCCCTGCGTTCACGTCTAACCAGATCGCGCCAGCTTCCACCTGCTTCACAGCCAGGTCCTTGATGTATGCAGCATCCCGTTCGACAATGGCGCTGGCAATTCGTTTGCGGGTTCCGTTAATCTTTTCACCAATTATTTTCATAAGCTGCTCCCTTGTGTTCGGTAATCGGTGTTCGGTAATCGGTTTACCGTTCACCGTTCACTGATTACTGATTCCTGTTCACTGTTTCTGGAAATAACATGCCCAGAGCGAATTTACGGCCGAATTTGGGATAGGTGGTCAGTTCGTTGTAGGCTGTGTGCTGGGCGATGGCTTCGGCGCGATGGCGGGCTGCGCGGGAGATGAGCATCCATTTGGCCCCAATCACGGCCGCATTGCCCACCTGCCGGTATTGGGCGTTGGGCAGCTCTGGGAATAAGCCCATGGCGATGGCGCTTTTGACGTTGAGGAAGGAGCCAAACGCCCCGGCAATGACTACCTCTTCCACTTCTTCCGGGGCGGTGTCGGTGGCCTCCAGCAAGATTTGCAGCCCGGCGTGAATGGCCCCCTTAGCCAGTTGGATCTCGTTGACATCCTTTTGCGTGACGACCACATCCCGGCCGCTGCCACTGTGGTTGGCGGGGACCAGGCTGAACTGAGGCCCAAAACGGCCGTCTCCCACCCGTCCATTCTCCCGATCAAACCGGCCACGATGGTTGATCAGGCCGGCGCGGTACAACTCGGCCGTCACATCCACAATGCCCGACCCACACAAGCCAACGGCCGGCGCGTCATCAATCGTCGTCAATTCCACCCCCGCCGCCGTGATGCGCACCTTTTCGATGGCCCCAGAAGCAGCGCGCATCCCATCGCTGATGTGCGCTCCCTCAAACGCCGGGCCGGAGGCGCAAGAGGCGGCCGTCAGCAACGCGCTCCCCGGTTTGCGCAAGACGATCTCCGTGTTCGTGCCGATGTCCACCCCCAGCACAACTTTGTCGTGTTGGTCCAGGTCACAGGCCAAAATCATAGCGACGTGATCGGCGCCCACAAAACCGCCAATACAAGGCGGCACGTAGACGACAGCGCCTGGGGCCACGGTCAACCCCAAATCGGCGGCGCGCACGGATAATGCCGTGCCGGCAGCGGCGACATAAGGGGCGGAGGCCAGTTGGCGCACGGGCAGCTGCAGCAGCAGGTGAGTCATGGCCGTATTGCCGACAATGCAAGCTTCAACAACTTGTGTTGTGGCGACGCCAGCCTGGGAGACCAACTCGCACAGCAGGTCGTTTAGCGTCTCTTGGACTTTGGCGGCCAGCACTTGCCCACCATCTGGTTGGCGCACTGCGTGGTTAAGACGGCTGATGACGTCTTCACCGTACCCAATTTGCGGATTGGGCGCGCCGGCGGCCGCCAGGTCAGCCCCGGTTTCCAGGTCAACCAGGTAGGCGGCTATCTTGGTCGTGCCCAGATCAACAGCAAAGCCTAACGGCCGTTGCCCCCACACACCCATCCCCACGATTTCCTGTCCCCGCATAAAAACGGTAAACCGCCACCCCTGCTCCCGCGCCAACGGCGACAGCGCACGCACGACCACCGGATTGGCATAAACGCCCGGCAGGCCAAACGTTTCCGCCAGAGCAGCGGCAATCCGTGTCAGGTCAGGGCGGATGTCGGCCAGCGTCGGCGCAGACATCTGCAAATCATAGGCGCGCACCAGTGGGTCGGCAGCCATTTGCCCCAAATCGGCGGCAATTTGCAATCGCTGCCCGGTGATCAGCGATGCGCGCGGAACCTGCACCGTCAGGTCAGAGCGGGCATAGGTGCAGCAGGCCAACCGTTCCCCTTGCTGCAATTCAAGATCGGTGAGGATGAACGCTTCGTCCGCATTGGGTGGCGTCGCCTCCCCGGCCAGCACTACAATGCGGCACTGGCCGCAATTCCCCTCACCGCCACAAGCCGAAGCGAGATCAATGCCTGATTCCCGCGCCACCGCAAATAAGCTGGCGTCGGGTGATGACGTTACCCGCTTGCCGATGGGCTGAAACTGCACCTGGAACGCTGCGTCTTTACCCATTGGCATCCTTCCTGGTGGGCGGCGTAGGGGAATAGAGGTTGAAGTTGGCGGTGGTGGTGGCGGTGGTTTTGAAGTCGGTGTATTGGATGATGTTCCCCGGTGGGGTGACGACGAAATCATCGTCCCACGGCCCATAAAGGGTGCGGTAAATCAGATTGTTAGAACCAATCACCTCTTCAAAGCGCAGGTTGAACCGGGCGGCAACGCTGCGGGCGTACTCGCGGTAATGCTCCTGGTTTTCTGTGCCGGTGTCAATGTAGACGAGCCGTTTATAATTTTGCAGCATGACGCGCATGATCCGCTCGGCGCGTTCTTGCCCATATTTCTCCACGGCGCGATTGTATTCATCTAATAAGGTGTCGCTGACTTCAATCCAGCCTTTGGTGAGGTAGTAAGTTCCCGGTTCCTTTTTGTTTTGCGCGGTGTACGCCTCGCTGGAACCGAGAAAGCAGGCAATACAGTCGTCCACGCGCGGGATAACGATGGTGCAGTTCCTCGATTGCAGGCCGACGACGGCCATGGAACACAAGCCATAGCCGAGGATGAGGGTGTCGTACTCAAGGCAGGCAGCGTCAATGGCTTCTTGCAGACGTATTTTCAGGCTGCCGGGGACCAAATGCAGGCCAAAATCGAGCACTTCATACGCTAAGTCGGACGGCATGAGGGGCAGCATTTCTTCGATGACGGTAGCGCAGGCGATGATTTTGGTACGGCCGTTGACCATTGAAGCCCCTCTCGTAACCAGGCCACAGAGATTTGACAAATTCCCAAAATTTGTCAAATCTTGCAGTCATTGTTTGTTATTGTGTAAACTGATCGCAACTTGTATACTTATATAGGGAAGTGCGTTTAATGGGTACTGTATACTTATCTAGGGAAGTTGTCAAGGCATTGATGGGATAAAAGTTCATGAAACCAGACGAGGCCAAACAGGCGCAAATTGACCGTGATTCCTATGAACCTGCTTATGCGCAGTTAGCCAATATTTTGCGCCGGCAAATTGCCGAAGGCGCGTTTCGGCCAGGGGATCAACTGCCTTCGGAAGCGCAGCTATGCCGCGCCTATGGCATCAGTCCGATGACGGTGCGCCGTTCGATTAACCTGTTGGCCGATCAGGGAGTGGTGAGTACGGCGCAGGGGCGAGGGACTTTTGTGAGGCCGTTGGAACTGGGCACGGCCGTTTTCGATTTACAAGAGCTGCAAGAGTTATTTCAAAATGGTGTGGATACGGCCGTGCGGCTGCTCGATGTGCGTGTCGTGTCGGCCGACGAGCGCATGGCACGCAAGTTGGGTTTGTGTGTGGGCGACAACGCCATCTACATACGGCGCTTGCTGACCAAACAAGGGCAGCCTATTTTTTACCACCGCGCCTATCTCATTTATGATCCCAAAAGGCCCATTGTCGAAGCGGAAATGGACGTTACCTCCCTGCAAGGTCTTTTTGCCAACGCCGGTAACCACCTGCTTAAACGCGGCCAGTTGACCATTGAAGCGACGTTGATGAATGAAGAAGAAGCCAGTATCCTGCAAGCCAGTCTGCCAACGGCCGCTTTTTACCTGGAACACCTTTTTTATGATTTTGAGGAACGGCCGCTTAGCTGGGGCTGGTTCATCTTTCGCAGCGATCATCTCCGCTTCACAGCACAAATTGGCATTCAAGAGGGTAGGAAAGATGACTAAACCTGGCAACGACGATCTTTTGCGGCTAACTTTGATCGCCCATGTGGCCGATCTGCACGAAAACGAAGTATTGTCCCTGGTCGAAACGCGGATTGCCGCCGGTCACGACCCCTTGCTGATTATTGAGGATTGCCAGGAGGGGCTGCGCCAGGTGGGGGAACGGTATGAACAGCAGCAGTATTATTTGTCAGGATTGATCATGGCCGGCGAAATCTTTCGTGAAGTCATGGAAATGGCACAGCCGATTATTGCCGAAAAATTCACCGGCAATGAGACAGGGGCGATCTTACTGGGCACGGTCAAGGGAGATATTCACGACATTGGCAAAAACAATCTGAGCATGTTGCTCACGTGCTACGGTTTTTCGGTGTATGACCTGGGCGTGGATGTCTCGCCGTCAGAATTTCTGCTGCAAGCGATGCAGCGCCGACCCAATATCATCGGCTTATCCGGTTTGTTGACCAGTTCTTATGACGCCATGAAAGAAACCATTCGTCTGATCCGCATTTCAGGCGACGCGACGATTGCCGCCATTCCCGTCGTCATTGGCGGCAATCAGCTCAATGAACAGGTCTGCCAATATGTGGGCGCTGACTACTGGGTTAATGATGCCATGACAGGGGTACGGCTATGCCAGAAATTGTTGCAGCCGCCAACCTGATATTGCCTACCTGGCAATGATTCTGCGCCTGGTCCGCTCGTGTAAAGACCTGCGCCGTCAGCGACCGCGCCCCGGTCAGCGCCCTACGCCCACGCTGCCGCCAAACGCCGCCGACATCTCTTCATAAATAGCGGCAATGCTGGCTTCGTCACCCTGGTAGAAATTGCCATTACCACGCGCCGCCAGGGCCGCCAACACACGTTCGTCGGCGTCGCTGCCATAGGCAATGGTAAATACCGTCGTATCATGCGCCGTGGCAGCCTTAATGAGCGCGTCGTCGAAGCGGTAACGATAACTGCGCGTGTCTTGCCCGTCGGTGAGAATGACCATGGCATTGGTCATGTTTATGGAATGGGTGGCGGCGATCAGCGCCGCGCCGTCGCCAATGGCGTCATATAACGTGGTATCCCCGGCCGCGCGCAGTCGATCTATGGTGGCGATAATTTCCGCACGCGCCGGACCAACCTGGGTGTATTCCACCAACAAAACAGGCTCCGTTTCAAAGGCAATGATGCTGATGGTGTCTTCGTCGCCCATTTGCTGCACAAATTGCATAGCCGCAGCGCGCATACTTTCCATCTTGCCACCGCGCATACTGCCAGATGTGTCCAGCAGCATCACCAGGTTGACGTCCTTACGCGCAGCCTGCCATAACTCTTGCACACTGTAGATGGTCTCCACGCTGGGCGCGTTAAAGATGGTTTGCGGCTGGCTCAGGGCAACGCCATTTTCCGCGCTCAAAGGGGCGGTGATGGTCACGGCGTCGTTCACCGGGCGCAGGCCAACGGAGACGGCCGTTTCTTGCCCCGCCACACTCAATAAATAATCACGGAACAGGCGCGCGCTCTCTTGTATGACGCCGTTTGCGGCCTGGTTCAGGCACGCTGGATGCGTGGCCATGAACGTCCCTTCCAGTGGGTAGACGGGGATGATGTTCCCCTGGCCGTAGTAAACGGCCGTGCTCTCATACATAATTCCCGCCGTCAGGTAGGTCACGCCGCGGTCGCGCATCGTTTGCGCCAGGGCGGCGGTGCTGGTGGCAAAGGTGGCGACGCCCCCTTCAAAGGCCCCCACCGACGCCTGTACAATTGGGCGTTGGATTTCAGCGGTCGTTACTGCGTCGCTCTTCCCTTGTGCGGCTTGCACAATTGCCAGCAGCGTACTGACGCCAGAGCCAGATAGCCCCGGATGAGTATGCCCCAGGCGGAAGGCGTCGCCCAATTCGCCGCCGCTGTAATAGTTCCACGCCGATGGGTCGGCCGCCAGGCTGCCCACGTCCAGCCAGCCCAACGGTAATCCCGGATAACCCAAGGCATCGGCAACGTCACGCCACAGACCGATCACCAGCGGGCTTTGCGCCACGCTGACGCAATCGCCTTGAAAAGTGGCATTGCCCTGGTCGGCCAGCACATTGGCCCACACCGGCTCTTCCGGCAGCCACAAGGCCGTGTCTGCGCCGGAGGCCATATTGGTGACTGCCTGCCCCGCTTCTACGTATTCGACCACGACGTAAACCGGGTCGCCATCACTGTTTTTTGCTTTGCTGTCGTTAAAGGCGGGCACGGCCGTTTCCAGCCACGGCTGCAAGCTGGTATTGGCGACGACGTTGACGACGGCCGCATTGCGCGGAATTTGAGGGCCAATGCTGTCAAACAGCCCACAGGCGAGCATTGGCAGCAGCAATAGGATAAGCAACGGCCAGAAACGGCCGTGTTGTGTTTGTTTCATTCTGAACACCTCTACTGTGTAAACGACGTTTTCGTCTTTGTGTGTGTAGGGCAATTTGTCAAATTGCCCTACATGATGACTTTTTGTCGGGCATCGTAACTATTAAGCCCTTTCTGGTCGTCATACCCGCGAAGGCGGGTATCCATCGTGGATTCCTGCCTTCGCAGGAATGACAGCCTTAGTAGTTACCGGGCATCGGTATACCGTTCACGTCACGTGCTTCACGTCACGTGCTTCACGTCACGTGCTTCACGTCACGTGCTTCACGTCACGTG
>JACSRF010000654.1 GCA_014879875.1 Anaerolinea sp.
TACGATTAACGATTTGCGATTTACGATTGGCTTGCCCCTGACAAGCTATGAGAAAACCCCAAATCTTTTTCTTAACATTTATAAAATCCGTATTCCGCAAGTGTTCACCAGAACGACTACCTTTCGGATTACCGACTACCGATCACCGATCACCGATTACCGATTACCGATTTTCGAGACCGTTATGCACACACACCCACCCATCGGCATCGCCAGCATTGGCGCCTACTCCCCACCCGGCATCCTCACCGCCGCCGACATCGCCGAACTCAGCGGCTACCCGGAATGGGTCATCCGCGACAAATTTGGCATCACGCAAAAGCACATCGGCGGGCCAGACGACCAGCCCAACGAGATGGGCATCAAGGCCGCGCTTGATTGTTTGCAAGGCAGCGGCGTAGACCCTTTGGAGATTGACGTCGTCCTCTGCACCACCGAGGAGTGGCGCGAATACCTGCTCTGGACATCCGGCATCCACCTGGCTTACGAAATCGGCGCGACCAACGCCTGGGCGATGGACGTGCATACCCGCTGCGCCACCACTGTCGGCGCGATGAAAATGGCGAAGGACATGATGATCGCCGACCCAGAGATCAACACCGTCCTCATTGCCGGGGGCTACCGCGTCAGTGACTTCATCAACTTCAAAAACCCGCGCACCACCTTCCTCTGGAACATCGGCAGCGGCGGTGGGGCGATGCTGCTGCGCAAAAACCATCCGCGCAACCACGTCCTGGGCAGCCACTTGATCAGCGATGGCTTCATGAGCAAACACGTCATCGTGCCCGCCAGCGGCACCATCCAGCACCCGACCGACGAAGCGGTGCAAAACGACCAGTTCTATTTCGATTTGGTCGAGCCGGAGTTGATGAAAGACCGGCTGAACGCGGTGAGCATGGACAATTGGGTGAAATGTGTGGACGAGGCGCTGCGCAAAAGCGGCCGTAAACCGGACAACACACCCTACAGCAAAGCGGACCTGGACTTCCTGAACATGGTGCTCATCAAGCCCTCCGGTCACAAAGAAATGTTAGACCGCCTGGGGCTGACAGACGCGCAGTCCGTCTACCTGCACGACATCGGCCACACCGGCGAGCAAGACGCCATGTTCGGCATCCGCGAGGGTCTCAAGCAAGGGCGGTTGAAAGATGGCGACCTCATGGCGATTGTGGCGGCGGGTATTGGCTATGTCTGGGCGGCCGGCATAGTTCGTTGGGGTGAATGACCGAAGGGAATCCAAGTATGAATCAAAAAAATGTACGCCATCTTGTTTGTGTGTCGCTTTTCATTTGCGTATTGGTAGCCACAATGGTTAGCTGCAGGAATAGTGACGTTATATCCACTGATGGTAGGCTAACTGTCACAGATTTTGCATTTTTGGAATTTGGAATGAGTTATGACGAGGTTAAGAGGCGCATTGGTCCGGCCGATAGAGATGTAGGTTCTGGTTTATACATTTATGTGTATGATTTAGGGAAAGATGATCAGGTTATTCTGACTTTCGCAACTCTAGACCATTTGTTGAGCGCCAAGGTTACACATGCAGACGGTTCGGTAACAGATTTGGTCATCTCCTCAGTAAACCAATAATCTTACTTCATCATACAGCTAAATTATCAGACTGGATAAAGTTTTGTCATTTGCCATTTAACCTGGATGGAAAATCTTAAATTTTTGAATTAATCGGCAAGGAGTAAAAAATGAGGCTCAAAGACAAAGTAGCACTCGTCACCGGTGGCGCGGCGGGTATTGGTAAGGCCACCGCGATCCGCTTCATCGAAGAAGGGGCAAAAGTTATCATTTGTGATGTGAATGAGGCGGCGGGGCAGGCAACGGCCGTTGAGATCGGCGCCACGTTCTACAAAGTGAACGTGGCCGACCGGCAGGACGTGCAGAATTGGGTAGATGCGGTGGTGGCGGAAAACGGCCGTATTGACATCCTCGTCAACAACGCCGGCGTATTGCGTGACGGCCAGCTCGTCAAAGTCAAAGAGGGCGAACTCACCGGCTTCATGAGCGAAGCCGACTTCGACCTGGTCATCGGCGTCAACCTCAAGGGCGTCTTCAACTGCACCCAGGCCGTCGCCCCGGTGATGATCAAACAGGGCGGCGGCGTCATCCTCAACGCCTCCTCCATCGTCGGGCTAGACGGCAACTTTGGGCAGACCAACTACGTGGCGACGAAATCGGCCGTCATCGGCATGACCAAAGTGTGGGCGCGCGAACTGGGCAAGTTCAACGTGCGCGTCAACGCCGTCGCCCCCGGCTTCACCCTCACGGAAATGGTGCAGCAAATGCCGCAAAAAGTCCTCGACGGCATGATCGCCCACACCCCCCTGCGGCGCATGGGCGAACCCCGCGACATCGCCAACGCCTACCTCTTCCTCGCCTCCGACGAAGCCAGCTTTATCAGCGGTGAGACGCTGCGCGTGGATGGGGGGATTGTTGTAGGGACGTGAACTGGGAACCGTGAACCGTAATCGGTAATCCGTAATCGGTAATCCGTAATCGGTGATCGGTGTACGGATTACGGATTACGGACAACGGATTACGGATTACGGACAACGGATTACGGGCAACGGATTACGAAAACAGGTAGGCACATGGACACCGTAAACTTACTTACCAGCCGGGCGCGATTGACGCCAGAGCGGGAGGCGCTGCTGGAACTGGAAACAGGCATTCGCTACACCTACGCCGAACTAAACGACCGCGCCAATCGCTGCGCCAACCGGATGATGCGTTTGGGTGTCGGTTATGGCGACCGCGTCTCCATTTTGGCGCACAACAGCGTCGCCTATCTTGACCTGTTTTATGGCCTGGCGAAGTTTGGCGCGATCTTTGCGCCGCTGAACTGGCGGCTGGCTGCGCCGGAACTCGTCTACATTCTCAACGATTGCGCCCCCAGCGTCATCATCATCGGGCCAGAGTTTGCCAGCCTATGGGATGAAATCGCCCCTTGCGTCACCATCCCCCACGTCATCTACCTGGCCGACTACGAATCCAGCCTGTCCCAAAGCCCGGCTGCCGAACCCCACACACTCCGCACCCCGCACTCCGCGCTCACTGGCGAATCTACACACTGCATTCTTTATACTTCTGGTACAACCGGCCGGCCGAAGGGGGCTATGGTTCCGCAGCGGCATGTGCTGTGGAACTGTATCAACACGGCCGTCAGTTGGGGCCTCACCGAACACGACGTATCGCCTGTCTTCACACCGCTCTTCCACGCCGGCGGACTATTCGCCTTCCTCACGCCCATTTTCTATCTGGGCGGCCGTATCATCCTCGCCAAAGATTTCGATCCCGAACTCTCCTTGCGCATCATTTTAGAAGAAAAATGCACCGTCATCCTGGGCGTGCCCACCCTCTTCCAGATGTGGCAAAACTCCCATAATTATGCCGCCGCCGATTTCAGCCACGTCCATTTCTTCATCAGCGGTGGCGCGCCCTGCCCGCCCCAACTTATCAACCAGTGGCGCGAGGAGAAAGGCGTTGTTTTTCGCCAGGGCTACGGCCTGACGGAAGTCGGCCCGAACTGTTTTAGCATGACGGATGAGGAGAGCGTGCCGAAAACGGGCAGCGTGGGCAAACCTATCTTCCACAGTGCGATGAAACTGGTGGATGAAAACGGCCGTGACGTACCCCCCGGCGCAACAGGTGAACTGTGCATCAAAGGGCCGCACGTCACCAGTGGGTATTGGCATAACGTCGAGGCAACGGCCAACTCCCTCATAAACGGTTGGTTCCATACCGGCGACATAGCGCGCATGGATGAGGACGGCTTTTACACCATCGTCGGCCGTTTCAAAGACATGATCATCTCCGGCGGGGAAAATGTGTACGCGGCGGAGGTAGAAGCAATCTTCCGCGAACACGAAGCGGTTGCCGAAGCCGCCCTCATCGGCAAACCGGACGCGCAGTGGGGCGAAGTCGGCATCATGATCACCGTCCTCAAGCCCGGTCAGTCAGCCACCCTCGAAGAGCTGCAAGCCTTCTGCCGCGCCCGCCTGGCCCGCTACAAAGTCCCCAAAGAAGTCATCTTCGTGGACAAACTGCCATATTCGCCCTACGGCAAAGTGGAAAAGATGAAATTGAAAGAAAAATATGGTGACACGGAGTAACACGGAGAAGGCACGGAGAAATAGGAGAGAAGCAGGAGAACATAAATTGAGCAAGCTTGATCCGCGAGACCCACTTAACCAATTAACCAAAAAGATCATTGGTGCGGCGATTGAGGTCCACGAGCACCTGGGACCAGGGCTGCTAGAGTCAGCCTATGAAACTTGCCTGGCTTATGAATTGGAAAAAGCTGGCTTAAAAGTAGAACGTCAAAAACCATTGCCGATTGTGTACAAAGAAATCAATCTTGACCAGGGGTATCGCATTGATCTGCTGGTCGAAAATCGGGTAATCGTGGAATTAAAAGCGGTAGAAACAATTACAGACGTACACAAAGCTCAGATTCTTTCCTACTTGAAATTTTCCAAAACCAAAGTAGGACTCCTTCTGAATTTTCGTGTAACACAGATGAGACATGGGATTCAACGCTTTGTTGTCTAATTTCTCCCTCCCTCTCCGTGTCTCTCCGTGTTTTCTCCGCGCAACTCCGTGTAACCCAAAAGGAGAACCACATGCCTACAACAACTGCTAACGGCATCAACATGTATTACGAAACTCATGGCTCCGGCGCGCCGTTACTGCTCATTTCTGGCCTGGGCTATAACCAATGGCAGTGGCATAAAATGGTTCCGGGGCTGGCCGAACAGTTCCAGGTGATTACGTTTGACAATCGCGGCGTGGGGCAGACAGATAAGCCGGCCGGGCCATACAGCGCGGCGCTGTTGGCGGCCGACGCCGTTGGCCTGCTGCAAGCATTGGGCATTGAGCGGGCACACGTGATGGGGCACAGCATGGGCGGCTTCATCGCCCAGGAGATGGCGTTAAGCTACCCAGAAATGGTGGATAAGCTGATTCTCGCCTCCACCAACTTCGGCGGGCCGCGCCACCTGCCCATCACCCAGGAAGCGATGGCCGTGCTGATGGACGTGACCAGCGACCCGGTGACACGCTTCAAGAATGGGCTGGTGGTCAGTACCGCCCCCGGCTGGAGCGAAGACAATCCGGCGATGATTGACGAATGGCTGCGATGGCGCGTCGCCAACCCGATTGACCCGGCCGCTTACCAGGCGCAAATGGCGGTGGGGCTGGGGCTGCTAGCCGAAGCGTCTTGCTTCGAGAGCAAGCTGCCCAACGTCCAGGCTGAGACCCTCATTCTCTTTGGCGCGCACGACAAGGTTGTGCCGCCGGGCAACGCCGACCTGCTGGCGGCGAAAATCCCGCACAGCACAATACACATTTTGCCCAACGCCGGGCACTTCTTCCCCATCGAAACGCCGGAAGAGGCGAATGGGGTGATTGGTGGGTTTTTGGGTGGATAGAGAGGAAATTATGAAAACAAGAAAATTAGGCCGAGAGGTAGCGGTTGTCGGTGTCGGGATGAGCCAGTTTGGCGCATTCCCGGACAAGAGCAGCCGCGACCTGTTTGTAGAAGCGTTTAAGGAACTGCGGGCTTCGGTGGACAAGGGGTTAGACCCGAACGACATCGAGGCGCTGTACATCGGCAATTACAGCAGCGATTTATTCGAAGGGCAGGCGCATACCGCGCCGATCATGGCGGATTGGGTGGGGCTGACGCCGCGCCCGGCGACGCGCATTGAGGACGCCTGCGCCAGTTCGGGCGTGGCGCTGCGCGAGGGATTGCTGGCGGTAGCCTCCGGCGCGTATGACGTGGTGTTGGTGGGCGGCATTGAGAAGATGACCAATTTGCCCATCGCCAAAGTGACAGATACGCTGGCAACGGCCGCTGACGTTCTCTTTGAAATTCCGGCAGGCTTCACCTTCCCCGGCTTTTACGCGGCGATGGCGACGGCGTACATGCACAAATATGGCGCGTCGCCGGAGGCGTTGATGCGCGTGACGTTGAAGAACCATGACAACGGCGCGCTCAACCCAAAGGCGCAGTTTAACCAGACCATTGCCGACGTGATGGCCGGGAAACGGCGCAGCGCGGAGAAGAAGGGCAAGCCGATTCCCACCTGGGCGGATGAGATGGCATTTCTGCAAGATGACCGCGCCAACCCGATGATCGCCTGGCCGCTGCGTCTGTTTGACTGCTCGCCGGTGACAGATGGGGCAACGGCCGTTCTCCTCGTAGCCGCCGACATTGCCAAAAACTTCACCGATGACCCGATCACCATCATCGGCAGCGGGCAGGCCAGCGATGGCGCGCTGCACGACCGCCCCGACCTGACGACCATCGGCGCGGCCAGACGCGCCAGCCAGATGGCTTACCAGATGGCCGGTATTCAGGCGAGCGACGTGAAAATCGCCGAAGTCCACGACTGCTTCACCATCGCCGAAATCATCGCCAGCGAAGACCTGGGCTTTTTTGAACCGGGCAAGGGGCACGAAGCGGCCGAGGAAGGGCTGACGACGCGCTTTGGCCCACGCCCCATTAACACGTCTGGCGGTCTGAAAGCGAAAGGCCACCCCGTCGGCGCGTCGGGCGCGGGGCAGGTGGTGGAAGTGTTTAAGCAGATGCGCGGCCAGGCCGGCGCGCGCCAGGTTGACCGCGACGTAGACCTGGCCTTGACCCATAATGTGGGCGGCACGGGACAAACGGCCGTTGTGCATATTTATGAGAGGAAGTAGTTATAGGATTTACGATTAACGATTTGCGATTTACGATTGGCTTGCCCCCTGACAAGCTATGAGAAAAC
>JACSRF010000437.1 GCA_014879875.1 Anaerolinea sp.
TCAGGTGAACGGGATGCTTCACTCCGAAGACAGCCTGCCCTGAGCGCCGCCGAAGGGTTCAGCATGACACGCTTTCTTGCTAGATTTGTAAAGCACAGATTACTTGGAATGAACCATCCCTGAAAATCAAAGATTACACAAATTTTTCAGCTGTGAACTCTGCGTAATTTTTGATTATTTTCAAGGCAGGTCTTCAATTGTACCTGCTTGTGATAACTATAACGATAACGTTTCCACAACCCCTGCAAAGTCGGTGTCCATTGAAGTCTCAGGTGGCAACGATGCAATCTCCCCTTGCTGGCACGGTCAGAAATCGGCTAAAACGTCAATAGTTCTAAATGACACAAACTCGTTTTGAGGTATAATTGCCAGCAGGCTTGAGCAACGTAAACTGAACCGGTTCGGGGTGTATATTTGTTGTGACATCAATGGATGTGCTGCACAAAAGGAGGTGCGTAAAGAAAAGAGCTACTTCTAAAAAAACATAAAAACAAAGTATATCTACATCTTTTTCTTCAAATCACATTAGTTTGAAGACATTGCCACCTTATTCCCACTTCCAGATTTACCATTCCTGATGCGCAAGCCGGTGAATGGCAAACTGGAATCCAACAGGAGAGAATTGACATGCGCAATCGAATTTTTCAATTGCTGCTCATTGTAACCTTCGTATCGAGTCTCTTATTTATCTCCTTGCAGGCGATTGCCTACCAAGGAGAGCCAACCATTACGACAACGCAACAACCTGCTATCGAAAAACAATTGCCTGCCCAATTGTCAGAAGTTCCGGCCGACCTTCAGGCGCTTTTCGCCAATGGTCTGACGGCCGAAGAATTTGTGCAAGTGGCGGGTTATATGCCACAGGCTTTGGCGGGCATGGTCGAAGGCGAAGCGCTGATGATCATTGAATTTGAGCAAGCGCCTCTGGCCGCGTATTACGCCGCAGAAAAGGCAAACGGCCGTTCCATGACCACAGCCGCTATGCAAAGCTACCAACAAAGCCTGGAAGACGCGCAAACGGCCGTTGTTCCCCAAATTACCAGCCTGGGAGCCACCATCATCTCCAACTATACCGCCGCCTACAACGGCATCCAGGTCTTCACACCCCTTAGCAAGCTGAACGACCTCCTGGCGCTGCCTGGAGTCAAAGCCATCCATCGCGCGCCCATTCACGAACGCACGCTGTCCTCCAGCGTACCCCTCATCGGCGTTCCCGACGCCTGGGATGAGTTTGGGTACGATGGTGCGGGCGTCATCATTGCCATCATTGACACCGGCATAGACTACACCCACGCCGTCTTTGGCGGCAGCGGCGACCCCGACGACTTTGCCAACAACGATCCCAACCTCATCGAAGCGTTCACCTTCCCCACGGCCAAAGTGGTCGGCGGCTACGACTTCGCCGGGACAACCTACAATGCTGATGATTCGTCGCCAAGCTACCAGCCCATCCCCTATCCTGACCCTGACCCACTGGATGAAAACGGGCATGGCACACATGTCGCCTCCATCGCCGCCGGTATGGCCGCCGGTGACGTGAGTTCCGGCGTTGCGCCGGCCGCCAGCCTGATCGCCCTCAAAGTGTTCGGCGAGGATGGCTCCACGTCCCTGGTCATAGATGCACTGGAATGGGCGACGCACCATTACCTGCTCTTCGGTTGGCCGCAGGTTATCAACATGTCTCTGGGTTCCAACTTTGGTACCAATGATCCGGCCAATTCCAGCGTCCTGGGCACCGAAAACGCCGTTGCCGCCGGCATCGTCGTCGTCGCTTCGGCCGGTAACGCCGGCGATAACAGCTACATCACCGGCTCTCCAGCTGCGGCCGACCGCGCCATCTCTGTCGCCGCTTCTGAAGATGGCTACTCCCTCATAGACGGGTTCGTCGTCATCACCCCCACCACGCTTGCCGGTGTCCACCCGGCGCTGCAATCGGCCAACTTTGATTGGAGTTCGCCGATGCTGCCCGTCACCGGGACATTGGTCTACCCCGAAGTAGGCGACAACCCCGCGCAAGATCAGCGCACCGGCTGCTATCCGTTTAACGCCACCAACACGCAGATCATCTCCGGCAATATCGTCTTGCTTGATTGGACCACGCCGTCTTGCGGTGGTTCGGTGACGCGCGCGGCCAATGCCGTCGCCGCCGGCGCCATCGGCGTGTTCATCGTGGATGACAGTGACGTCTTCGACCTCTACATCGCCGGCAGCAGCGTCGTGCCAGCTTACAGCCTGCCGCTGCCCATCGGCGACGCACTCAAGGCGGCGCTGGACAATGACGCGGTCGAAGTGGTCATGACGGCCGAATACGAGGGCAGCATCCCTTACGATGAACCAGCAGCCGTAGACATCATCGCCTCCTTTAGCTCGCGCGGCCCACGTGGGTATGACTCGGCATTGAAACCGGAAATCACCGCCCCCGGTGGCAGCATCTTCGCCGCCAACATGGGCAGCGGCACAGGCGGCGTCAGCTATGGCGGCACGTCCATGGCCGCTCCGCACGTTGCCGGTGTGGCCGCGTTGATGGTGCAGGCCAACCCAGGTTGGTCACCAGAAGCGATCAAAGCCGCCATGATGAACACGGCCGTTCCGCTTCTGGACAACACCCCCATCCCCCGCGCCGGTTCTGGTCGCATCAACGCCTACCGCGCTGTTGGCGCCGACGTCTTTGCCGTGGGCAACGACGACCTGGTCAGCCTGAGTTGGGGTGTGCCCATGTCGCGCAACGACAGCGTGACCCGCGTCAGCAATGTCACCGTCTACAACGATGGCAATAGTGCAGCGACGTTCCTCACCAGCTGGGCGTTCCAGGATGGTTCCCGGACAGATGGCGCGACGTTAACCGTTGAGCCGGAAGCCATTACGGTAGCGGCCGGCGGCAGCGCCCTCGTCACCGTCACCCTGACCCTGGACATGACGGAAATCCCCGTCCTGTATGGCGCTGGTGGTCTCGAAGAGTATTACGGGTGGGTCATTCTGACGCCTGTACCTGAGTATCGCCTCTTCCTCCCCGTCATTGCCCAGGCAGGTGAGGCCAGCGCGCAACTCATTACGCCAGCGGGCAATACGGCCGTCACGCTTGATGACAGCCTGGTGGTCCCCTTCTACTTCCAACCGCGCCCCTATGCGCAGCTTGAAGAGATCGTCGCCAGCAGCGTCATCACCGACCCACTCAACGACGTCGCCACCTTCGCGCTCACCCACCGCGGCCCGATCACCTCCAGCCTGTGGGCCTACCCCGCCCTGATCTGGAATGATGAGCCGAACCCCGCCGTGTCCAGCGAAGCTGATGTGCGCCTGTTTGGTATGGACTACGGCTGGACGAGTGGCTCCTACGGTGACATCATTGCCGTCGGTATTGACGCCTGGGGCTACTGGCACGTGCCACAACCATTCTTTGCGGAGTTTGACCTCTACATTGACGCCGACCAGGATGGCGTATGGGATTACGTCAACTTCAACTGGAACCTGGGCGCAGTCTCAGTCGGTCGTAACGACAATACCTGGGTCGTCCTCCAGGTAGACCTCTCCACCGGGCTGCTTTACCTGGCCAGCCCATACCTCATCTACACCGATTACAACGCCTCCTACATGGAGTGGTACTTGCCGGCTGCCTGGCAAGACCTCGGCCCGGCCAACTCCGCCTATGATTATCAACTGCTTGGCTTCGATAGTGACCTCAATATCAGCTTCAACCCGGTCGGCCAGTTCGACTATGTTAACACGCCGTTCACCTGGGAGCTGAGCAATGACCCCGGCCCGGCCAGCCAGACGGCCGTGTTGACCGTCTCCGTCAACAGCGAGACCGGCTACTACTACAGCCAACCGCTGGGTGTGATGATCGTGGACTACAACGGCGATCCGCGCAATGTCAACGGTGGGCAGGCATACTTTGAGCCGATCACGGTTCAAGAGCTGAACCTCCTCGACCTCACCATCCTGCACACAAACGACACGCACGCGCGGGTAGACGAGTACAATCGTAACGGCGCGCGCTGCAAGGAAGCAGATCAGGCCGCCGGGCTGTGTATTGCCGGGACGCCACGACTGGCAACGGCCGTAGACGCCATCCGCGCCAACACCGAAAATCTGCTCCTGCTCGACGCCGGCGACCAGTTCCAGGGCACGCTCTTCTACAACCTCTTCAAAGGCGACGTGCTGACCCTGACCATGAACTACCTCGGCTACGACGCCATGGCTGTGGGTAACCACGAGTTTGACAACGGCCCGGCAACCTTAGCCAGCTTCATCTCCGGGGCAGACTTCCCGGTCATCAGCGCCAACATTGACGCCAGCGCCGACCCCGATCTGCAAGGGATGATTGACCCCTACGTCATTGTCGAACGGGGTGGGCATCAAATCGGCATCATCGGCCTGACAACCCCAGACACCAGCAATATCTCCAGCCCCGGGCCAAACATCACCTTCACCGCGCCGATAGCCACCTTACAAGCCACCGTGGACACCCTCACCGCGATGGGCGTTGATAAGATCATCGCCCTCACCCACATGGGATATGACGTTGACCTTGATCTGGCTGAAGCTGTAAGCGGCGTAGACATCATCGTTGGCGGCCACAGCCACAGCTTCCTCTACTACCCGGCGCTGCCCATCACCTTTGGCCCACCCACCTTCCCACAGTTTGGCCCGCTGCTGCCAGAGGGCGAATACCCAACTGTGGTCGAAAGCCCGGCCGGCGAACCGGTATTGGTGGTCACAGCTTACCAGTGGGGCACGTTCCTGGGCAACCTGAACGTGATCTTTGGCGCCGATGGCCTGGTTCATTACTACGACGGCAACCCCATTTTCCTGGGGACCGCCGTAGCCAAGGACATGGTGTTGGATGATATGCTGATCCCGTACCGCGACGCCGTAGCCGACCTGATCGCCACGCCGGTAGGGACCACAACGGTTGACCTACTGATCAACGTCGGCGGCCAACAAATCTGCCGCCTGGGCGAGTGCCTGATGGGCAACCTGGTCACCGACGCCATGCTGTGGAAAGCCAATGAAGTTGATCCAGGCGGCAATTACCAGATCGCCTTCCAGAACGGTGGCGGGTTGCGTGCCCCCATCCTGACCGGCGCGGTCTCCATGGGTGACGTGTTGGAAACGTTGCCTTTTGGCAACGCCATCGCCACCTTTGAACTGGAAGGCACTTACGTAAAAGAGGCGTTAGAAAATGGCGCCCGACTCTATCCAAGCGCGAATGGCGGCTTTGCCCAGGTGGCAGGGCTGCGCTATGTGATCGATCCCGCGCAGCCGGTTGGCTCGCGCATTGTCAGCGTAGATGTGTGGAACGGAATAGGATGGGACCCGTTGGATCTCAATGCGATGTATAAAGTTGTGACCAATGACTTTATGCGTCGTGGCGGCGACAACTACCTGATGTTCCGCGACTTCGCCGTCAACCCATATGACTTTGGCCCATTGCTGGATCAGGCATTGGCTGAGTACTTCCAAACCTTCTCGCCGGTAACGCCGGTCATTGAAGGGCGCATCACCTTTGTCCCGTAACCGGTAAAGCCTATTCTATTTACCAGGCGCGCATAACGCCCGGTAACAGAAACGGGAAGGAGATGGCTCTCCTTCCCGTTTTGTTTTCGAGGCTGGCTTCCGGCGCTGTAACGCGATTTGGCAAAGCGCGCCACACTACTGGCGGGCAAAGACGGTCAGAGATTGACGATTGGCAAACTTGTCCTGAGCTTGTCCTGAGCTTGTCGAAGGATTGACGATTGCCAATTGATCAGTAAACTACCAATCACCAATTACCGCTCACCGATTACCGACTACCGACTACCGATTACCGACTCTCATGTACCAACGAATCGTCATCAAACTTGGCACCAGCGTTCTCACTGGAGGCACAACACAGCTCAACCGGCCACATATGGTCGAACTGGCGCGGCAGTGCGCTCATCTGCACCGTCAGGGGAAAGATGTCATCGTCTGCACCTCCGGCGCCATCGCCGCCGGCCGCGAACGACTCAACTTCCCCACCCTGCCCGCCACCATCACCAGCAAACAACTGCTGGCGGCCGTTGGGCAAAGCCGCCTGATGTTGATGTGGGAAAGTTTCTTCGAGATTTACGGCATCCACGTCGGCCAGATTTTGCTCACCCGCGCCGACGTTGAAGACCGCCGCCGTTTCCTCAATGCCCGCGACACATTACAAGCCTTGCTGGAACACCACCTGATCCCAATCATCAACGAAAATGACGCCGTCGCCATCGAAGAGATTAAAGTCGGCGACAACGACAATCTTTCCGCGCTGGTTGCGATTCTTGCGGAAGCCGATCTACTGCTGCTGCTCACCGACCAACCGGGTTTATTCACGGCCGATCCGCGTACCAATCCCGACGCCCAGCTCATCCCCGAAGTCCACACCATTGACGCCACCCTGCGCGATCTGGCCAGGGGCAGCGTCAGTGGGCTGGGCGTAGGCGGCATGATTACCAAACTGCAAGCGGCCGACGCTGCCCGTCGCGCCGGCGCTGACGTCATCATTGCCGCCGGTCACGCCCCCAACGCCATCACGCGCGCCGTCGCCGGGGAAAGTATCGGTACACGCTTCCCATCATTGGCGCATCCATTGGAAAACCGCAAACGGTGGATTTTTGCCGGGACAAAACCAGCGGGGCGGCTGGTCATTGACGCCGGGGCCAAACGGGCGCTGCTGGAAAACGGCCGTTCCCTCCTCCCCGCCGGCATTGTCCGCGTCGAAGGCGACTTTCAACGCGGCGATACTGTGTCCATCACCGCTCTCGATAACAGCGAACTGGCGCGCGGCATTGTCCGCTACGGCAGCAGCGACCTGGCCCAAATTGCCGGCTGCCAATCCGACGACATCGCCGCGAAACTAGGGTATGCGTATGGGCCGGTTGCCGTCCATCGCAACGATATGATTATTGTGAAATGATGAAAGTCGGGCGTCGGGCGTCGGCAAACTCCAACGCCCGACGCTTCGCCCTAAGGAGAGTGCCATGACTGACTTAACCTCCCTCGGCCAGGCTGCCAAAGCCGCCAGCCACCAGTTAGCCCTGCTGACGACAGCGCAAAAAAACGAGGCGCTGCTGACCATTGCGGCCACGTTGGAAGCCCGCGCCGCCACCATCCTGGCAGAAAATGCGCTGGACATTGCCGACGGCCGTACCCAGGGTCTCAGTGATGCGCTCTTAGACAGGCTTCTGCTCACCGAACAGCGCCTCGCCGCCCTGGCCGCCGATGCCCGGCGCATCGCCACCCTGCCCGACCCCGTCGGCAGCGACATCGAAAGCCGTGTGCTGCCCAACGGGATGCGCCTGGCGCGCCGCCGCATTCCCATTGGCGTGCTGGGCGTCATTTACGAAGCCCGCCCCAACGTCACCATAGACATCGCCACCCTCTGCCTGAAAACGGGTAACGCCGTCATCTTGCGCGGCGGCCGTGAAACCTTGCGCAGCAACCTGGCCCTTGTCGCCGCCATCCAGACCGCCCTCAACCAGGTTGGCCTACCGACCGCCAGCGTGCAGTACATTGACAATCCCGACCGCGCCCTCGTCACCCAACTGCTCAAACTAGACCAGTACGTAGACATGATCATCCCGCGCGGTGGCGCGGCGCTGCATCGTCTGTGCAAAGAGGAAAGCGTCATCCCCGTCATCACCGGCGGCATTGGCATCTGCCACATCTTCGTAGACGAGAGCGCCGACCTGGAACGCGCCGTAGACATCGTTGAAAACAGCAAAGTGCAGCGCCCCTCTGTGTGTAATGCGCTGGACACGCTGCTGGTGCATCCGGCCGTCGCCGAACAATTCTTGCCCATGGTGGCGACGCGGTTGGCGCAGAGCGGCGTCGAGCTGCGCGCCACCAGCGAGGCATTCGACCTCTTGCAGCAGCACGCCGACGCGCACAATGCCCGCGTCATTCCGGCAACGGCCACCGACTTTGACCAGGAATGGCTCTCGCTCATCCTCGGCGTCCACCTGGTCGCCAACGTAAGCGAAGCCATTGCCTTCATCCAGGCGCACACCACCGAACATACCGAGAGCATCCTCACCAACAACTGGGCACGTGCGGCAAAGTTTGTGAATGCGTTGAGTTCAGCGGCCGTCTTTGTCAATGCCAGCACCCGCTTCAACGATGGCGGGCAGTTTGGCTTGGGGGCCGAAGTGGCCGTGAGCACGCAAAAGCTGCACGCACGCGGCCCCATGGGGCTGGAGGAGCTAACAACCTACAAATGGATTGGCTATGGGGATGGACACGTCAGGGATTGACGATTGACGATTGACGATTGACGAAGGGCATTTCAACAATATTGAACCATCCCCACTTTTTCTTAAGGTAACCTGAAAGCAGCTACGGCTAAATTAGGGGGTAAGTAACGAGACAATCATCTTGTTTATGTGGAAAAAGGAGTCATCACATGGATATCACAATCAGCATCATCCTTCTTTTTTCAGTGTCGGGCATCTTGTTCTGCATCAACCCATTTCGCCGCGCACCCGACTATGGCACTCGTTCCCGCGCCTCCATCCGTAATGTGCGCAGTTACGACCGGTGCAATTAGTAAAAAGATTGGTCAACGTGACAGGTCTGCAACACCTGTCACGTTTTTATTATCACTTCACTCAGCCCCATCTTTTACCATGTGGTAAATAAAATCCCCGTCAGAAACAACAGCCACCGGGCGCGCTTTATCCCCCTCTGTGCGCACGACAATCACCCGATGAATGTGATTTTGCAGCAGCAGATCGGCGACTTCGCACAAGGGTGTCTGTGGCGATACGGTCACAACGTCCTGGCTCATATAAGCGGCAACCGACTGCACAGGCCAATCCTCACGCTCAGTACAGGCGCGCAGCAAATCGGTGCGGCTGATCACCCCGGCAAGCGCCCCATCTTCTTCGACAACAACCAACGCGCTGACGTCTCGCTCTAATATTTCACGAGCAGCGCCCATTAATGTCATTTGTCGTGAACAGCTATAGATGCCATAGCGTTTTGCTTCTAAAACGGTACGCCCCTTCCTCATCTTGCCACTCCTTGCCTTTCCCGGTTAAAGCTTCCACGCCGGAAGATTGTCTTTGCTAAAATTGATTCCCAGATGCTCATTCTATGATAACATTGCCGCTATCGTTTGTGAACCCCAGGGTTGTTAACAGGAACGTAACAAATGGTTAACCGATTGTTGACCTATTTTCTACGAGGTAAGATATAGTAATGCCGTTATCCGTGTATGGGCGTGGCCCGTATACGGCCGTCACCCTCGACGGACATTAACCAAACTTTTAGCAGGAGAAGAAATATGCGCAGTTACTCATTATCCACCCTCAGCCGCCTACTGGTACTGTTTGCCCTGGCAGCCGTTCTGGTTGCTTGCTCCGGCAGCGCCAACAACGAACCGGCCGCCAGCAGCGCCAGCAGCAGCACAGCCAGCAGCGGCAACCCCGAACTAGACGCCCTTATTCAAGCGGCCCAGGCCGAAGGGCAGCTTACCACCATCGCCCTGCCTCATGATTGGTGCAACTACGGAGAAATGCTCTCAACCTTCAAAGAGAAATATGGCGTGACGATCAACGAGTTGGACCCGAATGCCGGTTCCGGCGATGAACTGGAAGCCATTCGCGCCAACAAAGGCAACACAGGGCCACAGGCGCCCGACGTCATTGACGTTGGCTTTGCTTTTGGGCCACAGGCCCAGGCCGAAGGGTTGATCCAGCCCTACAAAGTCGCCACCTGGGACAGCATCCCCGCCGACCTGAAAGATGCCGACGGTCATTGGTATGGCGATTATTACGGCGTCCTCGCCTTCCAGGTGAACACCGACGTGATCCAAAACGTGCCCCAGGACTGGGCCGACCTGCTCAAGCCAGAATACAAAGGCCAGGTAGCCCTGGCCGGCGATCCGCGCACCTCCAACCAAGCCATCCAATCTGTGTACGCGGCCGCGCTGGCTAATGGCGGCTCTCTCGATAACGCTGCCCCAGGGCTAGACTTCTTCGCCCAACTTAACAGCGCGGGCAACTTTGTGCCGGTCATCGCCAAACAAGGTACCTTAGCCACCGGCGAAACGCCCATTGTCATCCGCTGGGATTACCTCGGCCTGACCGACCGGGACACCTTCGGCGACAACCCAGAGACGGCCATTGTCATTCCGGCCAACGGCGTCTTTGGCGGCGTTTATGTCCAGGGGATCAGCGCCTATGCGCCACACCCCAACGCGGCCAAATTGTGGATGGAGTTTCTCTACTCGGACGAAGGGCAGCTCATCTGGCTGAAAGGGTACTGTCACCCTATTCGCTATAATGACCTGGTGGCGCGCGACGTCATCCCGCAAGATCTGGCCGACCGGCTGCCCTCGGCGGAACTGTACGCGCAAGCTGTTTTCCCAACCATTGCCCAATTGGATGCAGCTAAAGTGCTGATCACAGAGCGGTGGGACAGCGTGGTGAATGTAGACATACAAGAATAGTGAGCAATCAGGCCGGCGAGGTTCTGTGGAGCCTCGCCGGCTCACATTAATGCAATGGCCGCAACAATCGTTGAGATCAACCGTATTAGACGCTCTATCGCCAGCCGTTGGGTTTGGACGTGGCTGGGGGTGGTTCCCTTTTTTCTGTTTGCCCTGGCCTTTCTGTTTTTACCAACGACGTCGCTGTTTGTGGGCGCATTCCAGGACAGGCAGAGCGGGGGATTCACGTTAGCCAATGTGCAGGCGTTGGGGCAGCCATTCATTTTGCGGGCTTATTGGGCGACCATTCAAATTAGCGCGGTAACGGCCGTTGTCGGTGGCCTCTTCGGTTTTTTGCTGGCTTACGCGACCGTCTTGGGCGGGCTGCCCCGTTGGACGCGCACCGCCCTGCTCACCTTCTCCGGCGTGGCCTCCAACTTTGCCGGCGTCCCCCTCGCCTTCGCCTTCATCGCCACCTTGGGGCGCGTGGGGCTGGTCACGGCGCTGCTCAAAGAGTGGTTCGGTTTCAACATTTACGATCACGGCTTCAATCTCTACAGCTTCGGCGGCCTCAGCCTGACCTACCTCTACTTCCAATTCCCCCTCATGGTGCTGATCATCTCGCCGGCGCTGGAAGGGTTGAAGCGAGAATGGCGGGAAGCGGCCGAAAATTTGGGCGCTTCCACCAGGCAATATTGGCGCTACGTGGCGCTGCCGGTGCTGCTGCCTTCGTTATTGGGAACCATGATCCTCCTCTTCGGCAACGCCTTTGGCGCTTACGCCACCGCCTACGCCCTCACCGGCGGCTCGCTGAACCTGGTTCCCATCCTTATCGGCGCGCAAATTCGTGGCGATGTGCTGCACAACCCCGGCCTGGGGTACGCTCTGGCGCTGGGCATGGTGGTGATTATGGCTGTATCTATCACCCTCTACTCCTGGTTACAGCGGCGCACGGCCAGGTGGCTGCGATGACAATACGCACAAAAGTTTTGTCCTGGTTTTGGTTGGCCCTGGGGGTGCTGTACTTTTTGCTGCCCCTCTATGCCACACTGCAATTTTCGTTGAAGGCGCGTAAAGGGGTGCTCAGCCTGCTGGCGTATGAAAACGTCTTGGGCGATCCCCGCTTCGCACGCACGTTCATGTTTTCGCTGGAGATGGCGTTGATCAGCATCGTCGTCAGCATTTTGTTGATTGTGCCGACGGCATATTGGGTACATCTGCGGCTGCCCCGCTTACGGCCAGTGATCGAATTGGTCACGCTGATGCCTTTTGTCATTCCGGCGGTGGTGCTGGTCTTTGGCCTGATTCGCACCTACAGCCGCGATCCATTTGCCCTGGTGAACAGCCCGGCGCTGCTGGTGGCCGGGTACGTGGTGCTCTCGCTGCCCTACATGTACCGGGCGGTGGATACGGGGCTGCGCAGTATGGATGTGCGCAGCCTGACAGAGGCGGCGCAAAGCCTGGGGGCCGGCTGGCCGACGATTTTGTTCCGCGTCATTTTGCCCAATCTGCGCACGGCGTTGTTGAGCGGCGCATTTTTAACAGTGGCGATTGTCATTGGCGAGTTTACGCTGGCTTCGCTGCTTTCCTGGCCGGCGTTTGGCCCGTACATGGCGCAGTTGGGGCAAGATCGCGCCTATGAACCGGCGGCGCTGGCGATTATGAGCTTTGGCCTGACGTGGGTCACCATGGGGTTGATTTATCTGCTAGGACGCGGCCGTCAGGCGGGCAGCCAGATCGCCGGGACGCATTGAGAGTGACGTATGAGTTCGCTAGAACTGAGCCAATTACAGAAGCAATATGGGCGCACAACGGCCGTTGACGATTTTAACCTCCAGGTAGACAGCGGTGAGTTTATCTCCTTCCTGGGGCCAAGCGGCTGCGGCAAAACAACCACCCTGCGCATGATCGCCGGGTTTGAGACCCCCACCTCCGGGCAAATTCAGGTCAACGGCCGTGACATCACCAAAAAACGGCCGAATCAACGGCAGATCGGCATGGTCTTCCAATCCTACGCCCTTTTCCCCAACATGAGCGTGGCCGACAACATTGGCTTTGGCCTGAAAGTAGCCGGCAAGCCCCGTTCCGAAATCCAGGAACGGGTGGGCGAGATGCTGGCGTTGGTGAAAATGGAAGAGTTGGGCGGCCGTTACCCGTATCAGCTTTCCGGCGGCCAACAGCAGCGTGTGGCGCTGGCGCGCGCCCTGGCGATTCGCCCCCAACTGCTGCTGCTCGACGAACCCCTCTCGGCGCTCGACGCCAAAATCCGCCTCTCGCTGCGCACCGAAATCCGCGCCATTCAGCGGCAGTTGGGCATCACTACCATTTACGTGACCCACGACCAGGAAGAGGCGCTCTCGCTCTCTGACCGGGTGGTGGTGATGAACGAAAGCCGCATTGAGCAGGTGGGCACGCCATTTGAGATTTACAACTTCCCCACCACTTTGTTTGTCGCTTCCTTTGTCGGCACGCTGAACATTTTGCCAGGGCAGGTGGCGCAGCCGGGCAGCGACCAGGTGTGGGTAGACGGGCAGCAAATCCGCGCCTCCCGCCCCGTCCCCGACGCAATGGGCGCCGGCCCGATCTCCCTCGCCCTACGCCCCGAACTGCTCTCCCTCAATGGGCATGGCGCGGCCGAAAATCAGTTGCACGGCCGTGTCGAAACCATCTCCTTTCTCGGCTCTATCGTGCGCATTCAGGTGCGCCTGCAAGAGCACGCCCTCTTCCTGGACGAGTTCAACAATCCCCATCTGGCGCTGCCCAACATTGGCGACGCTGTGTCCGTCAGCTTCCAGCGCGAGGCGTGCCTGGTGCTGCAACAGTAACGGAGTCGCTTAAGCCCTTACACCAGCCGATTGGCCTGTACAACCTGGCTCAACCAGCGGGCGCTGGGCTTGATGGCGCGCTGCTGCGTGCTGCGGTCAACAGCGATGAGGCCAAACGTGGGTCGGTAGCCCAGCATCCATTCAAAGTTGTCGAAGGCCGACCAGGCAAAATAACCACGCACATCCAGCCCATCTTGCAGGCAGGCCAGTACGTTTTGCAATGCCGTCTGGTAGTAGGCCAGGCGACGGCCGTCGTCCGTTGTGCCGATACCGTTTTCTGTGACCATGAGGGGCAGACCGGTCAGCGCGTGGGCGCGGCGCAGGGTCGCGCCAATGGCTTCCGGCCAGAATTCGTAGTTCATTTGCGTCAGTTCTACGCCTTCCTCCGGGTCAAGTGGGCCTTCTTGTCCATACCGCTCGCGGGAGTAGGTTTGTACGCCGACAAAATCATCGTCGCGGGTCGCTTCCAGGAAAACGTCTTGCAGTTCCCAGCGCATCTGGTCGCGCGCGGCTTCACCACCGGGCACAGCTTGCATGTCGGACATGGCAATGGTGAGGCCAACGGGGAGTGGTGGCTGGGAGCCATGCCGTTCCGCCTTAATCGCCGCCCGCGCCTGATGGTGCGCCGCCAGAATCACATCTCGCCCCACAGCCGTGCCCGCAAACATGAACGGCGCAAACTGCTGCGGCGTGGTGTGCAGCGCCTGGGCCGCCTGCCGGGTGAATGGCTCGCCAGTCCCGCCGGCCATCCAGAGCATGGCGGCCATGCGCGGGATGTTGACCTCGTTGATGGTGCAGACCGCTTCGATGAGGTCGCCCAAATGTTGGGTCACTTTTTGAGCATAACGGCCAAATTTTGCCGCCGTCTCCATATTCTGCCACCCGCCCTGGCTGATGAGCCAGCGCGGTGACGTAAAATGATGATAGGTCACGACCGGTTTAAGGCCATGCGCCAGGCAGGTTTCGGCCATGCGGCGGTAGTGGTCGAGGGCGGCGGTGGAGAAACGGCCGTCTTCCGGCTCCACCCGCGCCCACTCCACCGAAAAACGGTAGCTGTTGAACCCCAACCCGGCCAGCAAGGCGATATCTTCCGGGTAGCGGTGATAATGATCAATCGCATCGCCTGACGGATCCGTAAACACGGTGTCTGGCACATGTTCCATCACCCAAAAATCGCTGTTGGTGTTGTTACCTTCTACCTGGTGCGCGGCCGTCGCCGTGCCCCATAAAAACCCTTGCGGAAATTCGTTGTTCATTTGAACCTTTGTTGGTTGGGAACACGGAGTTGCACAGAGAGAGGAAGGAGCATGATGGCTTTTTCTCTGCGCCCCTCCGTGTCTTCTCTGTGAAACTCCGTGTAACTATCTTACTGCTTTACCCCAAGCGCCTGTTCCAGCAGCATGTCGGCGATGTCGTCTGCGGGCTGGGTAAGGGAGCTTTCCTGGAAGTGGAGGAAACTGCGCAGCGGCAAATCCATCAGAAAACTGAGCGTATCCATGCCAATTGCCTCATCGCCAACGTTATCGGCGCTGAAGAGGCCGCCATTGGACGTCAATTCGGTGAACATGGGCTGGAGGATCAGTTTGCCGGCCGGGTCGTTGAACCAGTGGCGGATGGTGGATTCCTTGTGTAGGATGGAGGGCAGTTGCAAGGTAGATTGCAGCGTAACGGTGGCCTGGGCGCGAATATCGGCCGCGGAGGCGCCCACGAGGATGTCGAACTGCCCATCTTCGGTGATCCACTGCCGGTAGGCGGGGTCGTAGTAGGCGAAGGCGCGGAAGTTGAGCGGGATAGAGATGGTTTTGGTCTCGCCCGGCTGGAGCGACACTTTGGCGAAGCCTTTGAGTTCTTTGTACGGCCGTACCAACCGCGACGCCTGATCATGCACATACACCTGCACCACTTCCTTGCCCGCTGCCAGGCCGGTGTTGGTGATGTCCACCGTCACCGTCACACCGTCCACATCTTTGAAGTTGTCGGCCGAAACTTGCAAATTGCTGTAAACAAAGGTGGTGTAGCTGAGGCCGTAGCCAAAGGGGAACAGAACCGGTACTTCTCTGGCGTCGTAGTAGCGGTAGCCAATGAACAGCCCTTCGCCGTAGCGCACCACATCATTTTCGCCGGGAAAGTTGAGATACGCCGGGGTATCGGTCAGCCGGTGGGGGTAGGTTTCGGTCAGTTTACCGCTGGGGTTGACGCGGCCAAAGAGGACGTCAGCGATAGCCCCGCCGCCAGCCTGGCCCATCATCCACGCTTCCAGCACGGCCGCTGCGCCATCCAGCCATTTCCCCATCACCACCGGCGCGCCATTGTTGAGGATGACGACGGTGTTGGGCTGCACGGCCGTTACCGCCTGAATCAAGGCCACCTGCTGCTCTGTCAGGTCCAGGTCTGCCCGATCATACCCCTCTGACTCCTTAAACGAGGGCAGGGCAATGTAGAGCAAGGCCACGTCGGCCGCCTGGGAGATGGCGACGGCTTCATCAATGAGCGCCTGATCCCGGCTGTTGTCTTCCGGGTAGCCGGCGGCAAAGCTTAATTCGGCGTTCTCGGCCATCTTTTGTAGTTCGCTAAACGGCACGTCTACCTGGGTGGGATTGATGTGTGAGCTGCCGCCGCCCTGGAAGTGCGCTTGTTGGGCAGCGCGGCCGATGACGGCGATGTGTTGTGGGTTTTGCAGGGGGAGCAGGCCGTTGTTTTTGAGCAGCACCATACCCTCGGCGGCCACTTTACGCGCCAGGGCGTGGTGGGCGGCGGCGTCAAAATCGCCCCCCTTGGGCGTTTGCGCGGCCAGGCAGACAACGCGCACGATGCGCCGGGCGGCTTCGTCCAGCACGGCTTCGTCTAGTTCGCCATTGCGTACCGCTTCGATGACGGCATTGACCCGTGTTTGTTTGGGGCCGGGCATTTCCAGGTCTAGCCCTGCCTGGAGGGCAGTTACGCGGTCATGCACCGCGCCCCAGTCGGAGACGACGAAGCCCTCGAAGCCCCATTCTTTTTTGAGGATGTCGGTGAGCAGTTGGGTGTGTTCTGAGCCGTAGGTTCCGTTGATTTTGTTGTAGGAGCACATAACTGTCCACGGTTTGGCCTGGGTAACGGCCGTTTCAAACGCCGGTAAATAAATCTCGCGCAAGGCGCGTTCGTCCACCTCGGCGCTGATCGAAAAGCGTTCAAATTCCTGGTTGTTAGCCGCGTAATGCTTCAGCGACGTGCCCACGCCTTTGCTCTGAATGCCTTTGATCAAACTGGCGGCCATCGCCCCCGCCTGGTAGGGGTCTTCGGAGAAATACTCGAAGTTACGGCCGCACAGGGGCGAACGCTTCATGTTGACGCCGGGGCCGAGGATGACGTCTACCCCCAGGGCAATCGCCTCTTCGGCCAACGCCTGCCCCATCTCGAACAACAAATCACCATCCCAGGTGGCGGCTAAACTGGAGGCGGTGGGGAAACAGGTCGCCGGCAGGCTTTTACTTGTCAGCGCATGAATGTCGGCGACGCGGCGAATGCCGTGCGGGCCGTCTGACACGAACAGTTCCGGCAGGTTGAGCCGTTTTACCGGAGTCGTTGTCCAGGCGCTGGCTCCGGTACACAGCGCCGCTTTTTCTTCCAATGTCATTTGAGCGATGATTGCGTGAATATCGGTCATGATAGACTCCTTTTTGGGTTAGTTACACGGAGTTGCACGGAGAGAGAGAAAGAGAGAAGCGCTTCCTTGTCTTCTTTTCTCCGTGAAACTCCGTGATTCCTCCGTGTGTCTCCGTGTTCCAAAATAACACCTGGATAGTTATTAACTAGAAAGAATCGTAAACAGAGCGGATGCGCAGCGCCGCTTCGGTCTGGGGCAAACTCCAGCCGGGTGGCAGTGGGCAGGTGATGGTAACGATACGGCCGGCGGGCAGGTCGAAGTAGTTATCGCTAAAGACGACATCGGCCCCGTCGAGCGCCAGTTCTACCAGACGGGCGAGGGAACGGCCGTGCAATTCAATGTGCAGCGTCGCTCCTTCAAGATGGCAAACGGCCGTTATCCCCGGCGCGGTCAGTTGCAAATGTTTGGTGGGCGCAAAAAATGCGGTCTGCCGCGCTGCCAATTGGTCATCCTGCCACAACTCGGCAATGAAAGTCAGGTCGCGCCGGTTGGCGTCCGTGACCTGGGTGGTGAAGTCCAGCGTGTTGACGTGGGTGGTGGCCTGCGGCGCGGCCTGGACGACGGCCTCGCCGGCGGCCAGCGTCGCGCCAGCGAGCGTTTCCAGGGACCAATGTAAACGGCCGTGCCACGTTTCGCGCCGCTCATTGGTCAGATAAACCCCCTGGCGCGGTGGCGCATCTGCAATGGAGAGCAGCAGCGGGGCATAGAAGCGGCGGGCGGCGTAATGCAGCGCCTTCCAGCGGCCAAAATAATCCAGGCTGGACCAGGAAGCCACCGGCCAGCAGTCGTTGAGCTGCCAGTACAGCGTGCCCGCCACTCGATCCTGGGCGCGCCGCCAATGCTCCACCCCATAACGAATCCCTTCCGCTTGCAGCGCCATGCTGAGATAGACCAGCGACGGGAAATCTTTGGGCAGGCGGAAGGTATCGAGCATTTGCCCGACCATCAGGCTGTTGCCGCTGTCGTTTTTCTGGTGCTGCTCCATGACGTAGGAGGTCATGTTCCAGTCTGCTTCGTCGGCAAACGCGCGGATGGTGTCCAGGGGTGGCAATGCCTGGAAGCCAAACTCGCTCATGAAACGGGGGAATTGGCTGCGGTAGGCGGTGAATGGTTTACGGCCGTGCCACACATCCCAGTAATGAGCGTCCCCCTGCCGCTGCCCGTTGGGGTTCGCAAAGGGCGTGTCTGACGAAGGCGAACTGGGCCAGTAAGCGGTGTCTGGGTCTGCGGCGGCGCACCATGCGGGCAGCGTGTGGTGGAAGAAGCGGTCGTATGCCGTTTTCAAATCGTCTAAATCAGATCGGTGCTTCCAGCCCCAATCTACCCAACCCCACTCCATCTCATTGTTGCCGCACCACAACGCCAGGCTGGCGCGATGGCGCAGGCGGCGCACGTTCTCTTCCACTTCGACACGCACATTTTCCAGGAAATCCGGGTCATCCAGCGGATAGACGCTGCACGAGAAGATGAAATCCTGCCAGACCAGGATGCCATAGCGGTCGCACAGATCATAGAAGCGCTCTTCCTCAAAGAAGCCGCCGCCCCACACGCGCAGCATGTTTTGGTGCGTCTCGGCCGCGGCGCGAATGAGCGCTTCCAGGTAGGCGTCGCTGATGCGGGTGGGGAAAGAGTCGGCCGGTATCCAGTTGGCGCCTTTGGCGAAGATGCGCACGCCGTTGACGACGAATTCAAAGGAGCGCCCCCATTGGTCGGCTTCCTGACGTAGTTCCAGGGTGCGCAGGCCAAGTTGGTAACGGCGCTCGTCCAGCATGGTTTCGCCCTGGTGGGCGGCGTTGCACCACAGGCTGATGGTGATGTGATAGAGGGGTTGTGGGCCGTAGCCGTTGGGCCACCAGAGTTGGGGGTGGGGGATTGTGAATGGTAAATGGTGAGTGGGGGTGTGCGGTGCAGCGCCGCCAACGGCCGTTTCCACCATCATTTCCTCGCCATCGGGGGCGACGATGTGAAGGCGGGCTGTCAATGTTTCGTTGGGCTGGCCTGCCAGGGTCAGCGCGGCGGAGATCGTTACCTGGCCGTCGGCGTGGCGCTGGCGTAGATGGACGTCGGCCAGGCGCACGCCATCCCCGCCTTCCAGGCGAATATCCTTCCAGATGCCAATTGGCGGCAGCTGCGGCCCCCAGTCCCAGCCGAACTGGCAGGGGGCTTTGCGCAAATGGGGGCCGCCGGGAATGGCCTGGGAGACGCCGGGTAACGGCCGTACTGCCTCCTTTTCGCTGATGGTCCGCACCGGCGAGGCGAAGACAATAACCAGTTCGTTGTCCGCGTCCTGAAGCAGATCTTTGACTTCCCAGCGGTATTGGCGGAACATGTTGTTGGCGCTGCCCAGTTCACAGCCATTTAAACTGACCGTCGCCAACGTATCCAACCCATCGCACACCAGCCAGACGTGTGGCTGGCGCCAAAGTTCGGGCGCGGCGGCAAACCCATAGCGATATTCCCAGTCTGCTTCAGCCACCCACTGCACATGCTTTTCGTTGTCGCCCACAAACGGATCGGGTATGCGGCCCAGGGCCAGCAAATCGGTATGCACGCCACCGGGTACAGTGGCGGGCAGCCACGCTTCTGTGCCTGACTGGCGAAACTGCCAGGCGCCTGTCAAAGATTGAATTTTCATAACTTTTCCTATGAACCTACTTTTCTCTCCAAACTTCCTGCAAGGCGCGATAGTCTAATAAAATGATGCCCTCTTCCTTGACAACATCTTTTGCCTGCTGCGATATTAAAAAATCAAAATCCGTCTGGCGGATAGAACTCCCACCAGGATCTATTGCCCTCAACTCAGAATTATTCAGACCGGGATGAACCGCCCACTCACTCAGACCAGCGGGTAACTCGCGCAGAAGTTCAGCATAACGAGCGGCTTTCGTAATTGGGTCAAGAAGGTAGCTGTCCAAAAAGTCATAATCATTGGTGGGTAAACCCCGGCTTTGCACTTTTTCAATCCAGGATCGTCCGATAACCCGAAGCGCCAGTCCGTATTCTCTGGCCAGCTCCAGCATCAACTCCAAAATATCCACTCTGCCGCTGATGCGCAGACAATGCCAATCCAGGTGTGTAGGCTTGAGCCTGGCCGCCAGCACCGCTTCGATCTGCGCCCTGAATTCCATTTCCAGTTGTTCCAGCCTGACCTGAGCCAAAAATTCAGGCATGTGTTCAAAGTTATAGAAATATCCTTCTTTGTTAATGAGGGATGGTACCTTTTCCCTGGGAATTAAGGGTCCCCAACGATAATTAACCCATTCGGAGATAACAGTGAGATGCACGCCAAAAGGGATTTCGGGATGGGCGGCAAGGAAATGCATGGCGTGCAAAGCCCAGGGGCAGGGAACCATCAAAGTTGTGGAGCGTACGATGCCTTCCTGCAACGAGGTGAAGATGGCTTCATTTACCGAATTACACATCCCAAAATCATCAGCATTGATGATTAGCAGACGAGCATCAACGGGGTATCCTAGCAATCGGTTTGTCTGGCTGTCAGTTTGCATGAGCGGCTTCCTTCGCCCCTTTTGTCATCAACGACAAGTGGTACAATCCAAACAATCCCAGGAACATCACCGCCAGGCAGATGGGAATCACTTCCAGAGAAAACTGACGGGCAAGCACGCCTAACAAACTGGGGATAACGGCCGTGCCCATCCCCGCCGCCGCCATCTGCATCCCGATGGTGTTCGCCGCAAAATGTGCGCCAACCCGCTGGCTCGTGCCCGACATCATGGCCGGGAAAATCGGGGCAATGGCAATACCTATCAGCGCAACCGCCAACAGGTTTGCCGACTGAAATGGATTCCACCACAGCAAGACTGCACCTAGAAAAGCCAGCGCAATGCCACCCTGAATCAGGATGTTAATCCCCAGGCGTCTGGCATACAACCCGGCAAGGATGCGGCCTATTGTGAATGTAGCCCAATAACCACCGGCCCAAAATCCGGCTATTTCTGGCGGCACACCCCGCGACTCGGTGAGAAGGCTGTAGGCCCAGGTTCCCAAGGAGACTTCAGCCCCAACATAGAGAAAAAACAGCAAAACACTCAGCCAAACTCTGGGCCGGCGCAGGGTCTTTCCCATTGGAGTTTTGTAATCCGTCAGGCGCTTTTCTCGTCCGCTTGTGGCAGAGACTTCTTCACGGGCATTCCACCAGGACAATGTGATGACAAAAGAAATCGCCATCAAGAATTGGAACCCACCGACAATGCGATAGCCAACGCGCCAGGAATTGAGGGTAGTAAGGGCCATCGTCATGATAATTGGACCAAGCGTTATGCCAATCCCATAACTGGCATGTAACCACTGCATTAATCCCTCCCCAAAATGCGCGGCCACATAGGTATTCAAGCCAGCATCAATGGCGCCTGCTCCCAAACCGGCCATCACCCCCAATAAAACCATCATCCACCAGGAAGGGACAAGGGTATAGCCAACGAGAGCCGAGCCGGTGAGGGCACAGCTAACAGCCAACAAATTGCCAACGCCCATTCGCGCAATCAAAGCGCCGCTCAAAAAACTGGATGTCATGTAGCCGGTAACAGCAGCAAACAATAACATACCCAGAGAATCAAGCGGAATGGCAAAATCCGCCCGCATAGAAGGCCAGGCGATCCCTAATAAACCATCTGGCATCCCCAGGGCAATAAATGCTACATAAGCCAGGAGAATCAAGCTTAATTTAGAGTAACTTTGTGAAGTACGCAGTGTGTTCAAAGTTATATTATGTTTAGTATTTAGACGATTGTGTTATTTTGCTTGCATCCAAACTTAAGAAGTCGCCATGTAGGGCAATTTGACAAATTGCCCTACACATGCTTTACACAGTTGTTAGATCCCATTCCGCATGGAGCTTGGGAACGTCATTGATCAAGCGTTGGGTATAAGCCTCTTTTGGGTGGAGAATCACCTCATCGGGAGATCCGCTTTCAACTAATTTTCCATGTTCCATAATATGGATGCTGTCAGAAACATAATATGCCAGGCCAATATCATGGGTGATGAAAATAAGCGTCATCCCGGTTTCAAAAACCAGCTTCATCAACATCCCCAGAATGGTCGCCCGTGAACAGGCGTCAATCATCGAGGTTGGTTCATCAGCCAGCAGGATCCTCGGCTTCAGCAGGAAGATACGGGCAATCATTAAACGCTGCATCTGCCCGCCGGAAAGCTCAAAAGGGTATTTGTTGGTTAATTCCTCGAATTTCAAGTTGACGAAGCTGCATGCCTCTGTCATCATCTCTACTTTTTGCGCGCGCGGAAGTCTGCGACCCCCGCGCATGTTAATACAATCTAAAAGCACGGAATCAATCTTATTGAAGATATTGTATGAAGAGAACGGGTCTTGAAAGATCGCTTGCACGTTCTTCCAATATGCCTGCTTCTTTCTATGCGTACTGATGTCCCGCTTCTCTCCCTGGAAGTAAATTTCACCTTCAGTGGTATTGATCAATCCCAAAAGCATCTTTGCCAAAGTGGTCTTGCCGCTGCCTGATTCGCCCACGATTGAGACAACTTCGCCCTCGTAGAAATTAAAATCTACGTGATCAACGGCAACAGTTTTCTGACGACCAAGCCCAAATACCTTGGTAACGCCTGATCCGCTCAGGCATAATTTTTTTTCATCATTCATTTTTATGAGCCTCCCTCGCGTACAACTCCCTTAGTTCTGCTTCCGGGAAGATGCAACGGTAAGCGCGGTCGCCGCCTATATCGCGCAGCGGGATGGAGTAAACCTGGCATTCCGGCCGAACATATTTGCAGCGCGCGGCAAAGCGACAGCCGGTCGGCGGGTTTTTAAGATTAGGCGGCACCCCAGGAATGGCAGCCAGTTCAACGCCCCGCAGCCCTTCTTCAGGTACAATGATCGAACCCATGAGACCTTTTGAATAGGGATGGAGTGGATCAAACACAGCCTGTTTGGAGCTGGCCTTTTCCACAATTTGCCCTGCATACATGACCATGATGTCATCGGTTACGTTGTAAAGCAGTGGCAGTTCATGGGTAATGAATATCATCGCTTTGATGTAACCTTTATCCATCAAGTTCCGCAGCATCTTGATGACCATCTTCTGCGAAGTAACATCGAGCGCAGAGGAAGGCTCATCGGCGATCAGTACTTGTGGAGAAAGGATGACAGAAATGGCGATTACCGTGCGCTGTTTCATGCCGCCCGACAATTCAACGGGGTATTTTTGCAGCACCTCTGCCGGCAATCCCAAAGACTCAAAGAGAGTTTTGGCAAGTTCATGAATCTCTTTCTTGGTGGTGGTTGGATCATGCGCCTGAATGACATCTTCGATGAAGTGGATGATCTTCTGGGTGGGGTTGAGCGCGTTCATTGCCGCCTGGGGAATGTAGGCTATCTCCCGCCCCAGGATTGATTTGCGCACGTCGTCGGGTTTCATGCCGGAGATATTACGGCCGTCAATGATGATCTCGCCGCCGGTATAGTGCAAAGGCGGGAAATAGTAACCCATCAAGCTAAGCGCCAGCGTTGACTTGCCGCAGCCGGATTCTCCCGCAATTCCCAATGATTTCCCTTCTTCGATTTTTAGAGAGACGTGGTCGACCGCGTAAATATCTTCCTTAAACCGGGTAATATATTTTGTGGTCAGTTCTCGTACATCCAATATAACTTTGTTCATTTTAACCACCTACTCCCTCAACGCCGGATTGAATACCTGGTCGAGACCTGTATTCATCAAATTCATCGAAAATGCAATCAGCGCGATAACGAGGATGACGGGGAAGTATGCCCACCATTTGCCCAGGATGTGCGCCTGGTAGATCATCGCCCAGTTCATCATCAAACCGAGCGTTGGCACCTCTGTCGTTTTAGGGCCTAAGCCGAGGATCGACAGGCCAGCCTCGGCCAGGATGCCTGAGGAAATCTGTAGGATCAGCGCCATAATGACATAGGAAGCGATGTAAGGAAGGATGTCCTTAGCAATGATGTGCGCGATTGAATGACCGGAGAGCTTTGACAGATTGACATGGTCGCGATTCCGCAAAGAAATCACCTGCGAGCGCACGGCCCTGGCTGTCCACACCCAGGAGGTGGCTCCGATGACCACAGCGATAATAAAGGCGCCGCGCTGTTCCTGGCCAATACTGAATGAAATCAAGATCAACAACACAAAGCTGGGAATCACGGTGAACAGGTTGGTGATGAACATAATTCCGTCATCCACATAGCCCCCGACATAACCGGACACCAACCCCAGGATCAAACCGATCAGGGTGGCAATGATGCCGGCAACAAAACCAATCTGCAGCGATACGGCCGTTGCCGCCACCAGTTCTGTCAGTACGTCCCGGCCAAAGTTGTCGGTTCCCAGCGGCAGCACCCGCACATTGGCAACCTGGTTGACATTGACGTAAGCGGATTGGGGGATGGCGCGGGTTTCTTCCAGCACGGCCGTTTCCGGGTTTTCAACCGCAATAATCGCGGCTTCGGTTGCTAAAAGGCCGTCCAGCGAGTTATTAAGCCGAATAAAGTAATTGCGCCGGGCATTGGTCATCCCTGTGACCCTGATGGCAGGGTCATAGTTGTTTTCCCACAGCGCCAGGAGAGCTGCCGTGTCCTCAATATCAATCTCAGCTTCAGAAATGCCAAAGGCCGTCAGCCATTCCTTCATCGCCAGGCGGTCTGCGTTGCTCAATCTACTGCTAATGCGCCTCTCCGCAGCCTCACTCAGGTTGAGCGTGTAATGAGGCGCACCGATGCTGTCATAGACATTCACGTAGACGCCGGGTCTAAAGAACGTACCCTGACCGATGATCTCTAATGGCGGATCTGGAATAAGCAGCGGATAAACAATCACAATCAGCAAAATGGCGGCAAAAATAGAAAAACCGGCCACAAATTTACCAGATTGAAAAATTTGTTGAAGTAGATGTTTCATAACAGCATCTTTCCTTATTCAGTCTGGGCCGCTTTGATACGCGGATCAAGGAAGCCATAGACGATCTCAATAAGAAAGTTCGCCACCAGCACCATGATGGTGACAATCAATGTGGTCGCTGAGATAAGCGGGTAATCCTGGCCCAAAACGGCCGTCAGAATTGTCGAGCCAAGCCCCGGATAGCTAAAGATAATCTCTGCCACCAGCGCGCCGCCGACCATGGTACCGACTGCTAACGCCAAACCCGTTATTTGGGGCAGCATCGCATTCCGAAATACATAACGAACGATTTTGCCGTCTTTGATACCCATGAAGCGGCTGTATTTTACATAATCCGCATTCAGCTCATAGATGGCCATGGAGCGCATACCAATTGCCTGGCCGCCGATCGTGATCAAGACAATTGACCAGAACGGCAGTTGGTAATGAACGATCACCGACCATATGAATTTCCAACTGAAGTTGGGAATCAAATCAAACCCATAACCGCCTGAGGTGGGGAACCATCTCAACGTGACGCCAAAAATAACCAGCAAAATGACTGCCATGCCGAATGCCGGTAAATTGCTGATAAAAATGCTGACCGGCATGAGAACTTTATCAAAAGTTCCCTTGCGGTAAGCGGCCAGGGCGCCGAGTGAGTTTCCGATGATCCAGCCGACTATGATGGCCGGAAACTGCAAACCAATCGTCCACCAGATAGAGGATTTAATGACATCCGCCACAGTTCGGGGGTATTGACTAAATGAAAAACCAAAGTCACCCTTAAACACATTCTTCACATAGAGAAAGAATTGTTCGAGCATGGGTCTGTTGGTGCCAAACTGCTCTGCGTATTGCTCATAAATCGCCTGGATGCCAGTCGTGTTGCTCATTCCTTGGGCAAGTCTGGAGACGATGGCCGCTACCGGATCGCCCGGCATCAGGCGTGGCAGGGTGAAGTTCAGGATGAATGCAGCAAACAATGTAACCAAGAACCAAAGCAGCTTGTTAAGGAAATACTTTCGGTACCCTTTCAATGATGCACCTCCTCAGAAAAAAACAGGCACGATACCGACAAGGTAACAGTCACTTGGTCAGACCAGACAGGACCTATGGCTACAGAGATTTGCCGCAATAGGCACAAAATGACTGTTACCTGCATATGAAACAGCCATGCCCCGGTTTGTGGGACATGGCTGTTTTGTCATTTACTTCTTACGGATTAACAAGCTCCAGGTTATAGAGACCGGCAATGCTCCAACCGTCAGTCAGGTCGAGCGGGGGAACAGGCGGGTTGGTGCCATCACCATCGAACGGGAAGTTGGTCCAAACACTCTCGTTCACCGTGTGGAACGATTGCGGACGGTACATAAGCGTGAAGGAGGGGATATCGGTCAGGTAAATATTAACCAATTCCGTGTACATTTCCTTCAGCTTGGCGGGGTCGGTTTCACCGGGGATGGCCTTGATCAAGGCATCGGCATCGGGGTTTGAATATTGGCCCCAGTTGCCATTCCAGTTGCTGGACATGCCGACGAACTCAGAGCTGAGCAGTTTGCGGATACGTCCCCATGGCTGGGTGGGGCCGGCGCCGTCACTCCACATCATGAAGATGTCATACCCTGCAGGCAGGGGCGCGTCTGATTTGGTAACGACTGTCTGGTAGACAGACCATTCGGGGTAGTTCGATGTGATTTCAATCCCGATTTTAGCGCCAGCGGCGGCAACCACTTCAATCGCAGCCTGCCAGTCGGACCAGCCGTTGGGGCAGGTGGCTACGTAGCTGAGCTTTTTCCCATCAATATCACGCCAGCCATCACCATCGCTATCAACGATGCCAGCTTCGTCGAGCAGCGCATTGGCGCCTTCGATGTCGTTGCCGGCCCACTGCAGATCGGCGACAGCCGCGTGGTCATACAGGGCCTGCTCACCAGGAGTCGGGTTCATCAGCGAGCGCGGAACCTGATCGAAGGTAGCCGATTGGTTCGTCATCGCGTTGGCAATGATGGTGGGATAGTCAACGGCCATGGCGATAGCCTTGCGCACCGCAACCTGATCCAAACCAGGGGATTCCAGGTTGAAGAAGGCGGTGGGGAGGCTGGCGCCGATGCCATAAGGAGCATCGGGCAGGTAGGTGGAGATGGGCAGATTGTCCTCCATCCAAAAAGCCTGAACGTTGGAGTTAAACTGTTGGCTAACATCCACCTCACCCGCTTGCAAAGCGGTTGTACCGGCCGCGTTGTCCTTGAAAATCGTATGCGCCAGGTACTTCGGAACCGGCAGCTTGCCCCACATGGAAGCATCCTGACCCCAATAGTTATCATCACGAATGAAGACAACCTTTGAATCGTCAGCGAAGTATTTGTGATAGGGGCCGGAGTAAACAACATCCTCTGCGGTATCAGCTAAGAGCGCAGTGGCATCGCCACCGACACGCTCTTCCAATGTTTCGGTCCACGCTTGCTGGATCACATAGTTGCTGCTCAGGTAAGCAGCGACGAGCAGCGGATTGACCGCATTGCCATTCTCATCCAGTTTGGCTTTGATCACAACTGTTTGGGCATCAACTGCTTCGATGGCTTCGATGTAGTCTATGTTGCCAGCGCCAGTCGGGGTGTTGTATTTGACATGGGTGGCCCAGGTATAAGCGACATCATCCGCGGTCACCGGAGTGCCATCGCTCCACTTTGCGGCAGGGTTGAGTTTGAAGGTGATCTCAGTACGCGCATCGTTCCACGTATAGGGACCATCAGCCAGCAAAGGATACACCTGGCCATCGAGCATGTTGTACAAATACGGGGTTTCGAACATGACGACGCGGGCGCTGTCTTGCTGGGCAATAGCCAGGGCATTATTGTTGCTGTTGGAGTAAGGGTTCCAACCAACAACTGAACCCCACTGTTGGCCATTGAAATACAGGGTTTCCTTGCGGGGCAGAGAATTCGGGTCAGCAGCTACTTCTGCCGGTGCAGCTTCTGCTGTCGGGGCGACTTCTTCTGCCGGAGCAGCTTCTGTTGTCGGAGCAGCTTCTTCTGCCGGTGCGGCTTCTTCTGCCGGTGCGGCCACTTCTGTCGGAGCGGCCACTTCTACGGGAGCGACTTCCGCTGGACTCTCTGTTGTACCACATGCGCTTAACGCCAGGCTAAGCGCCAGCAGCAATCCCAAAATGATATAAAACAGGTCTCTTTTGCGTTTCATAATTCTCCTCTCTATCAGGTGATTTTTGCAGTTTTTCGCAACGAAAAACGAAATGTAAGCTGCAAAAATCTGATTAATATTTGTGATTGTCTGTCGCCAAACAATCACGTTACCTATTGTTAAAAAGTACCGAAAAAACGGTGTGCTGTGCATCAGAATTTTGGATGATTTTGCCAGTCATGAGGCAGGTGAAATGTGACAAAAATCACAGTCAGGTATACAATTGGCTCGTAAAAGTTACCCAAAAGGATAGAAAACCTTTAATTGGGTAACTTTTCGCTTAAGCAGAAGCTGTTGTCGGCATTAAGTGGCGTGGTCGTGGGGCTGCGCGACAGCAATTCTTCCAACTTGTTAGCGGAGCAGTAGTATGGAAAAAGCGGCAAAACCAATTGTACGAGATGGTATGTTGTGGGGAATGGGGGAGGAAACGGCCGTTTCCTCCCCC
>JACSRF010000598.1 GCA_014879875.1 Anaerolinea sp.
TGTAAACACGGATGGGAAAAACACGGTTTTTTGGGGCTTTATCCGTGTTCCTCCTATCTGTGTTTACACTTTCTTTTGCCAGCGTCGCCCGGCAAAAAATGTAGTATCTAAGTATTGCGTATTGCTTCGGTGATACGCAAGGCGTCATACGCGCTAATAAATGACAGGCGTCTTGATCACATTGTCGTGTATGATGCGCCGATATTTACGCCAATCCGTTTCGGTGTCCAGGTCGAATTGCAGGCCGGGGGTGGCGATGATGGTTGGCGTGCGCTGCCGCCGCTGCGCTTCGGCGAGGTGCTGCTGAAAGCTGCCTGGCCCGTAATGAAAGGTGAACGGGGCGGGCGGCGTGAGCAGTAAGGCGTTGGTTCCGGTCTGGTTTTCATCGGGGCAGATGACCATGTGCGCACGGCCGTCCCCCGCCTTGCCCACTGCGCCATCCAGTATCGCCATCACGTCGCCGGGTGTGATAAATGGCAAATCGGCGGGCAGGATGAGAATACCGTCGGCGTGGGCGTGAACGGCCGTTTCCAATCCCCATTGCACGGCCGTATTCAAGCCATGCGGTTCATCTTCAACCAAGATGTGCGCTCCTTGCGCCAGCGCCAGCGTCAGCACGGCGGCGTCGCTGCTGATCACCCAACTACCGGCTATTGTTGGCGCCTGGCGCAGCGCGACCAGGGTATGCAGGAAGCACGTCTGGATCAACTCGGCGCGCTGCGTGGCAGAAAGGACATGCGCCAACCGCGTTTTGCTGGTGTGCAGCGGTTTGACCGGAATGATGGCCCAAATCATGAAATCTCTAAAGCAAAATTGAGTACATCTTGCGCCAGGCGTACCCGGTCGGCGGATGTGTGCATGAGCGTATCTACGCACAGCAGCGCCAGGTCTCCTTGCGCCAGCAGGCCATCATCTTGGGCATCGTAGACGAAGCCATCGAGCAAGTCGCCATAGTAAGCGGCAACGGCCGCGCTTGACACATCCATGCCCATCTCCTGCATCATTTTCGCCGCCGGCCCTTTCACCGCCTGCCCGCCGATGATGGGGCTGACGGCGACGACGGCGCGGGGTAAATCCTCAAGCATGGGGCGAATGGGGTAGACGTTTAAGATGGGGTCAATGCTGACAAAGGGATTGGAGGGAGCGATGATCACCAGGTCCGCTTTTTCCAGGCGGGCGGCAACTTGTGGCGTGGCGCGCGCGTCTGTGGGCAGATGGATTTTGTGTACTGGAGGCTGCCATCGTTCTTGCACAAACCAGGTCTGGAAGGGAAGGATACGGCCGTCTGTTTCGATGAGCGTGGGGGTTGGCTGGTCGCTCATGGGCAGCACGTCGGGCTGGATGTGGAAGTGGCGGCAGAGGTGACGGGTGACGGCCGTTAGCGTCTGCCCTTCTTGTAGCAAATGGGTGCGCGTGAGATGCGTCGCCAGGTCCAGGTCGCCCAGGTGGAACCAATCCGGCCCGCCCAATCGCCCTACTTCGGCAATCGTGTGCCAGCTTTCCCCGGCGCGCCCCCAGCCCGTCTCCACATTGGCGACATCCCCCAGGGCATACATCACCGTGTCCAGGTCAGGGCAAATGGTCAACCCTAGATGTTGGAAGTCGTCGCCGGTATTGACGATAATGGTCAGGTTTTGCGGCGGCACAAGGCGCGCCAACCCATCGGCCAACTTTGCCCCGCCCACGCCCCCGGCCAGACAAACGACGTTCATGGTTGTGCGATCAAGTTGATTTGGCATAGATAATCCATCTTCCGGCGCCTGACTTACGACGCCTTATCCTTGATTCATCACGTACTTCGCCACCGCATGGGACATAATCGCCACGCCGTCAATCATGGCGCGTTCGTCGAAGTTGAATTTGGGGTGATGATGGGGGAAGGTGTAGCCTAATTCTTCGTTACGGCCGCCGACGAAAAAGTAACAGCCGGGGATTTCTTCGAGGATGTAGCCCATGTCTTCGGAGGCCATGGTGCGTTCGTTGAGGATGTTCGCTTCACCGATTACCTGGGCGGCGGCGTCATAGACAACGGCCGTTGGCCCTTCGGCATTATTCACTGCGGAGACAATGGCCAACGTCTCCATGCGCGCTTCACAGCTAAAGGCAGTAGCCATATTCACGGCCATTTCCAAAATGCGCCGGTACGTGTGCCGGTGTAGTTCTTCATTATAGCTGCGCACGGTTCCTTTTAAGGTGGCGCGGTCGGGGATGACGTTGAACGTGGTTCCGGCGGAAAACTGGCCGATGGAGACAACAACGCTTTCTTGCGGATCGGTGTTACGGCTGACAATGCTTTGCAAGGCAGAGACGATGTGCGCGGCGGCCAAAATGGGGTCTTTCGCCTGCTGCGGCGCGGCGCCATGTCCCCCTTGCCCCTGCACGGTGAGCGAGAAGACGCTGGACGAGGCCATGACTGGGCCGGGACGCACGCGCACTTTGCCATAGGGGGTGGAATTCCAGATGTGCATGGCAAAGGCCACATCGGGGTGGGGGTTTTCCAGGACGCCATCGGCGATCATGGCAAAAGCGCCGCCAAGCCCTTCTTCGGCCGGTTGAAAGACAAATTTGAGCGTTCCACTGATTTGCTCCTGATATTTAGACATGATACGGGCAATGGTTAGCCCCATTGTAATATGCCCGTCATGCGCGCAGGAGTGCATGACACCCTCATGTTTAGAGGCGTAGGAGAGATCGGTCTCTTCTTGAATGGGCAGGGCGTCCATGTCGAAGCGCATCATGACCACCGGGCCGGGTTTAGCCCCTTCGAGGATGCCAACGACGCCGGTTTGCCCGACGCCGCGCTGCACCTCAAGCCCCAAATTGTCTAACGTATCGGCGACAATGCCTGACGTGCGTATTTCCTGAAAACCAAGTTCAGGGTGCATGTGAAAGTCACGCCGCAGGGCTACCATGTCGTCGAAGAATGCTTGTGCTTCCTTTTTGAAGTCAGGTATTGCCATCATGAAAAGTCGCGCAGGCTGCTGCACGGACCTCCTTGTCTTATTTTTCTAGAATGTGGTGCAAAGTAATCATTATAACCCGCGCCAACGCCAGTCTGAATATGTACGAATTGAGGGAATTATATCGTAAATCGTCAATCGTCAATCGTAAATGCTATAACCGGGCGTCTCCTGCTACGGAAGTGGCACAGCATAAGCATCGTCCGGCAAGGCCATCTCTGCCTGGGTGGCGGGCAGGCGCGCACCGGTGAGGGGATCGTACAGGCCGATGAGGATACGGCCGTTCCCCATCCCCACCAGCAGCCGTTCATCCCGCACCACATCGCCTGCGCGCCAGATATGGGTTGGGCTGTAGCCCCCATTCGGCGCGCCATCCGCCTGCGCCGCCAACTGCCCGGCCGCGTCCAGCCCATGCACAAACACCGTATAATCGGCCGGGGCATCTTGCCGCGCGCGCCACCACAGCGTCAACGCCACGCCAGCGGGGGTCACTGCCGTCTCCACCCCCACCAATTCCATCCACTCTGCAAACAGCGCCGGCGTCGGCAAATTCGTCACCGGCGGCAATGGGACGGCCGGCCGCGTCGTCGTCCACAACACAAACGGCGTCGTCAGCGGTTCGCCCGCGCGCGTCATCGTCGCCTGCGCACCCCCCTGCCACACCCAGACGGCGACGGCCGTTTGCGTCGGGCCGGCCAGCGCCCCTTGCGGCCGCAGCGCCACCCTGTCTCGGTAAATGTCGCCCGCCGGCCACCCCCGCGTCGGATTCAAGCCGCTGCCAGGGTAGCTGTTCTGCGTCTCCAACGGCGTCCACCCAGCAGCGCCCACCGCCAGCAGCTGCGCCGACACGGTATAATCTACCGACACATCAGTCAGCGCGCGCCAATCCAACGTCAGATCAACCAACTCCCCGGCCGTCAACGACTCCGGCAGCGCCGCCCCCAGCAGTTCCAGGTCGCCATTGTAGGTCATGCCCACATTGTCCATCGCCTGGGCTGCATCGCGCAGCAGCCGCGCCTGCGGGTACAACTGCGGCAGCAGCCAGAATGCCAACCCCACGCCAGAGCCGATCACCAGCAGCCCCGCCCCCGTCGTCGCCCGTTCACGCCAACGCGGGGACCACCAACGCGCCCAGCCCACCCCGGCAAACCAGGCCAATCCCGGCATGGCCGGCAGCAGCCAACGCCCTTCCGGCACAATAAACCCGACCCCACTGACCATCAACGCCTTGACGGCAAAGTAGAGGTAACTGATGCCCAACGTGCCCAGCAGCACGGCAAACGGGACGAAAGCAGGTTCGGGGCGCGACGGCCGTTTCACCCAGCCCAACAGCCCCGCCAGCAGCGCCACCCCGGCCGCGCCATACACCCAATCCGGCGCGTACCCCACCTGCCCCGCGCTCCAATCCAGCCAAAAGGAGCGCCAGATTTCATACAGATACGGCCGCAGCACGACAAACGTCAGCGGATTCAGCGTCAGCACATCCTTCACCGGCAGGCTGCCCGCCATCCCCAGCGTATCCTTCATGCGCATGGTGTTCAGCGTCAGCCAGGGACTCCACAGCGCGGCAATGCCCACCAGCGCCAACGCCCCGCTGGCAAGGGTGCGCCGCCAATCCCGATGCCGCCACAACTGCGCCAGCCCGGCCGCGCCGATAAAGGCCAGCGTAAACGCGCCGTTGGCCTTCGTGAGCAAGGCAAGGCCCGCCAGCAGCCCCAGTCCCAGAAAGGCCACTGGCCCTTTATCACGGGCGATGACCCAGGCAGTGGCGGCCATGATGAGAGCGGTCACGGCCGTTAGCGGCATATCGTTATTCACCGACGCGCTCAAATGCACGAAATTGGGTTGGAAGGCCAGTAAACTGGTGATCAGCAGCCCCACCCCCGGCGTGTAGAGGTAGCTTGTCACCCGGTACAGCAGCGCCAGGCTGATCAGCCCCATGAACATCGCCCCCAGACGGCTGGTGTAGAGCATGGGGAAATTTTGCGGGGTGATATGGACAGTTGGGTTCAAATTACCCCGGTGCGTGCCCAAATAAGATGGGTTCATCTCCACCTCAATGGGCGGCGGCGGGTTCACCGGCGACCGTTCCACCGGAATTGCCAGCCCCACCAGCGCCGCCAGCGTAAAATAAACCGGCGGCTGATGCCATTCAGTGTAGCGAATTTCGCTGTCTACCAGCCCGCGATTGGGCAGCCCGCGAATCTGGCGCATTACCGAAATATATTCATAATTCAGCAGTTCGTTGGGAGTGGCTAATGCTGGCAGCCGCACTGTCATCCAAACGGCCGTTGCGTAATAAAGCAGCAGCAGCAACAATGCCAATTCATGTTTACGCGCTCGTCTCATGCCATTTATTCTGCCCTATTGCACCTTTATTGCCAACCGCGCGCCAAATCAGGACAATTACGCCGTGATAACGACACGCTTACAACAATTAACCCGTTCCGTCGGCTTGTGGCATGGCCTGGTGATGACCGGCAGCACCGTCATTGCCGGTGGGCTAGATTACCTGTTCAACATTTTCAGCGGCCGTCTGCTCGATCCCATCGCCTACAGCATTCTCATTTCCGTGCTGGCGATTTTGCAGATTTTGCTGCACGCCACCAACGTCATCCGCAACGTGGTGGCCTACTACACGGCCGAAATCAGCAGCGCCGCTGACGCGCCCCCGCGTCTGGGTCAATTTTTGCGCCGCAGCCACCGCTGGGCGTGGCGCTGGGGCATCATCGCCACCCTGCTGATGGCGCTGCTCAGCCCGCTGTTGGCGCGATTGCTGCAACTGCCCACGCCACATCCGCTCTGGGCGGCCAGCCTGGCGCTGTTGATGTTGTTTGTGCGCCCCGTCACCGATGGCTTTTTGCAAGGAACGCAAAATTTCACCCGGTTAGCGGCCGTGGCCGTGTTCCAATCCAGCCTGCGCCTGGCGTTTGCTCTGCTGCTCATCCAGTGGGGATTGTCCGCATTTGGCGCGGTGTTGGCGCTGCCGCTGGCGACGACAACGGCTTATTTGTTGGCGGTGTGGTTTTTACGGCCGTATCTGCAAACCGCCCGGCCTGCCATCCCCAACAAACAGGTAAGCTGGCGCTACTCCGCCCACACCTTGCTGGGGCTGCTCACCTTTGCCCTGCTGGTCAATCTGGATGCCATCGTCGTCAAGGCGCTGTTCAGCCCGGAGATCGCCGGTAATTACGCCCCCGTCATCACTCTGGGCAAAATCAATCTGTTCATCCCGTTGGCAATTGGCATGGTCTTGTTCCCCAAAGCGATTCAGCGGCACGCCAGCGGCCGTGATGGGCGTCGCCTTCTTTTGGCGGCCTTGTTTGCCGCGCTGCTGCCCGGCCTGGGCCTGACCACTATCTTCTTCCTGGTCCCCGGTTTCCTCACGCAGTTCATCTTTGGCGACGCTTACGCCAGTTTGGGGATTGTGATGGGGTTGGTGGGATTGGCAACGACGTTCTACGCCGGGATCAATATCTGGCTGAATTATGCGCTGTCTACGGAACGGCCGATTTACCTGTACATGCTCGCCGTCATCCTCATCCTGCAAGCGACGGCCATGCTCCTGTTAGCAACAAACCTGACCGCCATTGCCACGATCATGGCAATGGCCGGGTTCATGGGCAATCTGGCGGGAGCGGCGTTAATGTTGCGCCGGCGCCAACCGTCGGAGGTGCGCAGATAGGGCGAGGTCAGGGTTTTGCCTTTACCTTTATCGCGCGTTTCATTATAGGCTATGAACTGATTGACTGACAAATCTTTTTGGGGAGCGTTTTTCAAAAACAAAAAATAGGCTATCTTTCTCAGATT
>JACSRF010000280.1 GCA_014879875.1 Anaerolinea sp.
CTCATTTTATCACATTATGTCGAGCTGAGCCACTTTTGGGGCCGCTTGACCTTTTTTCGGTAGAGTCATCCTATTATTGAAAACAAGCTTGGCTCTCTCAACACCAATTTCCTCAAGAAATTTACATTAAGTGATGATCCAATCAGCGCCCGGGTAGAAATTGCTCCGCCTAGCTTAAAAGGCATATTGGAAAGTTTGATGCTTTCTCTGACAGACGAAAACGACCTACTAGAAGACACACCGCATGGTTTGGGTATCAACAATCTTCTTTTTATGGCTGTGGAATTGCTGTTGTTGCAAGATCGAAGCCTTCCCCTGTTGTTGATTGAAGAACCCGAAGCACATTTACATCCACAATTGCAAATGCGATTTATCGAATTTTTAGATCGACCCATTTCCGAAGAGTATCCGGTTCAAGTTTTGATGACTTCACACAGTCCCAACGTAGCATCTAAAGTAGATTTGGAGCGGCTCATCATCCTTCATCGCGCTCAGACTTTTCCGATGTCCTCACAATTCACAAAGCTAGACAAGTCGGATTATAGATTTTTGAAGCACTTTCTGGACGTTACTAAATCTAATCTGTTTTTTGCGCGTGGGGTTTTAATGGTTGAAGGCCCCTCGGAACAGGTCTTGTTGCCAGCAGTTGCAGATTGTCTCGATAGGTCATTTTCCAATTATGGTGTGTCTGTTGTTAATGTTGGGCATGTTGGTTTTTTTCGCTACGCCCATATTTTTCAGCGAACTGACTCGAAAACAATGGGGGTACAAGTCGCTTGTGTGACAGATCTTGACATACCACCTGATTCGGCGAAAAGCTATTTACCATCAGATCGAAAAACCAAGAGTGACTTCTCTTCAGACCAGGAAGAAGAACAACGAAGCAAAATAGAGTCAAGAGCAAATGGCGACCCAGTAAAAACCTTTGTGTCTTTTCAATGGACGCTAGAATATGACATCGCCTTAACTCTTGCGGTAGACGTACACATTGCTATTGAACTTGCTCGGTTATTCTCCAAGCAAAAAGAAGTAAACAATGCACTATGGTTTGAGACAATAGCCTCTGCAATTGAGCAATATGAACAATGGGAACAGGATAAAACTGTTGATGAAATAGCATCCTCTATTTACAAACCGCTCTTTAAAAAAACTGTCTCAAAGGTTGAGACAGCTCAACAATTGGCATCTTGGCTAAAAATCAAGAAAGCGATAGGACAAGAAACAGCGGAATCGTTGCGTCAAAAGCTACCACAATACATTGTAGCTGCGATTGATTACGTGACAAAACACTCCGGAGAATGATAAATCATGTTCGAAGACATAGAAATCACTGACGATGATTTGTCCTACGTTGGGGTGATGATGGGGGGGTATAATTTTACAGACGAGGAACGAAGTTTTGTAATCAAACATCTTCGTACAAGCGATGTACAAGCATGTCCCGGCAGTGGTAAAACCACCGCTCTGGCGGCTAAACTCATTATTTTAGCATCCAAACTACCGGACCATCATGCCGGTATCTGCGTTCTATCACACACAAATGCGGCACGGGAGGAAATTAGCAAGTATTTATCAAAACACGCAACAAGGTTACTCCGATACCCGAATTTTGTGGGAACAATCCAACAATTTGTAGATCAATTTCTTGCAATACCTGCCATGATTTATAAGTATGGTATTCGACCATCAGCAATTGATGATGAAATTTTCTATGCTGTTTCCAAAAAATGGTGTCGACGGACAAGAAAATTACAGTATTTCTTGGATCGAAGAAAAGATGTCGATGAAATAATATCTGGGTTACGTTATGGCTTTGATAACATTGACATAATTCGCGTATATGTTAATGGGCAAGAAAAAGATTTTCCTACCGGCATCAACACCGACTCATACAGAGAAGCGCAAACTCTAAAAAACCGGATAACTCAGGAAGGATACATTGGCTATCATGATGCGTTTTCATTGGCTAATTGGTATTTAGAGCTAAATCCTCAGCTCAGCCTCTTTTTGTCATCCCGATTCCCTCTTCTCTTTATTGATGAAATGCAAGATACCGACTATTTCCAAGCTCGAATAATTGAGAAAGTGTTTCTGAAGGACAAGTGTGTGGTTCAATGTCTTGGAGATACAAATCAAACAATTTATAGTGGTCGCTCTGATAGATCGGAGGCTGGGTGGAGACCAAGTAAATCTCTGGAAATAAGCCATTCGTACAGACTTAGTCCATCAATTGCCAGGTTAACTCAGAATGTATGTCAAGAACCGCAAGTATTAGTTGGTAATCAACTGAGACCCGACCGAAATCACACAATATTTATGTTCGAGGATGTTGATGCCTGTAAGGTTCTTGAAGCTTTTGGGCAACTAATTTCGCAAGAGCAACTACAAAAAGGGCCTTTCAAAGCGGTTGGCTACGTAAAAGGACCTCGACAAGATTTGCATCTTACGATTTCTAGCTATTGGCCAGAGTTTTCAAAAGTTATTCGCCCCACAAAACATCAAGACAGTTTCCGAGCCTATTGTGATCTAGCCAAAAACGAGCTTGACACCATCGGCAACTGTGGAAAAGCACGAGAACACTTGATTGATGGATTAGTTCAGGTATTAAGACATGAGGAAATCAAACAAGAAAATGATAGATGGTTTTCACGCCACTCTCTTCTGTCCTTCTTTAGATCCAGAGAGAGCGAAAGCAAAATCTTTGATCGTCAATTACTTTTATGGATTTCTCTACTTGCTACTAATGAGAAAATGTCGTGGGGCAATTTAGAGTTGCAAATAGCGTCAATTCTGAGACCTTTATTGCCCGGTGGAGGACTTCACGTATCAAGACCATTTTTAGATTCGGTTTCAGATGGGGCATACATTACGCTTCAAGAAATACAAGTCCCCGCAAATGTTTTTTACTATCAAGAAACAACCTCTATAGAAATTGAGACAATACATGGGGTTAAAGGGCAAACACATGAAGCTACATTGCTGCTTGAAACATATTGGCATGATTACCATCTCCACAAACTATTACCCTATCTAAAAGGGGGACGAGAGAGGAAGATTGCAACTCAAAATCAACGTCGTTTGAATTTAGCTTATGTAGCAATGTCTCGACCAACTGATTTGTTGTGTTTGGCAATGAGAGCCGGAAGTCTGAACAGTACAGACATTGCAGATTTGGAAAGAATTGGTTGGAAGGTTGAGCGGTTGTAAGTCTATACTTTTCCCAGGTTGTTAGATGAAAACAGCGCAGGTTTCACCCAAAACCTGCGCTGTTTTTATCTTTTCCTACGGCAAACCCACACAGTTCCCCGTGCCCTGAATCACACTGTGGTCGTGATTCGTCACCAGCACACACAACTGCGTCGCCCCAAATGGCCGATTCGCCAGCCCATAACCGCTGAACGGCCGTTTACCCACCACCTACACGCGGAAATTTGGGATGGGGAACGGCCGTTCTCACGCTGTGGCAGTCTGGGTATTGTTAAGAATGGACAAAGCGCCTGGACGTCCACGCTATCAAATCGGCGCAAAATAGGCTATAATCAGGCGATGAATCCGTTTAATCCCCACTATGCTATCTCGCCCCATCTGCTCAACCTGATCAAACAGATCGCCCTGCTGGTACACGACCTCAATCAACAGGCCGTCCCCGATGTCGTCTTCCTGGAGATGCAAGCGGTGGCGCGGGCCATGTCCACCTACGCTTCAACCAGCATCGAAGGCAACCCACTGCCCCTGACCGAAGTCAAGCGGCTGCTCAAGCAGCAGCCGGCGCAAATGCGGCCGAGCGAGCAAGAGGTGGTCAACTACAACCGCGTCTTGAGCCAGTTAAACCAACAACCAGACGTCCCATTTACGGCCGTCCTCATCCAACAAATTCAAGCCGGGGTGATGGCCGATTTGCTGCCCCCTCATCAACTCGGCCAGTGGCGGCGCGAAGCGGTCGTCGTCTACGATCCCCGCAGCCAGGAGATCGTCTATCTCCCGCCCAATTACGAAGACGTGCCCATGCTGATGGCCGCGCTCGTCGCCTTTGTGCAGGAAAACGGCGAACGGCTGGATCCGCTGCTGCTGGCGGGGCTGTTTCATAAGCAGATGGTGGTGATTCACCCGTTTATGGATGGCAACGGCCGTGCCACGCGGCTGGCGACCAAACTGCTGCTGGCGGGATTAGGGCTAAACACCTTCAACCTGTTCAGTTTTGAGAATTATTACAACCAAAACGTCACCCGCTATTTCCAACACGTAGGGCTGTTTGGCGATTACAACGAGTTAGCCCTCCGGCTCGATTTCACCCCCTGGCTCGTCTACTTTGCCGAAGGCATCCTGGACGAACTGCGGCGGGTGCAAAAGCAGATTCAGCAGACACAGCTATCGCCGGCAACCAGACTCCAGCCCTATCACCAACAAGTTTTGGCCTATATTGACGAACACGGCTTCATCACTGACAAAGATTATGGGCGGCTAACGGACAGAGCCAAAGCGACGCGCACGAGCGATTTCAACAAATTGATTGATTTGGGCCTGATCACGCGGCAGGGCAAGGGGCGCGCCACCCATTATCGCCGCCTGCCTGACCGCGCCGAGACGTGATGTACGGGACGCAAGCCCAGGTGGTGTGGGAGGCGATGATAGGGGAGAGAGAAACGCTCTACACTGAGCCGGCCGAAGTGGCCGTGCAGTCCCAACTAGCTGCCCAACTCCGCGCTTACTGTCATCTGGATACGCTAACGATGGTAGAAATTCACCGGGCGCGGCTGGCGTTGTGAGAGCTTTCCCACCAAACCTGAGCCTGCCGCGCCGGGTCTTTGGCCGGATCAAGAGGGATATCTTGCGCCACCGGCAAAACCTGCCGGGCCGCCGCCAGCAGTTCGGGGCGAACAACCACCAGCCCCCAACGGTAACGCGCCTGGCGCAGCGCTTCCAGTCCGTTCACCCACCCCGTGCTCTGAATCAATTCCAGCGGCCCCAATTCGTCCACCAGCAGCAGGTCACAAGTCAGGTCGCCGGTCAAGATTTGGTTGCCCCACTCAAGCACAGCACGGTCAAAGCGCCAATGCCCCAAATGCAGGTCAAAGGCGGGCTGGTCTGCGTATGCCGACGCCCGCGCCAAAACGCGCGTTTCTCCGGTACGCAAATCTTGGGTCAGGATGCCTGTTTTCAGGCCATTCTCGAAAATGGCCGGTGAGAGCAGCCCGGCCACATCCCGGCCCGCCGCCTGCGCCAGGTCTACCAGGGCGCGACAAAAAGTTGTTTTGCCCGCGCCACGAGGGGCTGTCAGCGTATATAACTGGCTCATTCCCAAAAGACCCGTTTACGGCCGTCCACCTCAACCAGGCGGATAGGAAGCTGGTAGACGCGGCTCAACGCTTCGGCCGTGAAGACCTGTTCTACCGTGCCAAATTGGGGGGAAACGGCCGTTTCCATCAGCAGCACATCATCAGCCACAGCCAAAGCTACATCCGGTTCATGGTTCGTCATCAGCAGGGTGACGCCCGCGTCGCGCAGGCGGCGCATGATGGCAATCAGGCGCGCCTTGTTGTGCAAGTCCAGGTGGGCGGTGGGTTCATCAAGCAGGAGCAGCCGCCCCGCCGCGTCATCAGCCATCCCGGCAGCCGGCGTGATCTGCGTCAGCGCCCGCGCCAGCAGCATAAGCTGCCGTTCTCCCCCAGAGAGCTGGGGAACCGGGCGCTTAGCCAGCGCCAGAATGCCGACCTGCGCCAACGCACGACAGGCAATTTCCGTATCGGCAGCGGTGGGCATTCCCAATGGCGGCAAGTAGGGGGCGCGCCCCATCAGCACATATTCGATGACACTATAATCGAAGGGCGTATGTTCGGTCTGCGGCACCAGCGCCATACGGCGGCCGCGCTCACGCGGGGGGAGGTCGTTTAGCCGTTTGCCTGTCAGATTGATTTCCCCTGTCCACGCTTTCTGCCAGCCCAACATCAGCGAAAGCAGCGTCGTTTTGCCGGCGCCATTTGCGCCCAAAATCACCGCAATCCGCCCCGGCTGCAAGTCGAAATTGACATCTTGCAAAATTGGCCGGTCGGGATGATAGCCAAAAGAAATGTGGCTTACAGAGAAGATTGGGCTGCTCATGGCTGTGGTTTAGCCTGCTGGAAAGTCATCAGGGCCAGGAAGATGAGCGCGCCAAACAGAGAAGTGAGAATGCCCAGTGGAATTTCACCGGCGAATAAGGCGCGCGCCACGTCATCGGCCAGCATCGTGAACATGCCGCCTAACAGCATGGCCGCCGGTAAGCTGTAGCGAGTGTCGGCGTGGAAAAGACGACGGGCAATGTGGGGCATGATCAGCCCGACCCACCCAATCATGCCGCTGATTGAAATGAGCGCGGCGGTCGGCACAACGGCCGCAAAAATCAGCAGCCAGCGTTCGCGCCCCGGCGCAACGCCCAATGAAAAAGAGGTTTGCTCGTTCAGCGCCAGCAGGTTAAGCCGCCAGCGATAGACCACCATGATCAGCAACCCGATCAGGACAACCGGCAGAACGGCGAGGAGTTTTGACCAGGTGATACTTGCCAGCCCGCCTAACAACCAGAAGGTGATTTCTTGTAGTTGGGTCAGCGGGTCGGCCAGATATTTGAGCAGACCCAGCCCGGCCGAAAAAAGCGCCGAGACGGCAATGCCCGCCAACACCAGGCGCAGCACCCACCCGCCAAAACGCAGGCGTCGCGCCAGGAGATAAGAAAACCCCAGCCCTAACAAGGCAAAAAAAGCGGCGCTGGTCTGCGTCACAAGCGCTGCGCCGCGCCAAAAGATGATGGCAAAAGCCGCGCCAAAGGCTGCCCCTTGCGAGACGCCTAAAAAACCAGGCTCCACCAGCGGGTTGCTGAACAGCAGTTGAAAAACCATGCCCGCCGCGGCCAGCGTCATGCCCAACAGCAGCGCCGTCAGCACGCGCGGCAGGCGCAAGTTGAAAATCAGCCGCCGGGCAAGCTCATCTTCGGCAATCTGGTTGGGCGTTATAAAACCAGGGGCCGGATAACGCCCGACCAGCATTGAGAAGATGAACACGGCAATCAGCAGCACAACCAGGACAGGAATCGCCTGACGCGGACTGATGGCGAACGGCCGCAGCGAAAACGGCCGTTTAAGGTATATCGCCCGTAAACGTGGGAAGAATGTTTTGCTCAACAAAAGCCGCGTCCAATCCATAAAGGGTTTGATAGAAAGTTTGGGTTTCGGCGATAATGTCCAGATCAGGGAACTGATCGGGCTGGATTTTCCCCGCCAGCCAGGTGAGGCCGAGGATCCAGCGCGGATCGGGTTGGTCCCAACTGTACAGGTCACCGGGAAAAGCGTAGAGCGATCCCTCTCTGACAGCCCGGATTTCCTGCCAGTTGGGGTCAGCTTTCAGACCAGCCACCACTTCGGCGGGGTCTTGAAAATAGGAGATGACAAAAATCTGGTCGGCGTCCCAGGCGGCAATTTGCTCCAATGTCACCTGTGCCCAACCACCGCCAGGATTAGCGTCTGCCCACACCGGTTCACCGCCGGCGATTTCCACCATTTGGGTCTGAATCCAGCTTGTCGGGGGCACGTTGAAGGCGACGCTGCCATCTCTATCGTTGTAATTGAGCAAGAGTACTCGTGGCTTTTCAAGGCCGACAGTCGTTTGCTGGATAGCTTCTATTTTTTCCTGGTAAAAGGCAACTATGTCGGCGGCGCGGGCTTCATCGCCAAAGACCTGGCCTAGAATTGCCAGATCACGGACGTACTGTTCGGGCGTCTCCAGGTCTACGTAGATGACCGGAATACTCAGGGCTTCGATGGGCGCGCCAACGTCGTCCGCCAGGAAACTTTTCATAATGACCAAATCTGGTCGAAGGGCGGCAACCTGTTCCGCGCCCGCGTCATGGTCGAGGACGGCTTTTGCTTCGTAGGTGGGGTCAATCAGAGAAATAAAGTTGCCAGAGCCTTGCCCTGCGTTGCCCACGCCAGCAATTCTCTCGGCTGCGTTGGGAAACATGTATGCGGCGTCAGCAATCGTAAAAAGCGCCTTGCCTGTCATGACGATGCGCTGGGGGGCAGCGGGCAGGGTCACTGCGCGGCCGAGGGCGTCGGTGATGGTCAGGGCGGTGTCGGGCGTCTCGGTGGGGGCTGTGGGTGAAACGGCCGTTTGCGGGGCGCAAGCCGCTAACAACAGGATGAAAAGTACGACGAAGATCACATGACGCTTCATAAAGGGATCCTTCTTAAAATGGGGGTTAATGCGGCGAAAGAGAGGCCAGTTCCTGTTCGCAAATATCCAGCCAACGGCTCATGGCATCAATCTGGCCCAAGCGAAATTGGTATAACAACCATTCAAAGCGCTGTTCTGCTGCGAAGGATTCGGCGTGGCTCTGGCAGGCAGCCAGCCACTCCTGGCATTTTTCACGCTGATTGGCAATGAGAACGGCCGTTAGCGGCGGGTCCATCTGACGGGCAAAATAGAGCTTGGCCATAAATTCCTGGCGCATTTTACGTGCCTGCGGCGTCGGCGTTTGCAGCCAATCCCACAGCGCTGCGCGTCCGGCTGGCGTCAGGTGGAGTGTTTTGCGTGGAGGGTAGGTCTCCCCGGCTTCTACAACGGCCGTGATATACCCTTGCTGCTCCAATTTGTTAAGCAGGGCATAGACCTGGCTTTGCTTCGGACGCCAAACCAGACCCGGCCCCTCACTTTCCAAAAGCTGCTGGTGGATTTCATAGCCGTGCCGCGGCCGTTGATACAAGAAACCGAGCAGCGCATATTCAATAGTCAGGGGCAAACGGGGCATCAATTTATACTCAATTACAAAATACTCAAAATATAAGTAAAGAATGATAACGTTTTGTGTGGGGCAAAGCAAATTGTCGCCTGGCATTTCCTGCGGCTGTTTGAAGGTGGTAATAAATTGATTGGTCAAGAATTTTATCAATTGCAGAATATCTGTTCTGTTTTTGCAAGACGCTATGATTGAGAAGATACGGCAGCGCTGGCTAAACCCGCCGCCGCGCCAGTTGGATCAGCCGGGGAATCTCCTGCCCACCCAATAACCAATGCAGCGCCAGGTAGCTGAGACCGCCCGCCACCCCGCCAACCAGCAGCAGCAGCAGTTGGCTGCTAATCACCTGCCCAACGCCCCAAATCACCAGCCCCATGCCCGCTGCCGCTGCCAGGGCGCGGCCGGCGCTTCCCGCCAACGGCCGTTCATCCAATCCCCCCAACACGCGCCGGTTGAGCACAAAGAGAACGGCCGCCAACACCGTAAAGGCCACCGTACTGGCCAAGGCCAACCCGACAATTCCCATCCGCCCCACCAGCGCATACGCCAACCCCACGTTAATCGCCAGCCAGCCCAGATAGGCAAACATCGGCGTGCGCGTGTTATGCTGCGCATAAAAGAGGCGGGCGACGATTTCCAGGGTCGCCTCGCTGACAATGCGCACGCTAAAAGCGAGCAAGATGGCGTAGACCAGCGCCGAAGCGGCCGCGTCAAATGCGCCCCCCTCTAAGAGAAAGGCGACGATCGGCCGTCCCAACATCACCATGCCCACCGCCGCCGGGATCGTTAACGTCCAGATAATGCTCAACGTTTGCCCGGCCGCGCGCCGCAGCCCGGCCACGTCCCCGGCATTGTACAACTCCGCCAACGTGGGAAACAGCACCAGGGCAATGGCCGTGCCAAACAACGTCTCCGGGAACTGCATCAGGGCATAGCCATAGAAATAAGCGGACGTGCTGCCCGTTGGCAAGCCCGATGCCAGGCGAATGATGAACAAATCGGCAACCTGCACCACGCCCAACGTCACCACGCGCGGCCCCATCAGGCGGATGATTTCGCGCACGCCGTCCAACTGCCAGGCGAATGAGGGGCGATACCGATAACGGTAACGCAGCAGCGCCGGAACCTGAATGGCGATGTGCAGCACCCCGCCGACGACAGTCCCCCACGCCAACCCATGAATGCCCCACGGCTGCAACCAGGTAATACCGACAAAGTAGCCAATATCTAAGGCAATGGGCGCTAAAGCAGGCAGGGCGAAATGTTGATGCGCATTGAGGACGCTGCTGAGAACGCCGCTGATGCCAAACAAGGTGGTCTGCACCAGGATGATGCGCATGATTTCGGCCGTTAACTGCTGCTGCGCCGCCGGGACCGAAGGGACCAACACGACCCGCGCCAACCAGGGCGCGCATAATGCCCCGGCTGCCGACACAGCGCCCAACAGCAAAATAACCAGGGTGAGGATGGTATTAGCCAGGCGGACGCTGTTGCTGGCCGACTCGCGCGCCAGGTAAGCAGCGTACACCGGGATGAAAGCAGCCGCCAGCGACCCCCCGGCAATGAGCGTGAAAAAGACTTCCGGGAGTTGGTTGGCGGCCGTGAACGCATCGAAAGCCGTCCCTGCGCCAAAAGTAACGCTCACCAGGCGGACACGCACCAGGCCGGTTAGCTTGCCTGCGCCTAAGAAGAGGATGACCAGAACCGATGATTGTAAAAGGTGACGCGCGCGCTGCATAAAGCGATTACTCCTTTAAGTAACCCAATTCACGCATGGTCATCAGCAGCGGCTCATCATTTTTCACCTCTATGGCGCCCACGCGCCAGGCGCCGCTGGAACCCATAAATATATAGCCATAGCCGCTGTGCGTGCCATCAATCGGAATTAAAAGCTGATTGATTTTGTTCATCCGAATTGGCGTGTTAAAGCGGATATATTCCCCATAATAAATTTCAAGCGCCAGTTCGCGCTCGTTGTAGCGGCGCAGCGTTTCCTCAGAAAGGCCGAGACTACTAAGCGCCGTGTTCTTGAAACCGCCGGTCAGGCTGGCATTTAACGCCGTTGTTAGCATGTCATATTCATCCATGCCAGGAAGCAGGGTAACGGCCGTACCATACTCATGCACAACAATGCGGCTTGGCTGATAGGTCGGTTGAATCGGAAAAAACCATAACGGATTTCCACTGTTCATCGTATTAATCAGCCACCAGATACCCAGAATAGAAACCACCAGGATCAAGAGTGGTTCCCTCAACTTAAACTTAGGTAGTGTTTCCATATAACGTCTCCTTCATCAATGGCGCGCAAGGGGGCTTGCTCGCCAGCGGGCTGGCAGCGTGCGCTCCAATTTTAGCCAGGATATTGTACCTGTAATTTAGATCAACAACGCATCAGCGACGCCAATCCAGATAATCAGAAATCAACAATCAGTTTTCAGAAAGCAATTCCCGCGCCTTTCTCGCCAAATTCGTGGTAAGAATAGGACTCTTAACCTACAATCTGCAACCATAATCGTAAGAACAACGAGATATAATTATAAAAGGATCATATAGGGAGACGGATTACATGCACGTAACGACCCCTGACTGGGTTAAAGATGCCATATTTTACCAGATTTTCCCTGACCGCTTTGCACATCGCCAAACCGCCTTTGGCAGTAATGGGTATCCAGGTAAGGTCACAAACTTGCAGCCCTGGGGCGCAAAGCCGACTCCGCGCGGCTTCCAGGGTGGCGATTTGCCAGGCATTATTGACAAATTAGATTATTTGACCGACCTCGGCATTAACGCCATCTACCTCAATCCGATCTTTGCTTCTGGGTCTAACCATCGCTACCACACCCATGATTATTATCAGGTTGATCCTATCCTCGGCGGCAACCACGCCTTTCGTGAATTGTTGGACGCCGCCCACCAGCGTCGCATCCGCGTTGTGTTGGATGGCGTCTTTAACCATGCCAGCCGCGGCTTTTTCCAGTTTAATCATCTGCTGGAATGTGGGGCAGAATCTCCTTTTATTGATTGGTTCCACGTGCATGAATGGCCGCTCAACGCCTATGACCGCGACGCGCCAAAGCCCAATTACGACGCCTGGTGGAACATTCCCGCCCTACCCGAATTCAACACCGATACGCAGGCCGTACGCGAGTTTCTTTGGGACGTGGCCGTGTATTGGGTCGAGCAAGGGATTGACGGCTGGCGCCTGGATGTGCCGGATGAGATTGATGATGATTCCTTCTGGCAAGAGTTTCGCCGCCGCGTGAAGGCGGCAAACCCCGATGCCTACATTGTGGGCGAACTGTGGCGCGAGGCAAAGCGATGGCTGCAAGGGGATCAGTTTGATGCGCAGATGAATTATCTGTTTACGCGCGCGGCGTTTGGCTATTTTGTGGGCAAGAACATGAACCAGGCGGATACGGCGGACATGGGATATGGATTAATGCCCACGCTCAATGCGCGCAAGTTTGCGGCGGCCTTGAACCGTATTCACAACAAACTGTACCATCCGGAAATTGTGCAGGCGCAGCTCACGATGTTGGGCAGCCACGACACGCCCCGCCTGTTAACTATCGCCAATCATGACAAAACGGCCGTGCGCCTCATGTTCCTCTGTCAAATGACCGTTGCCGGCGCGCCCAACATTTACTATGGCGATGAAATTGGCCTGGTCGGTGGCAAAGACCCAGACTGCCGCCGCGCCTTCCCCTGGCACGACAAATCCTTGTGGGATGAAGAACTGCGCGCCGACGTGCAGCGTTACATTCGCCTGCGTCAGGAACTACCCGCCTTGCGCCGGGGTGATTTTCAAATCTTGTACGCCAAAGGGCAGGTGGTCGTTTACCAACGGCAGTATCAACAACAAACGGTCATCGTCGCCTTTAATACGGCCGATACGCCCCACGCCATTACCGGCCCGGCCGGGTTTACGTCACAACTGCCCGAACAATTGGTCAGTCCCGGTGAATCATTTGCGGCAAATGGCGTTTATTGGCTGAACGGCCGTAGCGCCCGCGTTTGGGCCAACCAACCAGACACATCTCAGAAATAAGGGCATCTTCTGTATTACCGTTTACTTAACGGTCAACAATAGAAATTACAGGTATCATAAGGCATGTTTTTTTGCATATTCGCAAGATTGGTTCAAACTCACAGATTGAACCAATCTAAAAGCCAATTCTAAGGAAATTAACGTCAGATGCGTGATGTCCCACTCATCCTTTACGTCGAAGACAATGTAGACAACCGGAAACTTGTCAGCCGCGTCCTCCATGCTTCTGGTTTTGATTTTCATGGCGTCGGCGACGGTCAGGCCGCCTTGGCTTATCTGGCCGAACACACCCCAGACCTCATTTTAATGGACATTAACCTACCCAAAATTGATGGCTACACCTTAACACAACAGTTGCGCCAATATGAAAATTTAGTAAAAACACCTATTGTTGCCCTGACAGCCAACGTCATGAAAGCGGACCATGAAAAATCTATGGAAGCTGGTTGTGACGGCTTTATTCAAAAACCAATTAACGTTGACCGCCTCCCTGACCAGATTCGAGATTATCTTAGTAGGAAATAAGTTGTTATGAGCAGTACACAGAGCACCCTACGCCCACCTCTTGATCCCCATGAAGCCCACGTCCTCGTGGTCGAAGATAACGTTTCCAATTTTGTGCTGATTGCCCGCCTGCTGGCCTTTATGGGCATTCAAAAATGTGAATGGAAGACAACCGGTTGGGGCGTTGTTGAATTCGCTAACACCATGCCCCGTGTTGATCTCGTCCTCATGGACCTGCGGCTGCCGCACGATGATGGCTACGAAGCATTACGCCAGATTCGCGCTGACGAACGCCTGCGCGACACTCGGGTGGTGGTGGTGACGGCGCAAGGGAGCACGGCCGAATTGCAAAAAGCAAAGGCGGCCGGCTTTGATGGCTTTATTGCCAAACCTCTCGACGCTGACCACTTCCCTGACCAAATTCGTAAAATTTTAGACGGTGACGCCGTGTGGGATTTAGGCATGTGATGACCATTGTAACCAGGTTGTTTCACATCCAATCAGACGATCTGGAAGTTAAGCGCAAGGGTCGCATCTTACAAACCCTGGTCGTGCTCCTAACGCTGCTGGGATGGGTATACAGTGCGATTTTGCCGCCTGTACCACGCACAGAGGCGCTTCCTCTGCTGCTCACACAAGGGAGTGGCAGCTTATTGCTTGCCCTGGTCTGCCTGTACCTGCTGCGCAACGGCCGTCTCCACTTCGCCACCCATTTCTTTTTTCTCACCCAAACCCTCATCCAGGCCATCATCCTGAACATGCCAGGCGGATCGGAGCCTTTTGCTTACTTCATGCTTGTCAATGTCGTTGCCATTGCCATTCTTGACAGCCCACGCATTAGCGTCCTCTATGCCATACTCGTCACCTTCGCCGTACTTATTTACACCATGCAAAGCGGCCGTCAGCTCATTAGCTTCATGTTTGGTTACGGCATTTCCGCGTCAGGCATCAGCCTGACAACCTGGCTGACAGCCAACAGCCTCCAATCTACCCTCAAACAATCAAAACAACTTGCAGAAACCTTGCAAGAAAACAGCCGCCAACTACAGGCTGCCAACCAGTTCATGTCCAAACGCGCGCGCCAGTTGCAAACGGCCGCCGAAACGGGTCAAGTCGCCGCCTCCAAACTTAACCTGCCTGACATCCTCCAAGAAACCATCCACCTGATTCAAGATCAGTTTAGCTATTACTACGTCGCCGTTTACCTCCTCGATAAACAGCAGCGCACCTTAGTTCTGCAAGAAGCCAGCGGCAGTATAGGCCAACAACTAAAAGCAGAACACTTCAAACTAAAACTAGACACAGACCATTCCATTATCTGTTGGAGCGCCAATCAGCGTCAGGCGCGCATCTCCCACGACGTCAGCCAGGATCCTGTCTACTTAATGCACCCCATCTTAGAAAAGACACGGTCTGAACTGGCCATACCTCTCATTGCCCGCGCCAACTTAATTGGGGTGTTGGACATACAAAGCGTCGAACCAAATGCTTTTCACGAAGACGACGTGCCCATCATACAAATTTTGGCGAACCAGACGGCCGTTAACATCAACAATGCCCAACTCTTTACGCAAATCGAAACGCGCCTCAACGAAATGGAGGCGCTCTACACGCTCAACACCCTGCTCACCACCACGTTAGACGCTGGTGAAATCTATCGCCGTGGCGCCATTTCCTTCTCTGAATATCTCGACATCACCCATTGTACCATCTACAGTTGGCAGACTGAGCAAAACACCATTACGTCGCAAATTTATTTTAGCAGCAGCAAGGACCATGCTGAAAGTGGCGCGTACCGCTTACAACACGACGTCTACCAACTCAAACCAGACAGCAACACACAGCGCGTCTTACATACGCTCGAACCCCTCCTTCATGCCAGCAGCGACCCCAGCCTCAGCGCCTCCAAACGGGCGCAATTACAAGAATTACAACAAGATTACTGCCTGGAAATCCCCCTGGTGCGCGGCATTGAAGCGGTTGGCCTGGTTGAACTGTTTCGCAGCGGCGAGCAGCACGAGTTCAACCAGACAGAAATTCAGTTTGCGCAAACGGCCGCCAATCAGATTGCCAATGCCCTGCACAACGCCATCACGTCCTCAGACTCACGCGCCCGCGTTGCCCAACTCAGCACGCTCAACCGCTTTAGCAACATCCTGGCGCTGGCGCCTTCCTTAAAGGCCGTCTTCGATGGCGCGCGCCGCGAGATTATGTCCCTGGTGGAAGCCACCGGGATGTCTATCATACTGCTCGACGAAAACGAGAAAATGCTGAACTGGGTCTATGGTTTTGAATATGGACAGGACGTGGATCTGTCCACCATCCCACCACTCAGCGTTGAGAAAGGGTTTAGCGGCTACGTGATACGTAATCGGGAATTGTTGCACATCAATCGGCGGATGGACGAATTGTACCAGGAATTACAATCCACAACCGTTGGCGCCTACCCCAGCTCCTGGTTGGGACTACCCCTCATTGTCGCCAACAAGCTGATCGGCGTATTGGCGGTCGAAAACGAACACGACAACGACGCATTTTTGGAACGAGACATTGAACTGCTGCAAACCATTGCCGGCCCACTGGCAATTGCCATCAACAACTTGATTCAATTCAACGCCGTGCAGGCCGCATTAGCCGCACAATCAGAACAACGGCTGCAACTGCAAACGGCCGCCGCAGTCGCCGCCGCCACCACCAGCATCTTAGACCAACAAACGCTCATGGAACAGGCGGTGACGCTGATCAAAGAGCGGTTTAATCTGTATTACGTCGGTCTTTTCCTGATTGACCAGACAGTGCAAACGGCCGTGCTCAAAGCAGGCAGCGGCGAAGCCGGACGACGGCAGCTGCAAAAAGGACATCAATTAACAGTCGGCGGCCGTTCCCTCATTGGCGGCGTCACCAAAGATGGGCAAAGCCGTATCATCCAGGACGTCTCCCAAGACCGGGAATGGCGACCCAACCCCATTTTACCCGACACAAAATCAGAGCTGGCGCTCCCCCTAAAAGTGCGCGGACAAACTATTGGCGCCTTAACCGTGCAAAGCAGCGAAACCCACGCCTTTGGTCATGAATTAATTGCCACACTGCAAACCATGAGCGACCAGCTTGCCGTCGCCATTGAAAACGCGCTGCTCTTAGCCAGCGCCGAAGCCAGAGTGCGCCAACAGCAGCGGCTCAACGAAATCAGCGCCAGCCTTTACCGCTCCGGCGACGTGGGTGAAATTATTCGTGTCGGCCTCCAGGCCATCTCCGAAGAACTGCATGGGGCCACCGTGAATCTGCACGTGGGGCGCCCGGCAAACAATGGGCAGCAAACCAGGTAGCCTATGTCAGACGTAGTAAACGCTAAACCCGGCGCAAGCCTGCATGACATCCTCGCCTTGCACACACGGCTGACCAGGATTGGCGACGAGCAGTCACTCCTGGAAGAAGCATTAACCGGCATTTGCCAGATTTTAGACCTGCAAAGCATCACCTGCTTCGAGCGACATCTACCCGACGACCATTGGGCCATTCGCGCCACGACAGATCCCACTTTACAACCAGGACATCACCTGTCACAGGCAACCATTGACCTGTTACAAAATGCGGCCAAACAAGACGGTGGGGTTCTTCGCCCTGATCAGGGTGGTTATGTAGACAGCAGCTTCCTTCTGGCCCCCCTTAAAGCAAGGGACCAGCTAATCGGCATGATGCTGGCGCGTATAGACGCGCCCGGCGGCAAACTGCATCAACCAGGGGCAACGCCTCTGCTGCTGCAACTGTTTGCGCAAAACCTGGGCAGTTTGTGGCACAGCCTCACCCTATCCCAACAAGTGCAACAGCAAGCGCAAGCCCTGGAAATTTTGCAAGGCAAGTACGTTGACAGCATCTGGCAAACGCAAACGGCCGCATTACAGGCCAGTTACGGAGCGCAAGGATTTGCCATTTCCCGGCAGATCACAACCCCTCCCCCACAAACCGGCCACACCCACCCCTTATTTGTGGGCAGCACCCCCTTTGGCACGATTCATCTACCCGACGACGCTTCGCTGAATGCCGAACAAACAGCCTTTCTCGATACCCTGGTTCACGAAATGGGTAATGCGCTCAACAACGCTTACCTGCTGCAAACGACGCGCACCTACGCCAACCAATTAGCCCTGGCTACAGAAGTAACCCGCGCTGCTACGACCATTCTCGATCAAGACATTCTCATCCAGGAAGTGGTCAACCTCATTCGCTCCGGGTTTGATCTCTATTACGTCGGGCTGTTTATGGTTGACGTCACGACACAAACGGCCGTCTTACACGCCGGCACCGGTGAAGCGGGGGAACAACAGACGCGCCAGGGTCATCATCTGAAGATCGGTGGACCGTCTATGATCGGGACCGCCATTGCCCAAGGCAAAGCCATTGTTGAGCAAGACGTGATGCAAGCCGCCGCGTTTACATTTAACCCCCTGCTGCCAGACACACGCGCCGAACTGGCGCTGCCCTTGCGCACACGCGGCCGTATTGTTGTCGGCGCCTTGACTGTACAAAGTGTAGAACGATATGCCTTTGCCGATGAAACAGTGGCCGTTCTGCAAAACCTGGCCGATCAGTTAGCCATCGCCATTGAAACCGCCAGCTTGTTTGCCCAAACACAGGCCACATTGGCCGAAACCAGCCACCTCTATGAAACAAGCCGGCGGATGAGCGCTGCTGAAGATGAAACGGCCGTTTACCAGGCCCTCATAGACTTTGCCGTCCTCTCCGAACTGGTAGACGCCGCCCAAATTATCACCAGCCTGCCCAACGACCCCGAATTCATCATCTCCCCCATTTTTTGGAACCAGCTACACCTGGCGCATGATCCAGAACATCGTTACCCACGCCAAATGTTCTCCTTCTGGGGGTATCTTGCCCAAAACGACCTCGTTACCATCTCCAATATCAATACCGACCCTCGGCTTGATAACCACACACGCCAATTTTACGCCGCCGCCAACCTGCGAACGGCCGCTTTCATCCCCATTCAAAGCGAACGAGAATGGCTCGCTACATTTGCCCTCTACCGCGCCACCGCAAAACCACTTGTAGACGCCGACTTGCAGCCATTTCAAACGCTCGCCGACCAGGCCGCCATCATCCTGGCAAATCAACGGTTGCTGGGCAAGCTGCAAGCGGCCAACGAACAACTGCGCCAATTAGACCAGTTGAAAACCCAATTCCTGGCAAACATGTCCCACGAACTGCGCACACCGCTCAACTCCATCATCGGCTTTTCTCGCGTCATCCTCAAAGGCATAGATGGCCCCATCAACGCCGACCAGCAAGAGGACCTGACCTCCATCTACAACAATGGTCAGCACTTGCTGCGTCTCATCAACGAAATCCTCGACATGGCGAAGATTGGCGCCGGGAAAATGGTCCTCTCCTTTGAGCCGGTAAACCTGGAAGAAGCAGCAATGACAGCCATCTCCACCATTCGCAGCCTGACCAACGAGAAAGGGCTGGACCTGGTCTGGGACATCGCTCCTGATCTTCCCCTCATCACCGCCGATCCCATGCGCGTGCGCCATATCTTCAATAATTTACTATCAAACGCCGTCAAGTACACGGATGAAGGGCAGATATCGCTGCAAGTGCGCCGCGAAGACGCACACCATATCAGTATTACCGTCAGTGATACCGGCATTGGCATTTCCCAGGCAGACTTTGACAAGTTATTTGCCGCCTTTGAACAAATTGACAGCTCAACCACCCGGACGGTCGGCGGCACTGGCCTGGGGCTGCCTATTACCAAATGGCTTGTAGACATGCATCAAGGTACAATCACATTGGAAAGTGAAGTTGGAAAGGGAAGCACCTTCCACGTCATCCTCCCGATTGAACGTAACCTGGAAATGAGCACAGAGGTATTAACTTTTGATAAATCGCTGCAACCATAATCACATCGTAGGATAAACAGCTATGGAAAAGTTTCTTATTGCCTGCCGCGCCTGCGGCGCCCAACAACCTTATACAAAACCAGGCGCAACCTGCCCTGAGTGTGGCGCCGGTTGGTTAGATGCACTGTATGATTTCGGCCGTTTCCAACCCCAAAACGGCCACATCCACACGACCTGGGTACATTCACTCAAAAAATATGGCGCCAGCCTGTGGCGCTACCGCGATCTGCTGCCCATTCACGACGACCGCAACATCATCACCATGGGCGAGGGCTGGACACCGCTGCTGCCGGCGCAAAACCTGGGTCTCATGCTCGGCCACAACCACATTTATATCAAAGATGAGCGTCAAGGCCCCACCGGTTCTTTCAAAGACCGGCAGGCAGCCATTGCCATCAGCGTCATGAAGGAAGCAGGAATAACAGAAGCGGTGGTATCATCTACCGGCAACGTCGCCATCGCCTACGCTGCTTACTGCGCCCGCGCCGGTATTAAGGTGTGGGTGTTTGTGCCCAGCTCCGTTCCGGTAGAAAAGATGCGCGAGGTGGCTCTCTATGGCGCTGAAGTCATCAAAGTGGCCGGTACATATGACCTGACCAAACAAGTCGCCGCCGAATTTGCCGCCAGCAAAAACATTTTCCTGGATCGCGGCATCAAGGGCATCGCCGCCAAAGAAGGTATGAAAACCATCGCCTTCGAGATCGCCGAACAACTGGGCATGATTCAGGCTGGCGCTGATCCCATGCTGCCCAATGGCGACCAACACCCCTGGCAGACGCCTGATTGGTACTTGCAATCCGTCAGCGGCGGCCTGGGACCGGTGGGGGTGATGAAGGGGTTCGCCGAACTGCAACAGCTAGGGCTGGTGCAAAAAGCGCCCAAACTCGCTCTTTTCCAACCCAGCGGCTGCGCCCCGATGGTCAACTCTTTCCACAAAGGGTTGACCAAAGCAGAAGATGTGGCTGACCCGATGACCGACATTATTACGCTGGCAACCGGGCAGCCGGGCGAAGTCTATGAGGTACTCTATGATCTGATACAGCGGCATGGGGGTACGTTCGCGGCCGTTACCGACAGTGAAGCATTCCGCGCCTTGCGGGTGGTTGCGGAAATGGATGGTATTTCGGTGGAACCGGCAACGGCCGTTGCCTTTGCCGGTCTCTTCAAACTCATTCACAGCGGCGTCATTGCACCCAACGAAGTCGTCGTCGTCAACTGTTCCGGGCACACCTTCCCCGTCGAAAAACAGATCATCGGCGAACATTTCACCCGCGACATGACCGTCACCGACGAAGATATCACCGGCAGGCAGCGTTCCGAAGGACTGCTCACCGCCCTGGAAGAGTTAGACAGCCGCGTCCACCGCATCGCCATTATTGAAGATAACCCAGACTCCGCCCGTCTCATTCGCCGCATTTTACAGGCGCAGGGTGATTTTCTCATTGATGAAGCCCACGATGGCAAAACTGGGTTACAATTAATTCAGCAGCACGCTCCTAACCTGATCATCCTGGATTTGATGATGCCCGGTCTTGACGGCTTCGATATCGTCGAAGCTGTCAAACGAGATCGTCGTTTGAGTCACATTCCCATCATTGTCATCACAGCCAAGGAATTATCAGCTATTGAAAGCAAGCGGTTAAGCGGTAAAATCGAAGCATTACTACAAAAAGGCACGTTTATGGATTCCGACTTGCTCAGTGACATTCGTCAGGCGCTACCCTAATTAGAAATTCAACTTCTCAGAAGAAGTTGAATTTCTTGAAACAAAAGCATGGCAGAAGAACAGGCAACCATCGTTTATATAGAGGATGACACCGCCAGCCGGTTATTGGTACAGCGCGTACTGGGCAGCCGGGGCTACGACGTTCACGTCGCCGGGAATGGGCTGGATGGGATCGCCCTGGCGCGCGAAAAAGAACCGCAGCTCATTTTGATGGACATCAATCTGCCAGACATGGATGGCCGTGAAATTACAACGCGCCTGCGTGGCCTGCCCAACTTTGCCAACACGCCTATTGTCGCCCTCACTGCGAACATCAGCCCCGGCAGCCGCGAACTGGCGCTGGCCGCCGGCTGCACCGGATTCCTGACAAAACCGATCAACGTTGCCGAATTCCCGCAACAGGTTAAAGATTTCTTGCAAGGGCGGGTCGAGCCACTGCCCCCCGAAGAGCATACGCTCCATTTGCAAAAGCACGCCCAAAATCTGGTTGAACGCCTGGAAAACAAGATTCGGGAAATGGAAAGCGCTAACAAGCGGCTGCGTGAACTGGATAAGATGAAAAGCGATTTTATCGTGCTGGTGTCGCACGAACTGCGCACTCCCCTGACACTAATTAGCGGCTATGCCCACTTGCTCGAAGAACAACTCAAGCAATCCAGTCAATCGGCCGTTCCCGCGGCCACCGTCAAGGGAATTGCCGACGGCCTGGCCATGGGCGTCACCCGAATGCGTGAAGTCGTCAATGAAATCATCAGTGTCTCCCGCATTGCCTCCGGCAACCTGGAACTTACTGTCGGTCCGGTGCGCTTGTCGAAGGTATTTGACGACCTTTCCTCTGAATTACGCGAAGTATTAAGCCAACGGCAGCTAACGATGGAAATTGGCGACCTGGACAAACTGCCGGTAATTGAAGGGGACCAAAAACGGATTCGCATCGCCATCGAAAATGTCATTGGCAATGCCATCAAGTTTACGCCTGATGGTGGCAGCATTTTCGTCGTCGGCCGGCGCGTGGGCGACGCCGTAGATCTAATCATCCGGGATACGGGCATTGGCATCCCTGTTGAGGAACAACGTCGTATTTTTGATCAGTTTTACGTGCTTGGCTCGATTCAGCACCATTCGACAAGCAAGTCGGCGTTTCAAGGGGGTGGCCTGGGGCTGGGGTTAGCTATTGCGCGGGGCATTATCGAAGCGCATAACGGCCGTATCTGGGTAGAAAGCAAACGACGCGACCTGGAAAATCCACCGGGCAGTACCTTTCACATTTTGCTGCCGATCAGACAGGCCAGCCAGCAAACCAACCTCTAGGAAGGCCGTCCTTGCGCAACTTCAATGTGGGGCAGTCGCCAGCAGTGCAAGGGTCACGCCGCTGGCGGCAAGGCGTGTTTTGGGCGCTCGTCTCCCCACTTTTTATGGGCACAATCCCCATTCTGGCTAAACTGGCTTACGCTGCCGGCGTTGATGTTTTTGCCGTTGTCGCTCTGCGCACTATCTTTGCGGCGTTCATGCTGTGGACGGCCGTTTTGCTCTTTAAGCGCGAATTTATAGGCAGTTCCAGCCCGGCCGTTATTAGCAGTCTGGCTGCCGGGGCCATCAATGGCATCGGCTCCCTCTTCTACTACGCCAGCCTCAGCCGCATTGACGCTTCTTTAGGGCAGCTTGTCAACATCACCTACCTGGTGTTTGTCACCGTGCTGCTGCGCCTGGCCGGGCAAAGCATCTCCCTGCTCACACTGCTGCGCACCATTCTCGCTATTGTGGGCATTTACATCCTGACACAAGGCGGCATAGGCACGCCCGACTGGGTGGGAGTCGGTATGATGGCGATTGGCGCCCTGACCTATGCCATTCAATTGGTCCTCAGCCAACGCATTTTGTATGACACACCGGCCCCCACCATGGCCCTCTATGCCATGACCGCCATGGCCGCCGTCGTCACCATTGCCTGGCTGATCCAGCCGTCGCCGTTGACGGCCATTTCTACCGCCGGCTGGACGGCCGTTCTCCTGATGGGCTTTACCACCGGCCTCTCGCGCCTCACCCTTTTCCTCGGCGTCAAACACCTGGGCAGCATTCAGACCGCCTTGCTGGGAATGCTCGAAGTCGTTGTCAGCATTATCCTGGCGATGTTTTTTCTCAACGAACGCTTTACCCTGGTTCAATGGCTGGGCGCGCTGGTGCTGCTCGTCAGCATCCTCCTCGTCCGTTTTGAACGCAACGTGCCTAAATTTATTGATTATTGGAAGTTTTTCTGGCAATTACACCTGCGCCGCTGAGGCGATTGGCGATTTACGATTTACGATTTACGATTGGCATAGTTTCCAACTATAAAACTCTACACTCTTCACATAGGAGTTACTCATGACAACCCTGGAAGAATCAACTTTTCTCAACCTCCCCTGTTTACGCCTGCACAATGCCGCCCTGTCACTGCATATCACGCAATCCGTCGGCCCACGCATTTTAGCTTTGCAATTGGGGGATGGGCCAAATTTATTCGCCGAGCTGCCCCATTTCACCATCCCCTGCCCCGGCGCCGGCTTGCTAACTTTGTGGGGCGGACATCGCCTATGGCACGCGCCAGAGGTCAGCCGCCGCACCTACCTGCCGGACGACCAGCCCGTGTCTATTGCCGCCGTGCCCGATGGCGCGCATATCATCCAGCCCACAGAAAGCGCCGCCGGCTTGCAAAAATCGCTGCGGGTGCGCCTGCCAGATGACAGCGCCACCGTGGTTGTAGACCACATGCTGACCAATCATGGGCTGTGGCCGGTGACGTGCGCGCCCTGGGCCATCACGCAGCTGCGCACAGGGGGCACGGCCGTTTTGCCCCAACTAACCAGCAACGCCGACCCCGACGGTTTACAGCCCAACCGTACCCTGGCGCTGTGGCCTTACACCGACGTCAACAACCCGCACATCCGCTGGGGCAATGAGGTTATTCGCGTCACGGCCGCCCTGACAGCCGGCGCGCTCAAAATCGGCTTCCCCAACCCACGCGGCTGGCTGGCGTATCATTGGCAAAAGACGCTGTTTGTAAAACGCGCCCATTTCGACCCGCAAGCGTCGTATCTGGACGGCAACAGTTCCAGCCAATGTTATTGCAACGACCAATTTTTGGAGTTAGAAACGCTGGGGCCGGCAGCGACCATCGCCCCTGGAGAAACGATGACCCACCGTGAGGTATGGAATGTGTATGGGAACGTGACGCTGGGGGAGACGGAAACGGCCGTTGCCAGGCTCATCGCAGACCTGGAGTTGGACACGCCTCATCGTGACGTGAAACGTGAGACGTGAAGCGTGAAACGTAAGAGGCTGCGACAACTTTTTGTTGATGTCAGTGCGTAAGCGCCTTGTTACGCTTCACGCCCCCCTACACCAGTTGATTTTCCAGCGCATAGATAGCCGCCTGGATGCGATCACGCAGCCCCAGGCGGCTGAGGATATTGGAAACGTGGTTTTTCACTGTGCCTTCGCTGACGACCAGTGCATCGGCGATTTCGCGGTTGGTGGCGCCGGTGGCGATCAGGCGCAGCACTTCCAGTTCCCGTTCGGTGATGTCATGTTGTTTGGCAAGAGCCGCAGGCGGAGCAGCAACAGCCGTCCCTTTCCCCTCACCCCGCCATTGCCCCAGCATCCCCACCAGTTTCCCCGCTACGGCCGTATCCAATTGGTTAATGCCGGCGTGCGTCAGGCGCACCGCCTGCGCCAGATCGGCTGCCGGAATGTCTTTGAGCAAATAACCGCTGGCCCCCGCCTGTAACGAACGAATCACATACTCCTCGTCATCAAACGTCGTCAGCATCAACACCTGGCAGCCTGGTAACTGCTGCCGAATGCGCGCCGTCGCCATGATGCCATCCATCACCGGCATCCGCACATCCATCAACACAACGTCAGGATGATGCTGCTGCGCCTGGGCAATGGCCTCTTGTCCATCAACGGCCGTTCCCACCACCCGCACCCCTTCCTGAATGCCCAACAACGAAGCAATCCCCTCCCGTATCAACCGCTGATCATCCACAACGAGCACCGTTACGTCATTCATGCGTTACTCCGGGTGGGCGTCGTGAGTCAGAAGACGCCGAACTCACGGCGCCCACCCACATCGGGTTCTTCGGCGCCGTAATACACAACTCCGTGCCCTGCTGCGGCGTGCTGGTCAGCGTCATCTGTCCGCGCGCCAGTTCCACCCGCTCACGAATACCCTGCAAGCCAAAGCTGTGCTGCGGCGCAGCGCGTAGTTCGCCCAACGTCGCCGGGTCAAAGCCATGTCCGTTGTCCCAAAGGCACAGTTTGGCTTCTTGTTCACCCAAAATCAACGTCAATGTCACGGCCGTAGCCTGGGCATGTTTTTGAATATTGGTTAACCCTTCCTGCGCCGCGCGATACAACGTCATCAATACTGAACGGGCATATCCTGTTTCTTCACCGCTGAGGTTCAGCGTGATGTGCAAACGGCCGTTATCCATCCCCCGCGCCAGATCAGCCAACGCCGTCTGCAGCGAAAAGTGGTCATCGGGGTCACGCAGCGCCGCTACCGAACGGCGCACATCTTGCAGCGCCTCCCGCGCCGACTGCCGCGCTTCCCCCATCGCCACCTGCGCCTCGGCCGGGTCGCGCGTCCAAAAGGCTTGCGCTTTTTCCAACTGCACGTTAACGGCCGTCAAATAATGCCCCAAACTATCGTGAATATCCCGCGCCAACCGGTTCCGCTCCTCTGTAGCCGCCAGTTCCGCCACCTGCGCCGCATACGCTTGCAGCTTCACATGCGACGCTTCCAGGTCAGCCAGCAGCCGCTCAGTGTGCCGCCGCCGCCGCTCATCATGGTCAATCACCCGCGCCATCATCTGCATAAACACCAACAGCAGCATAAAGACGAGAAAGATGGTCAACGCCACCTGGCTGTCATACCAGGTCGGGTTATCGCGCCAGAGACGCCCCAGATAAAGCACAAAATAAGCCAGCGACAAGCCATTGCTGACCGCAGGGCGAAAGGAAAAGTAGACGGAAAAAGAGATCACGGGGTACAACAGGGGCGCGAAATGGGCGCAGTCCAGGTAGACAACGGCTTCCACCAAAAAAACGCGCGCCAACAGCAGCACGACGGCCGCCTGCTGTGGTAAATGGGGTTCTAAATGTTGATGCTCGTACCGTTCAATGCCCAACAGCGCCAGCAGCGCCACCACCAGCGCCCCCATGCCGCCAAAAGGCATGTTTTCCCCGCACTGGCTCACCATGTTGAAATAGACGACGGCCGCGATGAGCCCCACGTACATCAACGCAAACATCAAACGAAACGGCCGTTCCTCTTCCTGCCGCACCACATCTTGCCACAGTTCGTCCATACCCACCAGCATAACACAGGCCATCACCGGCAAACAATATGCCGCCCGACACAACTTCCCGTAGGTCAATTGGCTATGAATCATAAATCGTCAATCGCAAATCGTAAATCGTAAATGCTATCCCCATTCCCCCGCCTGTGGCATAATAGGCGCATGTTCAAATTCGAGCATCACCACGACAAATTACTCTCGCCCATCCTGTTCATCCAACGCGTGCTGCTGTTTGCCGCGCTCGCCGGCGGTATTCTGTTGATCACTCTGGTCATTGGCGTCATTGGCTACCGCATCCTGGAAAGCCTGCCCTGGCTAGACGCCCTGCTCAATGCCGCCATGCTCCTCAGCGGCCGGGGTGCGTCCGTGCCCATCGTCACCCCTGGCGGCAAACTGTTCACCGCACTCTATGCGCTCTTCTCCGGCGTTGTCTTTCTGGGCGCTCTCGGCATTCTCGTCACGCCCATTGCCCACCGCATTTTACACATGTTCTACCTGGGTACGGCCGTTAACCTGACCCACAAAACAGCGCCCACCGCGACGGCCGTACAACCCAATGAACATGAAACACAGGCAGAGACGACCAGCGAGCCGGCCGCCCCCGCGCCATTCACCGACGGCGAAGCAGAGTAAAAACCACCACCCACCAACACACCACCACACTTAAATGAAGGCAACCGTTCAGCCCCCTGACTGGCGCGGTCAGGAGACCGGCCAGAGCCACCTCAGATGAATGTAATAAAAACAGAAATCCTCGGAATATTGTTCAGTATGCTAATTATTGGGTGTTCAACCAATGTTAGTTCATCAAACCTTGATAATTCAAAAGATTCCAATAATGGGATAATATTGGAGCAAGTTGTTGCTCAATCTTCTGGCAGTTCTATTCCAACAGAAGAGGCATCAAATAAAACTACTCCTAGCCCAAGAGTGAACAGCGCATTGGTTTACGACAGCCATCGCAATATCTTTGTATTATTTGGCGGAGAAAGTGACGCCCATTTCTACAACGACACGTGGGAATATGACGGTTCACAATGGGTGAGGCTCGAAATTGCTTCACCACCCCCTGAAAGATCAAAACATGGAATGGTTTTTGATGAAAATCGAGGAGTTGTTGTTTTATTTGGAGGGATAACGGTATCAGGAACCTATCTAGACGATTTATGGGAATTAGATAATGGGAACTGGGTTCAAAAAAGTATCACGTCAGATATTCCTACTGCACGTAATTCTCCCGCAATGACGTATGCTTCCAAGTGGAAAGGAATTTTTATGTTTGGGGGAGATACACCAGGTGGTGAGGTCGCTGATTTTTGGTTTTATAATGGGAGTAACTGGATGAATCAATCGCATTTGACTGATGCTATTATTCCCTCCATAAAACAACCAGAGATTGTATATGATCCGAAAAGAGAAGTGCTTATTTTAACGAAGACTTTTAATGACAATATTTATGAGTTTGATGGTAGTCAATGGACAGTGAAAGACAACATCATCTATGATGAACAATTCATATCATTTATCAGTTATGACTTGGCTTACGATAAAAACAAGGGAAGAGTAATTATTTATAACAATTCAGTTCCCGAAGAACCCTGCCTTTGGGAATACAATGGAGCAGAATTAGAGAAGGCAGTTACTTCGTTATGCCCCCCCTTTCGATGGGGGCAGGCAATGGCTTTTAATGAAAAGGAGGGATTAATTATGGTGTTTGGTGGTGTTGATAATCAGAAAAATGCTTTGAATGATGTATGGAAACATCAAAATGACTCATGGACAATGGATTTCAATAGTTAAGGCTAAGTCAGAAAAGCAACCACCCACAGATTTCGCAGATTAAACCACAGAAAAAACGAACTAACAAACCCCCGGAAAGCATCATTGAACAGCGAACAAACAAACAACTCCCTCGCCGCCACTTTGCACCGGCTGGCCGCCAACCTCAACGGCACGGCCGGCGTGTACGTGCATTGTTTCCATTCACAACAGCGCATCGCCATTAATGCGGATATGGTTTTCCCGGCCGCCAGCCTGATCAAGCTGCCGGTGTTGTGGACTTATTATGCACAGGTGACAAACGGCCGTCTCCACCCCAA